>JBIOFT010000123.1:0-11676 GCA_044447375.1 Terriglobales bacterium | reverse complement strand
TCAAATCCGTTCATCATCGCCAGTGTCTCCTGTCTCATTCCTCTGCGAATCCTCCCGCTTTCCCCACTCTAACTTTACTTCTTGTGGATAAGGCAGAACTTGTTCAGAGTCTCCTTAGGTGGCCAGGAAAATTTCAGGAGGGTGCAAAGCTGCGCGCGAGTGTTACGCACGCTCTGGCGCGGACGGCAGAATTTGATTCGCGAATCGGGCGCGCGCGCGGGCCGGGTGAACCATCCTGGTAAACCCCAGCCCTTGTAGGTGAGGCGAGTTCAGCGTCTAGGGGTCGGGTCCCTCACCTTCGGCTGTGGCCTGACAGTATTTCCACCAGATACCTAAAAAAATCCTATTGACACGGCATAACTTAGGTGTAGGATGTGGAACAAAGTGGTTGAAAGTGGTGCAAATGAGATTGCCGGTGGAGCGCGGTGACTGGGAGTGGGATGACTAACCGACCCCCAAGAAACGACGCCAACCAACCCGCAATCAGCCCGCTTTTGACCGTTTTCGCCTCCCTGGCAGCCCCTAGAAGTTTAGGGAATCGGGGAGAGGTTGGGAAGTATGTTTCGCGGCAACCATCCAGCCCGCGTGGACGAAAAGGGACGGCTCAAGGTCCCGGCGGAATTCAAGCGCGTGGTGGACGAGAAGTACTCGGGCGGTCAGTACTACATCACCAGCCTGGATGGGAAGCGCGCGCAGATTTATCCGTTCGAGGAATGGCAGCGCATCGAGGAGAAGCTGGCGCGCCTCTCGACCTTCAACCCGACCAAGAAAAAGTTTTTGGACCGCACCAACTATTACGGCCAGGCGGTGGAGATGGACAACCAGGGCCGGCTGCTGGTGCCCTCGCTGCTGCGGGAAGCGGCGCAAGTGAAGGGCGAGGTGGCCGTGGTAGGGATGCTGACCTACCTGGAAGTCCGCAACCTGGAGGCGTACCGCAAGGAGATCGAAGAGAACGCATTCACGGCTGAGGATGAGGCGACTCTCGACGGGTTGGGCATCTAGCGGTGGACGACGAGTTTGGGGAGTCAGACGCCCCCAAGCGGGGCGGGCGTGGTGGCAAGACGGAAGTTGGCCACGTCGCAGTTCTTTTACAAGAAGCGATCGACTTTTTAGCCATCCGGCGCGGTGGAACTTGTATCGACGCGACCCTCGGTTGGGCCGGGCACAGTTACGAAATCGCAAAACGCCTCGGCGCACCGGGTCGTTTGATTGGCCTCGATAAGGATCCCGCAGCGCTGGAGATCGCGCGCCGGCATCTGGACCGGCCGCCCGCGGAACTCGCGGGCGACTGGCCGCAGATCGAGCTGGTGAACGCGAGCTTCGCAGAAGTCGGCAAGCTGGTCGCGCCGCAGTCGGCCGACGGCCTGCTGGCCGATCTGGGGCTCAGCTCAATGCAGCTCGAAGATGCCGCGCGAGGATTCAGCTTTCAGGCGGAAGGGCCGCTCGACATGCGCATGGACCCGCGCAGCGAGCGTACCGCCGATCAAGTGGTAAATCGCCTCGACGAGCGAACACTCGCCGATGTGATTTACGAATTCGGTGAGGAAAGGAGGTCGCGGAGAATCGCCAGAGCCATTGTCCGGTCGCGGCCGATACGTACGACCAAGCATCTTTCCGATGTTATATCGGCCGCGAGCCGGTCAATGAAACACGGCTCCGAGCGAATCCATCCGGCGACCCGCACTTTCCAGGCAATCCGAATCTTCGTAAACCGCGAACTGGAAGACCTGGAGGCGCTGCTTGCAAGCGCGCCCCAGGTGCTGAAGCCGGGGGGAAGGCTGGTAATCATCAGCTTCCACTCCCTGGAAGACCGGAGAGTGAAGGACGCTCTCCGCGAAGGCGAGCGCAGCGGCCTCTACCGTGTATTGACGAAGAAGCCGGTGACCGCGAGCGCAGCCGAGGTCGGTCGCAATGCAAGGTCCCGCAGCGCCAAGTTGCGCGCGGCGGAAAGAGTTTAGCCGGCAAGGCCGGCGACAAGTTTCGGGACGGCGGTTGCCTCCACACAAACGGGCAAAACGCGGTTCCACAGAACGATCCTTCCTTAGGAGCGGCGCTGTCCCGAAAGACTTTTCAGGGGCTGGGTAGGCAACACGACGGAGGTGGACGATGTACACGGGAACGATGATCGAGCAGTTGATCGCGACAGTCGAGAGCGCGGAGTCCTGGGCTGCGGCCGAGCCGGCGGAGAGCCTGCAGGAAGAGGACCTCAACCTGCCGGTGGCTTATCTGCTCGAGCCGTCTTACGGCGAACAACTGATGGAAGTGGCATAGGAGCATTCCATGGGCACCCTGGCGGCACCTGCGGCAGTACGTCGGCAGTCTCGCGGCTCGACGCCGGAGATCTACTTCGCCAAGCGCATCGACAACTCGCGCCTGGTGAAGGTGAGCGATCCCAAACACACCCGCGAGATGGCCATGTTCTTGGGCACCACCGTGCTGCTGTTCCTGCTGGTGATGGTGTACGCCTGGCAGCACTTCAGCGCCATCGAGTGCGGCTACCGGGTGGAGCAGTTGCGGGCGCAGCGCGACGGCCTGGTGGAGATGAACCGGGCGCTGCACCTGGAAGAGGCGTCGTTGCGCGACCCGCAGCGCATCGACCTGCTGGCCCGCCGGATGGGACTGGTCGCTCCCCAGGCGGGACAGGTAGTGCGCCTTGACGCCGGCGGCGACAGCATCGATCCGGGAGCTCCGGTGATGGCGCGCGTTTCCGACGCCGTGCGCAACCTGGCCGTGGTTTCGCCGCAATAATCTCTGAGGGTGCCCTACCCTTGGCCGGTTTTGCCAAGGGTGGGGGTTGTCTCCTCGAGTAGCCCCAAAATGTCAGCCTTCACTCGCCTGCGCGCATTCCTTGCACGATCCTTCACGCGTTTTAGCAAGACTTCACCTTCATCTTGGGACAGCACCCGGCGTCTCTATGCTCTGAGCGGGATCCTTGTTCTGTGGACGGGTGCGATCGGGCTGCGCCTGGTGGACCTGCAGGTGCTCCGCTACGGCGACTTCACGCAACGGGCGCAGCGCCAGCAGCAGCGCAGCATCGAGGTTTCGCCGCGGCGGGGCATCATCTACGACCGCAACGGCCGCGAGCTGGCGATGTCGGTGATGGTGGACTCCATCTTCGCGGTGCCGGCGGAAATCCCCGACCAGGCCGGCACGGCGGCTCTGCTGGGGCGCATCCTCAATGTAGATTCGCGCGAACTCCTGGCCCACATGAAAGCCTCGCATGCTTTCTGCTGGGTAGCACGCAAAGTGGATGCCGACCTGGCAGCGCGCGTACGGGCGCTAAATCTGAAAGGCATCTACTCCCAGAAGGAGCCCAAGCGCTTTTATCCCAAGCGCGAACTGGCGGCGCAGGTGATGGGCTATGTGGGCATGGACGACGAGGGGCTGGGCGGCATCGAGCGGGAGTACGACGAGCACCTGCGCGGCATGCCGGGCAAGATGCTCATCAGTATGGACGCGCGCCGGCACTGGTTCGGACGGGTGGAGCGCCAGCCCGATCCCGGCCAGAACGTAGTGCTCACCGTGGATCAGAACATCCAGTACATCGCCGAGCGCGAGCTGCAGACCGCCATGGAGCAGACCAAGGCGATCGCCGGTACCATCATCGTCACCAATCCGCACACCGGCGAAGTGCTGGCGCTGGCCAATCGCCCGACGTTCAATCCCAACACCTTCAACAAAGTTCCCACGGCATTCCTGAAGAACCACGCGGTGAGCGACGTCTACGAGCCGGGCTCGACCTTCAAGATGGTGACCGTTGCCGCCGCGCTGGAAGAGAAGCTCACGCGGCCGGATGAACTCATCGACTGCCAGATGGGCGCCATCGTGATCGCCGGCATGCGCATCCGCGACCACGAGAAGTTCGGCCTCATTCCGGTTACCGACATCATCGCCCACTCCAGCGACGTGGGCGCTATCAAGCTCGGCCTGCGCCTGGGCGAGGAGCGCTTCGACCACTACATCCGCGCCTTCGGCGTGGGAGCGCAGACCGGCATCGAACTGCCGGGCGAGACGCGCGGGGCTGGCCAAGCCGGTGAGCCGCTGGTCGAAGGTCTCGATCGGCGCTATCTCCATGGGGCAGGAGATCGGAATATCGGCAATCCAACTGGCCGGGATGGTCTCGACCATCGCCAACGACGGCGTCTGGCAGGCGCCGCACATCGTGGCCGCGCCGCAAGGAGGATTGCGCGAAGTTGCCGATCATCCCGGCAGCGCTGCGCCGGCGGAACAGCGGCGGGTGATCTCCAACCTCACCGCGGCGCAGATGAAGATGATGCTGCAGCAAGTGGTGCTGCGCGGCACCGGCCGCAAGGCGCAACTGGATGGCTTCAGCGCCGCCGGCAAGACCGGCACGGCGCAGAAGGTCGATCCTTCGACCGGCGCCTATTCGCGGACGAAGTACGTCGGTTCCTTCGCCGGGTTCGCGCCCATCAACAATCCCGCGCTGACCGTGGTGGTGATCCTCGATTCCGCGGTGGGCTTGCACCAGGGCGGCCAGGTCTGCGCGCCGGTCTTCCAGCGCGTCATGCAGCAGGCGCTCGAATACCTGAACGTGCCGCATGACACCGACGTCAAGGCGCCGCGCGCGCTCGCGTCGAAGCTAAGGAACTCCGACCTGGACGAAGGTTCGCCCGACCGGCTGGCGGGTGGTCTGGAGATGGCCGTGGCCGATATGCCGGGGGAGAAACCGCCAGCCGCCTCGGCTCCGACGGCAGCACCGGCGGCCGCTCAGACGCAAGCGAGCCTCATGCCCACGTCGGGAACGGTGGTAATGGATGTCGAAAGCGGAGGCTTGGTGGTGCCATCGCTGATCGGCAAGCCGGTACGCGCTGCTGTGGAGTTGGCGCAGGAAACCGGCTTTGAGATCGACGTGATCGGCGACGGCGTGGCCCGCGAGCAGGCTCCGGCGGCGGGCTCGCGCATCGCTCCCGGCGGCCGCGTGGCGGTGCGGTTTAAGCCGTGAGGAACTTAAAGGGCGCTTTGGGGCTAAGAACCAAAGCGAGTATCATTCCTTGCTTTCGGATCGGTGAGCGGAGATGAAGAGCGTGGTTCAAGACGAGCTAGAGCTTCCGCTGTATGGTCTCTCTGAGGCAGCTCTTTATCTCCGTGTGCCCATAAAGACACTGGAATATTGGGCTTTTGGGCGCGGTGTGGCCAAGCCTCTCATTCGCGCCGCCAGCAAGCATCCCCGCGTGTTGTCCTTCATGAATCTACTTGAGTGCCACATGCTTGCGGCAATGCGTTCTATCTACGATCTGCACGTGTCCAGAATCAGAAGAGCGATAGCAAACCTCAGCCGCAACGGGCTGAGCCATCCGCTCATCGAGAAATCGCTCTACACCAATCGAGTTGACCTGCTCCTGAATGAACTCGACGGCGTGATTAATATCTCGCGTCCGAAGAAGTTCGGTCAGTACGAAATCCCGGAGATCGTGAAGGTTCATCTCGAACGGATCGAATACGACAAACACACATTTAAGTTCTATCCCTTTGTGCGAGAGCGCAGCCCTGAGGAGCCCAAATACATCGTGATTAACCCCGCGGTCGGTTTTGGTAAGCCGGTGGTAGCTGGCACAGGGGTTTCGACCGCTGTAATCGCAGCACGGTTCAATGCCCGAGAGTCGATTCCCGACTTAGCCAGAGAGTATGGCCTCGAAGAAAAACAGATCGAGGAGGCGATCCGCTGGGAAACAAGAGCAATTGCAGCTTGATGATTTCGTCCTCTACCTGGATGAGAATCTGCAAAACTGCAAGCCGATATTGGACGCTCTAGCGGCCAGCCAGGTTCGTTTTGAGCGCCATGAAGCGCACTTCCAGCGCGGGGAAGAGGACGAAGTGTGGCTGCCGCAAGTTGCAGATTGGGGTTGGATTGTCCTCACCAAAGACAAAAGGAATCGCTATAACGATGTAGAACGAGCGGCGGTTCGGCGTCATCGTGTACGGGAGTTTTACTTCTCCGCCGGCAACATGAACGGTGCAGAGATGGCGCAAGCGCTCGTGGCAGCGCTGCCGAAGATGCGTGAGATCATCAACCAGTACGAGTCGCCAATTGTGGGCAGCATCACAAGAGCAGGCGCGGTAACGGTTCTCTACGACAGAGAAGGGTCAACACATGAGCGGCGGAAAGCAAAAGCGGCTAAGGCTGCCGATGACGTTTGATGAAGTAGTGCCCAACCCTCTTTACCGAAGGCAGTCCATACGAAGCCGAACAAGAAACCTGCACCACACTAGAGGGCTGTAAAAGAGAGGTTCCGAGGCATTCCAGAGAAAGCTGAGATTGTTGAAGGCATAATTCCGAAATACCCGCTCAGCTATAATTTTCAAACAATGACCTTCCTTCACCTCCTTGACGGGGCTGAAGTCCTGCTTCAGAGCGGCAATGCCGAGATTTCCGGCGTGGAGTACGACTCGCGCCGGTTGAAGCCGGGCGACTGCTTCGTTGCCATGCGCGGCGAGACCAGCGACGGCAACCGCTACATCGATGCCGCCATCGCCAACGGCGCGGCGGCGGTGGTCACCGATTCCGCGCAGGAGAAGCCGCGCCCGGCCGTGGCCTGGGCGCAAGTCCCGCACGGACGGCGCGCGCTGGCCCGCATCAGCGCCAACTTCTATCGCCGCCCGGCGGAGAAGCTGCGCATCACCGGCATTACCGGAACCAACGGCAAGACCACGACCAGCTTTCTGATCGAATCCATTCTGTGCGCCGCCGGCCGCAAGAGCGCGCTGGTCGGGACGGTCGAGTACCACGTCGCCGGCAAAGTCCTGCCCGCGCCGCACACCACGCCGGAGGCGCTGGAACTCGCGCAACTGTTCTCCCAGGCGCTGGGAGCGGGAGCAACCGAGGCGGTGATGGAGGTTTCGTCCCACGCCCTGGAACAGCAGCGCGTTTACGGGATTCCCTTCGACCTGGCGGTGTTCACCAACCTTACGCGCGACCACCTCGACTACCACCAGACCATGGAGCGGTACTTCGATTCCAAGGGCATACTGTTTCGCGGGTGCGGCACCGAACCGCCGCGGGCGGCCATTTTCAACATTGAGGATGAGTACGGCGCCAAGCTGGCGCAGGCGAGCAAGTCGGAGCTGCGCATCACCTACGGCATCGCCGCCGGCGATTTCCGCGCGGACAAAGTCGACACTGGCCGCAACGGCACGCGCTTCGATATCGTTATGCCGGCGGGCAGCATTCCCATCTGGTCGCCGCTGGTGGGGCGGGTGAACGTATACAACATTCTGGCGGCGGCCGCGGCTGCCTATGGGCGCGACTGCTCGGCGCAGGCCATCGAGAAGGGCGTGGCCTCGCTCACGAGTGTGCCGGGACGCTTTGAGCGCGTGGAGTGTGGCCAGGGTTTTTACGTGGTCGTGGACTACGCCCACACCGACGACGCGTTGCGCAACCTGATGGCGCTGGCGCGCGCCCTGGTCAGCAAGGATCGTGGACGGGTGATCACGGTTTTCGGCTGCGGCGGCGATCGCGACCGCACCAAGCGCCCGCTGATGGGCGAAGCCGCCGGGCGGGGCAGCGATTTCGTGGTCGTCACCTCCGACAATCCCCGCAGCGAAGACCCGCTGGCCATCATCAATGACGTGCTGCCGGGGCTTCAGCGAACCAATGTCCGCTATACCATGGAGCCCGACCGCCGCAAGGCAATCATGTTGGCCATCGACGAAGCGCGTCCCGGGGACATCGTGCTGATCGCCGGTAAAGGACACGAGAAGCTGCAGATCACGCGCGAGGGCGCGGCGCCGTTCGATGATGTCGAGGTAGCGCGCGAGGTACTGCGTTCGCTCGGCTACGAGGCCTGTGCGGTCTCGGGAAAGGCGGCGCGATGAGGCTGCCGTTGGGACGGATCGCCGAGTTCATCGGCGCCACCGGCGCATTCGATGCCGGTGCGGTCGCCGGCGGATACTCCATCGACTCGCGCACCGTCGCTCCCAGCGAGCTGTTTTTTGCGGTGACCGGCGAGCGCCTCGACGGCCACGAATTCGTCGAGCTGGCGCTCGCGGCCGGCGCCCTCGCGGCTGTAGTGCAGCGGGAACAGGCAGCGCGCTACGGCGACCAGCATCGCCTGCTTGCGGTTGTCGATCCGCTCGCCGCGTTGCAGCGCTTGGGGACCGCCGTCCGGCGGCTGTGGGGGAAGAAGCTGATCGCGGTCACCGGCTCGACCGGCAAAACCACTACCAAGGAAGCCATCGCGCAGGTGCTGCGTCCGCGGTTTCGCGTCCTCAGGTCCGAAGGCAATCTCAACAACCACTTCGGACTGCCCATGCAACTGCTGCGGCTCGAACCGGAGCACGAGATCGCCGTGATCGAGATCGGCATGAACCATGCCGGCGAGATTCGCGCGCTGGCCGAGATTGCGCACCATGATGTGGCCGTGGTCACCAACGTCGGGCCGGTGCACCTGGAGTTCTTCGATTCCGTCGCCGCTATCGCCCGCGCCAAGTACGAGCTGATCGAGACCCTCCACGCCGGCGGGACGGCGGTACTCAATGCCGACGACGAATACGTCGCCCAGTTCGGGCGCGACTTCCACGGGAAGGTGGTGACGTTCGGCGTCGAGCGCCCGGCGGACGTGCGCGCGGAGAACATACAGGAGCGCGGGCTCGAGGGCTCGGCGTTCGACCTGGTCGCCGGCGGCTGTCGGCAGAGTGTCACGCTGCCGCTGCTGGGGCTGCACAATGTTTATAACGTGCTGGCGGCGTTTGCGGTGGGACTGGAGGCCGGCATTGCTCCCTCCGAAGCCGCCGAAGCGCTGGCGGCGCTCCTGCCCCAGGACAAACGAGGACAGTTAACACAGGTTGCTGGCGCGACCGTAATAAATGATTGCTACAATTCGAATCCGAAAGCCTTGGCGGCGATGGTGACTTCGTTTGCCCGGCTGCCGGCACGGCGGCGCATTGTGGTGGCCGGCGAGATGCTCGAACTTGGCCCCACGGCGCCGGAGCTGCACCGCCAGTGCGGAACGGCTATCGCGCAGCACGGGATCGACGTGTTGCTGGGCGTGCGCGGCGCAGCCCGGCAGATGGTGGAAGCGGCGCGGGCGGCAGGAATGGCGGCGGAGTTCGTCGAGACGCCCCAGCAGGCGGGAGAGTGGCTGGCGTGCGAGGTGCGCCCTGAAGACGCCGTGCTGCTCAAAGCTTCGCGCGGGGTGAAGCTGGAAGGCGCGCTCGAGGCTTGGCGCGCACACCTGCAGGCGGCTACGGCAAAATAAGGAGCCAAGAAGCGCACGGCGGATTATTCGTGGTGTCGGACGGCTTTGGGTGGAGCAGGGCTTCAGCCCTGCAAATTGGCGGCGTCAATTGCGTCCGGCTTTAGGGCATGCCATGAAATGCAGGCCTGAAAGGCCTGCTCCACCCTGCGAATGATTTTCTGGACAGCAGGAAGGCGGAGGCCGATTGCTTTATTGGTTGTTGTACGTAAAACTTTTTCCTTTCTTCTCGCCTTTCCGCATCTTCCGTTACCTGACGTTTCGGACGGCGTTTGCCAGCCTCACGGCGCTGGCCACGGGGCTGATCGTGGGGCCGGCGGTGATTCGGCGCCTGCGCGAGTTCCAGATCGGCCAGTACATCCGCGAGGAAGGCCCCAAGGCCCACCAGAAGAAAGCCGGCACGCCCACCATGGGCGGGGTGCTGATCGCCATCTCCATCATTGTGCCCACGCTGCTGTGGGCCGACCTCAGCAACATCTACGTATGGATCGTGGTCTGCTCCACCCTCGCCTTCGCCGCCATCGGATTTGCCGACGACTACCTGAAGGTGATCCACCACCGCAACCTCGGCCTGACCGGCACGACCAAGCTGACGCTGCAGGTCCTCACCAGCCTGGTGGTGGCGGTGGTGCTGATGCTGCTCACCGCCAGTGGCGACTACTCCACCCACCTGATGGTCCCGTTCCTGAAGAGGTTCCGTCCCGACCTGGTGGTCAACCACCTGATGCGCAACCCCTACATGTGGCCCATCGCCTTTATGCCGTTCCTGCTTTTCGTGGTGCTGGTGATCGTGGGTTCGTCGAATGCGGTGAACTTGACGGACGGCCTCGACGGCCTGGCCATCGGCTGCACCGTGATCGCCGCCGCCGCGCTGGCGGTGCTGACCTACGTCAGCGGGCACACCGTGTTCGCCGGCTATCTGGAGCTGCAACGCATGCCGCAGGTCGGAGAGTTGACCATTTTTTGCGGGGCGATGGTCGGCGCCAGTATCGGCTTCCTCTGGTATAACGCCCACCCGGCGGAGATCTTCATGGGCGACGTGGGGTCGCTCGCCCTGGGCGGCGCCATCGGTACCGTCGCCGTAATCATCAAGCAGGAACTGCTGCTGCCCTTTATCGGCGGCATCTTCGTGATCGAGGCGGTATCGGTGATCCTGCAAGTGGCCTCGTACAAGCTGCGGCGGAAGCGCATCTTCAAGATGGCGCCCCTGCACCATCACTTCGAGCTGCTGGGATGGTCGGAGTCGAAGATCATCGTGCGCTTCTGGATCGCTTCGCTGGTATTTGCACTCTTTGCACTGACCACGCTGAAGTTGCGCTAGCGCGCACTGTAGTTCGTGGTAGAAGTGGTAAGGGGAAAGTGGGAAGTGGAAAGTGATAAGTGGAAAGTAAGAGGCGGAAAGTGATGGCCGCCGAACTTCCCACTTCTCACTTACCACTTTCCACTTGTCGGCTCAGAAATTGGACGTAAAAGGCAAACGCGTTCTCGTCGTCGGCCTCGGCAAGTCGGGCGTGGCCTCGGCGATCTTTTTGAAGGATCGGGGCGCGCGCGTCAGCGTGTCTGACGCCAAGACCGAAGACCAGCTTCGCTCGGCCATCCCCGCGCTGCTGGACAAAGGCATCTCGGTCGAGAGCGGCGGGCACGGCGAGCGCACCTTCCGCGACCAGGACCTGATCGTGGTCAGCCCGGGCGTCCCCAGCGACGTACCGCAGTTGCAGAAAGCCCGCGCGCAGGGCATTCCCATCATCGGCGAGGTCGAGCTGGCGTCACGATTTCTCAAGGGACACATCCTCGCCATCACCGGCTCCAACGGCAAGACCACCACCACGGCGCTCGCCGGCGAAGTCATCGGCATGGGCGGATACGAGGTGCTGGTGGGCGGCAACATCGGCACGCCCGCCATCGTGCTGGTTGCGGATTCGACCTCGGATACTTACAACGTGCTGGAGATCTCCAGTTTCCAGCTCGAGAGCATCGAGAGCTTCCACCCGGAGATCGCGGTCATCCTCAACATCACGCCCGACCATCTCGACCGCCACCACAGCTTTGACGCCTACGTGCTGGCCAAGGCGCGGATCTTCGAGAACCAGACGGCGCAGGATCACGCGGTCTTGAACGCTGACGATGCCACCTGCGCCGGCTTGGCCGGCAAAACCCGCGCCCAGGTGCACTGGTTCAGCCGCAAGAAGGCAGTCGAGCGCGGCGCGTTCGTCCGTGACGGCAAGATCTTCTGGCGCGAAGACAGCGACGACCTGGAGATCATGCCGGCCGGCGGCATCACGCTCAAGGGCACACACAACCTGGAGAACGCCCTGGCCGCGGTCTCGGTGGGACGCATCGTCGGCTGCGAGCCGCACCGCATCCGCCGCGCGGTCGAAGAGTTTAAGGCCGTCGAGCACCGGCTGGAGTACGTCACCACCATCCAGGGGGTCGAGTACTACAACGACTCCAAAGCCACCAACGT
>JBIOFT010000122.1:0-11734 GCA_044447375.1 Terriglobales bacterium | reverse complement strand
CGCGCGTCACCGTCGCGGTCCCGCGCTTCATGACCACAATGCCGCCGGCATAATTCGCCAGTCGCGCCGCCTCTTCGGTAGAAGCCCCGGCAGCCAGGGCCGCAGTGAAGGCGGCGATCACGGTATCGCCCGCGCCGGTGACGTCGGCCACCTCGTCGCTGCCATAGATGGGGATCTCGACCGGTTTACGGCCGCGCTCGAAGGCCATCATCCCGTGCCGCCCGCGGGTGATCAGAAGCGAGTCCAGCTTCATGCGCTGCATGAGCGTCTTGCCGGCCGAGCGCAGACGCTCGCCGTCGTTGCCGATCTCGGTGCCCAGGATTTCTTCCACCTCAGGCTGGTTAGGCGTGGCCGCGGTCACCCCGGAGTACGCGAGCAGCCGGTAACGCGAGTCCAGCGTGATGGGGATGCCATCCAGCGCGCGTTTCACCCGCACCGCGGTCAGCATCTCGGGAGTGGCAGCGCCGTAGCCATAATCGGAGATCAGCAGCGCATCGGAGGCCTCGGCATACTCGCGCGCCAGCATCGCCAGCCGCCGCCGTACCTCGGCATCGGGCAACTCCGCCGACTCGCGGTCCACCCGCACTACCTGCTGGCGCTGCGTGTGCGTGTGTCCGGCCAGGATGCGCGTCTTGGTGACCGTCGTGTGTCCCTTCAACTTGACGATGCCGCTGAGCGGGATCTTCTTCTTGCGAAAGCATTCGAGCAGCCCGCGCCCCGCCTCATCATCGCCTACCACTCCGACCGGCAGCACGGTCACGTCCAGGTCGGCGAGGTTGTAGACGGCATTGGCGCCGCCTCCGGGCACGATGGTCCGCTCGCGATGCTTGAGGATCAGCACCGGCGCTTCGCGCGACACGCGCGAAATCTCGCCGAAGATGAACTCGTCGGCCACCAGGTCGGCGAGCACCGTCACCGTGACCTTCGGAAACGACTCCACGATGCGGAGCAGGCGCTCGGCGTGCTTGGAGAGCTTGTGCATGGGGAACGAGTGATTCTCTCATGCGGGGCGGGAGCGCGGAAGTCGGATGGCCTCGCGAGGGTGAGGGCGGGACGCCGGCGCTACAGGGGCTGTCCGCGTCGCTGGGCGATAGTCTTAAGCATCGCGTCCAGCGCGCTTTGTGCGTCCACCAGCTCCATCTTCACCGGTACCACGGCCAGGGGCTTCAACGCGGAGAAGTAGCTGCCCAGGTTGACCGCGTCTTTTTCCGTGGTGACGAAGCCGTCGGCCTCGGAGCGCGTGGCTATCGCCATCAGCTCCCGGACGTCCTTCTCCGTGTAGCGATGGTGATCGCGGAAGCTGGCTTCGGCGGCCAGCTCGGCGCCGGCATTCCGCAGTTGCACGAAGAAGTTCTGCGGGCGGGCGATGCCGCAGAAGGCCAGCGGGTGTGCCGGCAGATCGCAGGGCGCGATGGTGCGGTGCGCGCGCCACACCAGCTTGTCTTCGACTGGGAACACGTCCTCCGGGGCGCCGCTGGTCAGCACCACGGCGTCGGCGCGGGCGAGCGCGGAAAGCGGCTCGCGCAAGCGGCCGGCCGGCAGCAAATGATCGTTCGCGTCCTCGGCCGTAACCAGGACGATATCGAAATCGCGCGCCAGGGCGCGGTGCTGGAAGCCGTCGTCGAGCAGGTGCAAGCGAGAGGGAAAACGCTTTTCCGCCAGCCGTCCGGCGGCGAAGCGATCCTCGCCCACGATCACCGGCACTTGCAGCTTGCGCGCGATCAGCAGGGGCTCGTCGCCGAAATCGCGGGAAGCTCCGCCGGGATCGACGACGGCGACCCCGCGGGTGTGGCGTCCGTAGCCGCGCGAGAGCACGTCGAAGGCGATGCCACGCTGCCTCAGCAGATCGCCCAGCAACAAAACGAACGGCGTCTTCCCCGATCCGCCAACGGACAAATTGCCGACGCTGATTACCGGTCGCCCCAGGCGGCGGGACGGCAACACGCCACGGCTGTAGAGGGCGTTGCGCGCGCCCACCGCCGCGCCGAAGAGCAGCGAAAGCGCGCTCATGGCGTGGTTTCCAGCGCGTTGGGCACGGCCTCACGCGCCTGCCTGCCGGCCAGCAGAGAAGCCAGCGCCGCGATGGTGCGCTCGGTCGCGCCCCGCTGCTGGCGGACCACCTCGGCAGCTCGCCGGCCGAGCTCCTGACGAGCGCCGCCGTCGTCCAGCAAGCACAGCAACTCGCCGGCAAATCCTTCGGGGCTGATACGCCTCACCGCGCCCGCGCGCTCGAAGATGCCGATGGTGTCGCGGAAATTCTCGGTGTGGGGCCCGACGAGAGTTGCAACTCCGTACTGCGCCGGCTCGAGGATGTTGTGCCCGCCGCGCGGCACCAGGCTGCCGCCGACGAAGGCCACCGCTGCCAGCGAATACAGCGCCGCCAGTTCACCGATGGTATCGAGCAGAACCACGCCGCCGCTGAGCGATTCATTTCCGGAAAGCTGCGATCGCCGCCAGAACTTCAGACCTGAAGCCGCAATCAACTCCGCCACAGCATCGAAGCGCTCAGGGCGCCGCGGCGCCAGGATGAGCACGGCTCGCGGATGCTTTTCGAGCACCGCACTGAAGGCCCGCAACACCATGGGCTCTTCGCCTTCCGCCGTGCTGCCACACACCACCACCGCCGTTGCCGGTTGCAGGATTCGACGCAACATTTCCACGGCAGGCAGCAACTCCGGCGGCTGAACATCGAATTTCAGATTGCCCCCGACGCTGACCCGAGCTGCGGGTGCTCCGATGGCGACCAGGCGGCGCGCATCCTCATCGCTCTGGGCCAGAAACAGGTCGAGATGGCCCAGCACGCGCCGCCAGAGCGCTCGCAGCCGGAGATAACGGGGCAGGGAGCGGTCGGAGACGCGGGCGTTCACTACCGCGATGCGCGCTCCTCCGCGGCGCGCCAGCCGAACGAAGTTCGGCCAGAACTCACTTTCTGCCAGTACTACCAGATCAGGCCGCAAAGCCCGCAAGTACGGCCGGATGGCAAAGCCGAAGTCCGCCGGGTAATAAAAAACGCTGTTCTCGCCGAAGCGCTCACGGGCCAGCTTCTGACCGGTGGCGGTGGTGGTCGAGACCACGACGCGGCGATCGGGAAAGCGCGCGCGCAAGCCAGCCACCAAGCCGCTGACCGCCAGCACCTCGCCGACCGAAACCGCATGTACCCATATGCAGCCTTGGGCAGCGCCCAGCCGCGTGGGCACTCGTCCCAGGCGCTCGCCCAGCCCGGCGCGATACTTCCCCTGCGCCAACATGCGTGCGAGCCACCAGGGCGCGGTCAACACGACCGCCAGGGCCAGCAGCGCGGAATACAGGAGATGCATCGAGGGCCATTGTAATCGGGAGATCGGGTGATCGGGTCATCGGGTGATTGTCCAATTTGTCGCTGCTGGATGAAAACTGCCGCGCGGGAGATAATCAAGCCTATGTGGTTACGTCCCTCAATGCGGGTCGTGATTGCCGTTGCTGTGGCGATGCTCTTTTCTTCGCGCCTGGCAGCCAAGGACGAGAAGGGCTTCGTCATGCCCAAGCCCGCGGACGCGAAGACCTATCCCGCGCACGACGCCAGCGAAAAGGAGAAGGTGGCGGTCGCAGCCGATCCCTACGACCTCCCCGACAAGACGCAGGGGGTGTTTCGCATCAAGTACAAGGACGAAGATCTGCTGCCGGTGCTGCTGATCATCACCAACGACGGCGGCCAGCCGGTCGCCTTGACCGGGATGCAGGTAGAACTGGTCACGCGCAAGCGGGAGAAGATCCAGCCCGCCACCGAGGAAGACATCTACCGCCGCATCGCGCGCCAGCCCATGAAAGGCGACCAGCCCTCGGCCAATCCCCTGCCTTTCCCGCGCAAGATAAAGACCAGCGTGAAAAAGGAAGAGCAGCAGGAGATCCAGGACTCGCGTTTCGCCGTCCAAGCCGTGGAGCCGCACGCGACTCGGGGCGGCTTCCTGTTTTTCGACGTCGAAGGGATCGATGATCCCCTGGCGGGCGCCCACCTGTACGTCAGCGGTCTGCGCAACGGCCAGGGCCAGGAGCTGATCTTCTTCGACATCCCGCTCGAGAAGTATCTCGAGCACGCGCCGGTGAAATAATGTCCCTTAACGTGCGCTCCTTTCGCAGCCTGGCGGCGCTGGCCGAGTTGGTGCCTGAGATCGTTTACGTCATGTGCGGCGCGCGCGGGGAAGTGCGCAACCGCCTTACGGCAGCTCTGCCCCGGGCCCGTTTCCTCGGTTTCGAGCCGGATGAGAAGGCGCACCAGCGCCTCGCGCGCAATCCGCAGCCGGGGTACACCTACTACAAGATCGCCGTGGGAGGGCGCGAGGAAGCTCGCACTCTGTATCTGACGCGCGAGCCCGCCTGCTCCTCGTTGCTCAAACCGAACGCCTGCTTCTTCGGCCAGTTCACCGATTGCGCCGAGCAGATCGAAGTGGTGGAGCAACAGACCGTCGAAACGGTGTCGCTGAACAATTTCCTGCCCAAAGAAGGTATTAGCAACGTCGATTTTCTGGAACTCGATACTCAGGGGACTGAACTCGAGATACTCAAAGGCGCTGACTATTTCCTCGTGGCTAGCGTCGTGGGGCTGAAGATCGAGGTGGAATTCTCTCCCATGTATGAAGGCCAGCCGCTGTTCGGAGCCGTGGACGAGTATTTGCGCGGCTTCGGCTTTATGCTGTTCGACCTCTCACGCAACCGCTATCGGCGCGCCGCCATGCCGCACGACCTCGTTACCCGCGGGCAGCTTCTATGGGGAGACGCGGTCTATTTGCGGGACTACGACTGGTTCACTGGCAGCGCGGCTAAAGAGCGCCTGCTGAAGCTGTGCGTCATCGCCGGCCTGCTGGGCTTCCACGATTATGCGCTGGAAGCATGGGATTTCGTTCTCCGGGAGGGCGTGGGTGCCGTCTCGGACCTCGAACGTGCGGCCTTGACCAATGTCCGCAAGCAGTATCTCGACGAGCTGTACAGTCACTCGACGTGGCTGAGATGTTTTTCGAAACTTGGGAAGCTCGGGATCAGGCTGTCGCGGCGGGCGCGCACCGCGGCATTCTCCTGGGTGGACTAGGTTCTATAATCAGCCATTATGGCGACCACGCCGGAGACCGCAGTGGGCGCGCGGGCCAAGTACGAGCCCGTGATCGGGCTCGAGGTCCACGTCCAGCTCCTGACCCGGAGCAAGATCTTCTGCTCGTGCTCGGCCGCCTTCGGAGCGCCGCCCAACAGCAACGTCTGCCCCGTGTGCCTTGGGCTTCCAGGCTCGCTGCCGGTGCTGAACCGCGAGGCAGTCGAGTTCGCGGTGCGCGCTGCCATGGCGCTGAACTGCGAGATTCGCGAGACCTCCATCTTCGCGCGCAAGAATTACTTTTATCCCGACCTGCCCAAGGGCTACCAGATTTCGCAGTATGACAAGCCGCTGGCCGAGCACGGCTGGATCGAGATCGACACGAGTGGGTTCTGGGTCGTCTCTATGGGTACTCGTGACGCACGTAAAACCCCTCTGAAGAAGAAGATTGGCATCACCCGCGTGCATCTCGAAGAAGACGCGGGCAAGAGCCTGCACGATGGCTTCGCCGATTCCGCCGACGAGACCTATCTCGACCTGAACCGCTGCGGGGTGCCGCTGGCCGAGATCGTCAGCGAGCCCGAGATCGCCTCGCCCGATGAAGCCCACGAGTACCTGACGCGGCTGAAGGAGATCATTCTGTTCACCGGCGTGAGCGACTGCAACATGGAGGAAGGCTCGCTGCGCTGCGATGCCAACGTCAGCGTGCGTCCGCGCGGGCAGAAGGAGCTCGGCACCAAGACCGAGGTCAAGAACGTCAACTCGTTCCGCTTCATCCGGCAGGCGCTGGAGTATGAGATCGAGCGGCAGATCGGGGTGCTCGAATCCGGCGGCAAGATCGTGCAGGAGACCCGCCTCTACAACGCCGCCGAAGGCAAGACCTACGGTATGCGCAGCAAGGAACACGCGCATGACTACCGCTACTTCCCCGAGCCCGACCTGCTGCCGCTAGTGGTGGATGCCGGGTGGCAGGCGAAGATCCGGCGCGAGCTGCCCGAGCTGCCCGAGGCCATGCGCAAGCGCTTCGTCGAGCAGTACGGCATCACCGAGTACGACGCGCACGTGCTCACCTCGACTCGTTCGCTCGCCGAGCAGTTTGAGCTTGCGGCCAAAGCGGCGAAGAATCCCAAGCGCGTCGCCAACCTGGTGCAGGGCGAGCTGATGGGGCGGCTCAAGGCCAAGGGCCTGGAATTAGAGCAGTCGCCCATCTCGATGAAGGGCGTGGCCATGTCGGCGGACCTGGTGGAATCGGGCGCGATCACCGGCAAGCAGCTCAAAGAGCTCTACGACCTGTGCTTCGAGCGCAACCAGGACTTCCCCGAGGTGTACGAGAGGGAGAAGCCGCAGCAGATCACCGACACGGGCGCCATCGAGAAGGCCATCGACGAGGTGCTGGCCGACAGTCCCAAGCAGCTGGAACAATACCGCGCCGGCAAAACCACGCTGAAAGGCTTCTTCGTCGGACAGGTGATGAAGAAGACCAAAGGCCAGGCCAATCCCGCAGTCGTGAACGAGCTGCTGGACAAGAAACTGGCGGGGTAAAACGCCACGGATTTTCACGGATGATACGGATTCGCAAACCTGATCCCTGGTCATCCGTGCGAATCCGTGGCTGCTTCTACCGACTCATTCTCCCGCGCTGTCGAAGAGCTTTCTCAGCGAGTCGGGACCGACGTGATAGAGCTGGTAGCTGGGCGTGTCACTCGCGGCGCGGAAGAGAAGGTCACCGCGGCCGGTGCCCTCGGCATCCACGGCATCGATCAGCTCCAGCCGGGGGAAGACGTCGAGACGGGCACTGTCGGTGACCGAGCTGAACAGTTTGCGCATCTGGCCGTAGAGATCCGTTTGCCCGACTACGGTGACGTAGAAGAAGAAGTTCGGTGCAGGTTGCGATGGCTTGGTGGTACGGGTGCGGCTGGCTGGCGGTACAACCGCGGGAACGCGCGCCATGAATACGATCTCGGGGGTGTTGTCATAGTGCAGGTCGAAGGCGCGGACCACAACGTGGTCGAGCGTCGCAGCCGGCGCGAAACGCAGCGCGGGAGTGTTTTTGACGTAGCGCGCGACCTCGGCCGTGGCGATGTCGGAGACTGCCTTGGTTAGCTTCGGCTGTTCGTCGGGCGCCCACACGTAGGCATAAGGACGCGGCTCGGGGCCGCCGGCATCGGAGATCGCAGGGAGCACTTCTCCCACCTTGGCTGTGGCGGCGGGTGGCGCGGACTGCGGCTTCGACGGGCTGCCGGTCTCCCGGACTTCCTCTTGCGGCTGCGGTTTTGGCTTGCCGCGCCGCAGCACCGGACGATTGGGATCATCGGGAGGCGGTGGCGGCGGCACCGGGGCAGCCGCCGGGGACGAACTCTGCGGAGCCGACGGAGTCTCCGGTTCGGCGGTTGTAGATTGCCGCTTGTGCAGCACCGGGCGCTCATCGTCCTCGGCGCTGCGGGGCTTGGCGGACTTCGCGGCCGCTGGAGGCTTCTCCGACTCCGGCTTATAGTCGCCGAGCCCGATCCAGCGGTCCTTCACTTGGAGGGCCTCGCCCACGGTGAAGAAACCCAACGGCTTGCCGCTGCGTTCCACTTCGTACACGTTGCCGGGATCGAGCGCCATCGGCCGCGGATCGGCAAGATAGATGGAAGCGTCCCAGAAGCGGCCGTCCACCAGGATGGCGATGGGAATCAGGCGCGGCTTCGATTTCCCATCCGCCGGCAGTTCGACCACCGCCAGGGCGCGCGGGCCCTTTTCTTTCTTCTTGGATTGCGCAAACGCGAGGCTAGCGATTATCGCCGCCAGCGCGAGGATGGCGAATCCCGAGCGTTTGCTGTAAAAATGATGGCCTATGGACGTCAAAGAAAAAGCCCCTGAATTCACGCTGCTCGACGAGAACGGCAACAGCGTCTCCTTAACAGATTATCGCGGAAAGAGCGTTGTGGTTTAATTCTTCCCCAGGGCCGACACGCCGGGCTGAACCATCGGAGGTCGGCCTCCAAGAACCTTTACCATGCAGGAGGGTGCGAAACAGCAGAACGACAGATCGGGAGCCCATCAATGAGCGCCAGAAAATTGACCCTGACGATTGTCTTATCGATAGCTGCATGTAGCGGTGTTCGAGCGCAGCAAATCGGCACGGTAACGGTAATCGACAAGGGTATCAAAGCTGTCGATTTCGAGGACCTAAAGTATCCGCTTCTCGCGCAATATGCACCGCTAGAATCCGAGGGGGTGGTGGTGGTACGAGTAAACCTCGATGACGAGGGCAAAGTCGTGGAGGCAATGGCGATTTCGGGGAACGATATCCTGATACCCGATTGCTTGGCCAATGTGAAAAAGTGGCGGTTCCAGCCGAATCCAGCAAAAACCGCGGTGATTGTCTACAACTTCAGGATGCTTCAAGGAGAGTGCAAGTCTGCATCTAGTGTGTTTGCATTTCAACACCCCAATTTCGTCACGATCGTGGGCTGTATGCCCATAATCGAAAGCTCGATCAGGTTTATTCGATTGCCACATGGTGGAACGGTAAGCGACCTGGACATGAAAGTCCTCCACTTTGAGTGGCCTAGGTACCCCGCTATTGCGAAGTCAGCCCGTATCCAAGGCGTTGTAGTAGTCCAAGTGAGCCTCGACGATAAAGGTAATGCAGTAGAGGCGGTCGCGATTTCAGGGCATCCGATGTTAATAGAAAACTCCCTAGCCAACGCGAAGAAGTGGCGTTTTGAACCCAATCCGCAAAAGACTGCAGTAATTGTCTACAACTTCAGCCTGCTCCCGTGGGCTGGGCAAGACCAGGTTATCCTTGAACCGCCCAATTTTCTTACGATCACGGCTGAACCGCCGACTGTACAGCCCGCGCGATGAGGTTCGCGGGCTGCAACGCTGGAAGCACGGCTGATTTGCGACGGCGATGCAAGGAAAAGGGTGGAGCCGCGGACCGCGGCTTTCCACAAAGGTGATGACTGATGGATGTCAAAGAAAAAGCCCCTGAATTCACGCTGCTCGACGAGGACGGCAAGAGCGTATCTCTAACAGATTATCGCGGAAAGAGCGTGGTGGTGTACTTCTTCCCCAGGGCCGACACGCCGGGCTGAACCATTGAGGCGTGCGGGTTCCGCGACGCATACAGCAAGATACAGAAAGCCGGCGCGGTGGTGCTGGGCATTTCGCCCGATCAGCCCGAAGCGCAAAAGAAGTTTAAGGAGAAATGCGACCTGCCGTTCACCCTGCTCTCCGACCCGGACAAGAAGGTGGCCGAAGCCTTCGATGTGGTCAAAGAGAAGAACATGTACGGCAAGACGGTGCTGGGCATCGAGCGCACCACGTTTCTGATCGACGCCCAGGGCCGCCTTGCGCACGTCTTTCCCAAGGTCAAGGCGGACGGGCACGCGGAAGAAGTGCTGGCCGAGCTGAAGAAATAACGGATGGAGGCAACACGTGTCTGGGCGGGATTCAACGGGGGGCCATGATGTCGGATCGCATTGGGTGGAGCAGGGCTTCAGCCCTGCATATTAATGGCATCAATGGCCTTCGGCTTTAGCCGTTGAGGTTCACCCTGGGTGCGATCATTTAGAGTTCCTCAGGGGCTAAAGCCCATAATTTCAGGCTTGCCTGGATGCAGGCCTAAAGGCCTGCTCCACCCTGATGAACAATACAGACGGAGCCCTATGGCCAAACCCTCCAAACTGTCTCATTACGGCCGTCGGGGCCAGGCGCAGATGGTGGATGTTTCCGCCAAGCGTGCCACGCGGCGCCAGGCGGAGGCTTCTGCGTTCGTCGTGCTCTCGCCGCGCGTGCTCAAGGCGTTGCCGCGCAATCCCAAGGGGGACCCGCTGGAGATCGCGCGCTTTGCCGGCATCGCCGCCGCTAAGCGCACGGCCGAGCTGATCCCCATGTGCCATAACGTTCCCCTAAGTCACGTTGATGTGCACACCAAGCTGTGCCAGAATGGCGTCGCGATCACTGCGAGCGCATCGACCACCGCCGTCACCGGGGTGGAGATGGAGGCGCTGGTGGCCGCCAGCGTCGCTGCCCTCACCGTGTACGACATGTGCAAAGCCCTGGACAAGGGGATCGAGATCCGCGACGTGGTTCTGGAGCGCAAAACCGGCGGCAAGAGCGGAGACTACCGCCGTCAGAAGAAGTAATCGTGGCCAACGTCAAAGTCCTGCTGGTGGACGACAACCCGATGGTGCTCGCCCTGCTCCGCCAGGCGCTGGAGCCGCTGGCCACGCTGGTTACCGCCGGCGACAGCGCCGATGCCTTGCTGAAGGCCATCGATGACCCTCCCGACCTGCTGATCGCCGACTACAGCATGCCCGGCATGGACGGGCGGCAGCTCTTCGAGAAGCTGAAGGGCCGCGCGGCCACGGCGCACCTTCCCATTATCCTCGCCGCCAGTCGGGCCGACATCAACGACAAGCTCAAGCCGCTGGAGGACCGCGCCGAAGACTTCCTGGAGAAGCCGTTCTTCATCAAAGAAGCCGCCGCCCGGCTGAAGAAGGTGATCGACAAGATCGCGCTGGAGAAGATGGCGCGCGAGGCCGCCGGCGACGGGCAACTGCGTGGCAGCCTGGCGCAGATGAACGTGGTGGACCTGCTGCAGTCCCTGGAAATGGGCCACAAGACCTGCGCCCTCACTCTCACCCACCACGGCGAGAGTTGCCAGCTCTTCTTCTCCGACGGCCAGATCCACCACGCTCTCTACGGCGACCTGAAGGGCGACAGCGCCGTGTACAAGGTGCTGCTCTGGCCCGAGGGCAACTTTCTGATCGACTTCACCCGGCATAGTCCGGAACAGACCACCACTCGCTCCACCCAGGGCCTGCTGATGGAAGGGCTGCGGCTGCTCGATGAGGCCAGCCACGAGGCCGAGCAGGACGTGCTGGAGATCTGAAATTCTCGCCATGACCGCCGCCGTGCTTACCGTCAGCGACTCGACCGCGCGCGGACACCGTGCTGACCTGTCGGGACCGGCCGTCAAGGCGGCGCTCGAACGCCATAAATTCCACGTGATCGCCGCCGCGGTTGTCGCCGACGAACAAGCGGGCATCCAGGAGGCGATCCTGGAGATGGCGTCGCGGGCGCAACTGGTGGTGACCACCGGCGGAACCGGTATCGCCGAGCGCGACGTCACTCCGGAAGCCACCCGCGCCGTCTGCGGGCGCCTGGTGGAAGGCGTGGCGGAGCGCATGCGTGCTGTGGGCGCACAGACCACTCCGCTGGCGGCGCTGAGCCGTGGCGTGTGCGGCATCTGCGGGCGGGCGCTGGTGCTCAACCTCCCCGGCAGCCCGCAGGCAGCGACGGAATCGCTCGCTGCGGTGCTGGAGCTGCTGCCGCACGCGCTCGATCTGCTGGCCGGCAACACCGCGCACCCTGGCCGGCCCTGAGCCGGAATTCCGCCGCGAAGTCCACACCTGCTCGCGTACAATATGCTTGCCTGCGTGCATTTCCTGAAGCACATCCTGTCCCGCTACACCGTCTTTGTGTGGGGATTGCTGAAGCCGCTTGGCGTCTGGGGCGCCTTCGGGATCGCCGCCGTCGACGCGGCTTTCTTCGGCCTGCCTCTGGACCCGGTGGTGGCCGGCTACGTCTACAACGACCGCTCCCGCTTCCTGCTGTACGCGATCATGGCCTCGGCCGGCTCCGCCCTCGGCAGCCTGATCATCTATGCCATCGGCTACGAGG
>JBIOFT010000121.1:0-11738 GCA_044447375.1 Terriglobales bacterium | reverse complement strand
CGTGTGCGCAATCCAGATGTCCTCTTGCTTCTCCCGCTGCTTGCGTGTGCCCATCGCCATGCCTGCATTCTAGGAACAAGCCCTGTGGATTCCTCAGCCCTTTCTGTTCACGAATCCAGACTTACACCACAGGCTGTTAGCGAGATAACCCTTTGGCAAGATGCGACCTGAACATTTCCCACCTTAGGTTTCGAGGGTGGGTCGGGGATGATCCGGCCTTAAATCAAGGGCTGGAGGAACTGCGCACGAAGGTCGCCCAACAGCACAAGATTAGCGGCTGGGTTAACCACTCCATGCCGAAATTCCCTGGATATCAAAACAAAATCTGGAAGTGGGACTTTGCGCCAGAGGGTGCGCACAGTTCCACTCGCAAGAGCTGGCGACTGTATGCATACGTCCCAGACCCAAAGGCCCAGGAGCCGATTCCGGCTACAGCCTTCTTCGTCCACCCGCGAAGTAAAAATCTTAAGGGGAATCCCGCCAAAGCCCTCGCGGATTTGTTGAAGAAATTCCTTGCGCCCATTGAGTTAGAAATGGCCGATATGGATAACTACAGGGACCAGGTGGACAATGAGGGGCGCACCATCTCGCTGTGTATAGAGTGCTGCTGCATGATTTGCGACCCCACCACTGATATCGAGGTGATTGTAACCGCGAAGACCTTGCACCCCACCATCTGCCCCGCACGCAAACAAGATTCAAACTGAGCCACTACCCGCTTTCCGCGGCCCCTTCGGCAGCTTCGCTTCGCTCCGCTGCTCAGGGCAGGCTAACAGCCGAGCCGCGGGCCGAAATTCCGAGCGAAGGCGCGGGACCCCCCGGCGTGGGACGGATGATCACGCGCGGTCGGTTGCGGCGCGATCGAATTAGCTGGCCCGCGGAAGCGCGCCAGATGTCTGCCGCATGCGAGCCGGCCGCGGAGGCAATGGCCTCGCGTGCCGCGGAACGGCTCTCTCCACCGTTCCGATGCAGTGCAGCGACAAGTCGCCGCGCCCGTTCCCGTTAACCAGGAACTTTCCTTGCTGGCACAGCGAATCGATCAGCGCCCGCTCGTGGCGATTGAGGACTTCTTCCGGCAAGAGCGAGAAATTGCGGAAGGTCCACAGCAACCGAATGCGCTCGGCCAGCGCGGGTTGAATGTAGCGGACTCCGTAGTCCGTCTCCACGGCGAGTACGCCGCGACAGATTTTGTCGATCAGCATGACGAAGTGGCTCTGTTGTCTTTTTGTGAGACGGCGCAAAACGAGGCCACAACCTAGCACTGCACAAATCATGATGCAAGAAAAAAGTGAAAAAAATTGCATGAGGCCAGCTAGCGGCAGCTTAACCCTGTCGGACAAGGCTTTTGGCGGATGTGGGCAGGGGGGACCAGGCGTATCAAAGTGAGACGAGGGGTGACACTCTAGGTACCCCTTTGTCCGATTTCTCGCGTGGCTCGGGGGTTTCGCCTCTGCCACTTCGCTCAGCGCTCGCGCCGCAACTCAATTTGCATCCGCCGCGGCTTTCGAAGAGAATCCGTTCTCGGAGGTGAGGCATGAGCGTGGCCGCGCTGGTTCCAGCACACCGTTTCGTGGCCCGCCTGCGCCAGTTTTCCGAGCCGTCTTTCGACGACGGCACCGGGCAGATCCTGCGGTTTCTCGAAGAGAATCCCGTTGATCCCGCCACGCTCGACCGCTATTTCTTCTGGGACGCGCAGCACTACACGCGCAATCTCATCGACAAGACGAGCCTCTACGAGCTGGTCGCCATCTGCTGGGACATTGGGCAGATTAGCTCCATCCACAATCATCGCGAGCAGAATTGCTGGATGGCGGCTCCGGTTGGGCGGCTCATGGTGCAGAACTACCGCGTGCTCGAACAGGATCTGCAGCGAGGCGCCTGCCGCCTGGAACAAACCGACGCGGTAGAGATGAACCGCGAGCATCCGTGTGCCGTCAATCCGCTGGAGCCGGTGCACAAGGTCTACAACCCGCGCGAATTCCGCCAGCGCGCCGTCAGCCTGCACGTCTATTCGCGTCCCTTCGATAGCTGCGACGTTTACTCGGATGAACAGCAGACGTGCGGCACCATCGGCCTCAGTTATACGTCGATGTACGGCAAGCGGGTTACGCCCGCTTAGAGCACGAGACTCCCCTTTCAGCGCGCGAAGTGCGCGGTAGAACGTAGCCCACGGCGTAAGCCGTGGGTGAGAGTGGAACAAGAGACAGCCTGCGTAGCGGGCGAAAGAAGCTCGGCACGTGAGTGCCGGGTGAGGCTAGAATTGAAGATGCGCGGCCGAAGCGCGCTTATGACGCCCAACACCGTCACCGTGGATGGCCAGGAAGTGAAACTGCCCATCTATCTCGACAATCACGCCACCACGCCGCTCGATCCCCGCGTCGTGGACGAGATGCTGCCTTACTTCAAAGAGAAGTTCGGCAACGCCGCCAGCCGCAGCCATCAGTTCGGCTGGGAGGCGGAGGCGGCGGTCGAGAAGGCGCGAGAGCAGGTGGCCAAGCTGATCGGCGCCACGGCCAAGGAGATCGTCTTCACCTCGGGCGCCACCGAGAGCGACAACCTGGCCATCAAGGGCATCGCCGAAACACATCGCGACAAAGGCGATCACATCGTCACCTGCGCGACCGAGCACAAGGCGGTGCTCGATAGTTGCAAGCACCTGGAGAAACAGGGCTACCGCGTCACCTACCTGCCCGTGGACAAGGCCGGGCTTATCGACCTGGAAGACTTGAAGCGCGCGCTCGACGACAAGACCATCCTGGTCTCGATCATGTTCGCCAACAACGAGATCGGCGTGCTGCAGCCCATCGCCGAGATCGGCGCCATCTGCCGCGAGCGCGGCATCCTGTTCCACACCGACGCGGTGCAGGCGGTGGGCAAGGTCCCGGTGGACGTCAACCAGCAGAATATCGACCTTGCCTCCATCACGGCCCACAAGCTCCACGGGCCCAAGGGCATCGGTGCACTTTATGTCCGCAGGAAGAACCCGCGGGTGGAACTGGCGGCCATGATCGATGGCGGCGGGCACGAGCGCGGCATGCGCTCCGGCACGCTGAACGTCCCGGGAATCGTGGGACTGGGCAAGGCGTGCGAACTCTGCCGCGCGGAGATGGCGTCGGAAGCGTTACGGCTCCGGGCGCTCCGCGACCGGCTCAAAGAGGAGATCTTCGCCGGGCTCGACGAGGTGTACGTCAACGGCTCGATGGAGCACCGGCTGCCCGGCAACCTGAACCTCAGCTTCGCCAACGTGGACGCCGAGCCGCTGCTGATGGGCATCAACGATGTAGCGGTCTCGACGGGATCAGCCTGCTCGTCGGCCGCGATCGAGCCCTCGCACGTGCTGAAGGCGCTGGGTGCGGGCGACTTGACTCACGGCTCCATCCGCTTCGGCATCGGCCGCTTCAACACTCAGGCGGAGATTGATTACGTCGCTGCCCGCGTGGTGGAAACGGTCAAGCGCCTGCGGGAGTTATCGCCGCTGTGCGAAACGCAATCCGGCCACTGATGGGCCGTTCGGGTAAGACAGCCCCTATCGGAGCTTCGCGGTCGGTGCCCGACCCTCCTCGCGCTGTCATCCTGAGCGAGCGTGCCCGACTTTGGCGCGCGAGTCGAAGGACCCCTACCCGAGCGATGTTGAATGTATAGGGGTGCTTCGACTCGTGCGGGCAAAACCGGCCCACACTCGCTCAGCATGACAGCACAATCAACTACATTGAATCAAGGCCTAGTCCGCTCCCGCTTCGCACGCCGGCAGTTCCGGCTCGTGCTCCGCGCCTACCTGCGGCTTGACCTTTGCGCTCGTAGCGAGCGCAACCGCCACGATGATAATCGCAGTCCCCGCCGCGATGTAGCCGTCCACGCGCTCGCCTAGGAAGTACCACCCGAGAAACACGGCGATCACGGGATTCACGTAGGCGTACATCGTCTGAAATGCAGATTAAGGATATGATGTCAAAATTACATATTGACATCACCTTCCGTCTGGCGTACGCTAGCAGTATGGCTCGTGTCCCTTTTACTCTTAGGATTGGCACAGAAGAACGTGCTGCACTAAAGCACCTCAGTAAAGTCGAAGGCCGCCCCATCAACCAGCTGCTGAACGAGGCAATCAAGAGCTACCTCAGCCGGCGCGGTCCCAAAGAACGCAGCCTGGAAGGTAATTTGGCGGGCCTTCGCGCTTATCGGAACCAGGACCTTGGATTCCGGCGCGCTATGGCCGCGTTCGTGGACGCTGAAGCGAGCCTCAATGACCCGCTTGAAGGCGAGCCGATCGAGGGTGAGTTCGTCGACGGGCAGCTCAAGCCGGCAGGGCCTGTGCAAAGCAAGATTCGAGACCTTCTAGGTGCCTAACTGGGACGAAGACAGTCCCCAGTTGCGGCAAAACCTCACGCGCGCCCTTGAGGAAATCGTCCGGGCGGCGCAACAGCGCGAGACTCCGACACTAGCAGCGGCGAGACGCTGGCACACCCTGGTCATGGAGGGCCTCGATGTCCCCGACCCGCGATTTGTGGGAGCGTTTCGCGGTGAGGCGGGCCTTGCGAACCAGCAAGTGCGGGTCGGCGCATACTATGGAGTCGACTCGGCGAAGGTAGCCGACGAGTTGGCACGCTTTGAAGCCAAGGTTCAGATACTTGCCGCGGAGTTGGACGCGCTGATTCCGATCGGCCAGGAAGCCGATGCCGACCAACTGGCGGCCATCATCGATCTCTGTGCCTGGGCGCACGCCGAGTGGGTGCGGATTCATCCCTTTGCCAACGGCAACGGTCGGACTGCGCGCCTTTGGGCGAACAGTCTCGCAATGCGTTACGGCCTGCCGCCTTTTATCCGCTTGCGCCCGAGACCAAAGGCAGTTTACGCAGACGCTGGCGCTAAGGCGATGCAAGGCGACTGGAAACCGACGGCGGCTGCCTTTCGTCAAATGCTCGCGGATTTTCTCCGCGAACTCTAATCCGCTCCCGCTTCGCACGCCGGCAGCTCTGGCTCGTGTTCTGCGCCTACCTTCGGTTTGACCTTGGCGCTGGTCGCCAGTGCAACCGCCACGATGATGATCGCAGTCCCGGCCGCGATGTAGCCGTCCACGCGCTCACCCAGGAAGTACCACCCGAGAAACACGGCAATCACCGGATTCACGTAAGCGTACGTCCCCACCTTCGACGTGGGAACGTTCTTCAGCAGCCAGATGTAGGCGGTGTAGCCGATCAGCGAGCCGAAGACCACGAGATAGGCGATAGCGCCCAAGCCGCGCATGGTCCACTGGGCTTTGGCAGGCTCGCCGAGCAGGAACGCGATCCCCAAGTTCAGAAAGCCTCCGATGGACATCTGCCAGCCGGTGGCGGTGAAGGCGTCCATCGATCCCTGCCAGCGGCGCGAGAGCACCGAGCCCACCGCCCACACGAAAGAAGATGCGATCAGGCAGACCGAGGCGAACAGTTCCATGCGTCTGCCCCCTGTGGGCGCAACCAGCTTGGGCCACAGCAAGACCACCGTCCCTACCAAGCCCAGTGCCAGTCCGACCAGACCGCGCGCGGCCAGGCGCTCGCCGCGCAGCATCCAAGTGTCGAGCACCAGGAACCAGACGGGTATCGAGGCCACCAGGAGCGACGCCAGGCCGGTGCGAATGTACTGCTCCGCCCAGGCCAGCGTGACGTTCGACACGCTGAGCAGCAGCGCTCCGATGATCCCCTGGCGCAGGAACTCGCGGCCGCTGATGGTGACGCGGCGTCCGGCGAGGGCGCAGGCCGCCAGCATGATGATGCCGGCGACGGGGAAGCGCACGCCGGTCATCAGCTCGGGGCCGATGTGCTCGACGGCGATGCGAATGCCCAGGTAGGTCGAGCCCCAGAAGATGTACACCAGCCCGAAAGCCAGGGCGACGCGGAAGCGGAATTGGCGTTCGGAGGCGGTCATGAGGAGACGATACGGATTCGATGGTCTTGCGGACTATCCGATTCTTGCGTTCAAGATATGTTTCGACAGGGCTCTGCGCGTAACCTTATCAGACGCGCGAGCCTTATTCGTGTCACAAGAGAACGTATCGTGTGGCACGCGATCTCGTCCCGAAAGGAAGTTTTTCTGCAGCCTTTAAGATCCCATGACCGGCTCCACGCCGTACTTCCCTGTTGCCACCTCTTTCACATAGCCCCACGGGATCGCCGGATCGTGGGTGAAGATCACCAGCCAGCGGCCAGGGATCGCATCGTCATAGAAGCGCTTCTTGTTCTCGATGATCTCCATGGGGAACAGGTCGTAGGCCATGATCCAGAGCAGGTCGAGGTGCGCCGCCGTGGGGATGAGGTCGGAGACGTAGCACGCCTTCTGCCCCTGGCTCTCGATCATCACCACCTGCATGTAGCGCGTGTGCCCGGGGATGGTGCGGACCGAAACGCCGGGGATAATCTCGCGGTCTTCCTTCACCAGCTTCATCTGGCCGCTTTCGAGGAGTGGGTTGTAGTTGTCGCTGATGTAGCTGACATGGTCGCGCAGGTACTGCTTCTGTCCGTGCTGCCACTCGCCCTCCGGGGCGTAGTAGGTGGCGCGCGAAAACGCGGGGACCACGCGGCCGTTGGTGCGCACGGTGTTCCATCCGCAGTGGTCGAAGTGCAGGTGGGTGTTGATGACGATCTCGATGGAATCGGGCGCCACTCCCGCGGCGGTGAGGTTGCCGAGCAGCCTGGCTTCCGGCTCGTACACCTTGCGGACGCGGTCGTCGAACTTGTTGCCGATGCCGGTATCGACCAGCACCGTTTGCTTGCCGCCGCGGATCAGCAGCGAGTTCAGGCCCAGCACTACGCGGTTCTTCTCGTCGCAGGCGACCTTTTTCAACCACAGCGCCCTGGGGATGATGCCGAACAACGGGCCGCCGTCGAGCCAGTAGTTTCCGTCGGAAAACATGGTCAGCTCGAAATCGCCGACGGTGATGCGGCGTCCGTTGGTGGTGACGGTAGCTTTCTCTGCTGCGAGATCGACTGCAACTTGCGCCATGGATTCGATCCTCGATTCGCCAGGGTGGAGCAGGCCTTCCGGCCTGCTGCCGTATAAAAATAAAGAATTGACATTCCGAGCCGCGGGTGGGAGCTTCGCCACCGCGCGCGTGCGAGGAATCTTGGTCTGCCCGACAACACCAAGATTCCTCGCCTCGCCCTCACTTGCAAAGCTCGCTCGGGCGGGCTCGGAATGACAATACTCTGCCATTATGCAGGGCTGAAACCCCTGCTCCACCCAAGTCGACATCATAAACAAATCCGGCTCACCGCCGGCCCAACAGCTCACGCTCAAAGTGTTCTTGCATGCGGGTGAACAGGTCCGTCTGTGCTGCCGTCCCCGAGATGGAGTGCAACTTGCGCGGGTAGAGCATAAGCTGGAAGCGTTTGCCGGCGGCGATAAAAGCCTGCGTCATCTGCACGGTGTTCTGCAGGTGAACATTGTCGTCGCCAGTGCCGTGCACCAGCAAGAGGCTGCCGTGCAGGTCTCCGGCAGTAGTGACGGGCGAGCTGCGGCGATAGCCCTCCGCGTTCTCTTGCGGCAGGCCGAGATATCGCTCGGTGTAGATGGAATCGTAGTCGCGCCACTCGCTGACCGGCGCCACGGCTACTCCGGCGCTGAAGGCGGTGGTGCGGGTGAGCGCCCACAGGGTCATGCAGCCACCGTAGCTCCATCCCCAGAAGCCGACGCGGTCTTTGTCGAGCGCGGGATAGCGCTCGAGCGCCTGACTGAGCGCGGAGAGCTGGTCCTGGATCTCGGTCTTGCCGAATTCGCCGCGCACCACGCTGGCGAAGGCGCGGCCGCGTCCCGCCGAACCGCGGTTGTCGACGCTAAGCACGGCAATGCCCTCCTGCGCCAAGACCTGATTGAAGAGAAACCGACTGCCGCCCCAGGTGTCGCGGACCTGTTGCTCGCCTGGCCCGCCGTAGGGATACAGAACCAGCGGGACCTTGCTGCCCGCCGGCAGATTCGGCGGCATGATCAGCGATCCGTGGAGAACTGTGCCGTCCTCCGCGCGGAAATCGACGAACTGCGGCGCTGCCAGATTGTAGGTGGCCAGGCTGCGCGATTCCCAGAAGGCCGTGCAGGCGTCGTCGCCACTCATGCGGCAGAGTGACAGCCGCGCCGGGCTCACAATGGCAGAGAACTTGTCTACATACCACTTGCCGCCGGGCCCGAAGGTGGGTTCGTGCGTGCCCGGCTCGCGCGAGACCTGCTCGAAGCCGCTGCCGTCGAGGTGGACGCGGAAGAGCTGGCGCTGGCGATCGTCGCCCGCATTAGCGGTGAAATAAACCAGCTTAGCCGCCTCGTCCACCAGCGCGACGTCGAACACCTCGAAGCCGCCGCGGGTGAGCTGCGCTTCCAGCTTGGCTTCCCCGTCCGTGGGATCGGCGCCGCTGAAGCTGTAGAGGTAGAGATGGGTGTGGCCGTCCCGCCAACTCGTCCACAGGAAGCGGTCCGCGCCGACCACGGCGAAGTTGTCGTTCACCTCCACCCAGGTGGGGCTGCGCTCGGAGAGTACCAGCCGAGCAGTGTTGGCCTCGACGGCGACGAAGTAAAGGTCGAGGCGGTCCTGCGCGCGGTTGAGCACCTCGACCCAGGCAATGCCTCGGCGCACCCACCCGAAACGGGGAATGTAGGGCTCATGCGCTTGCGGCGGGCCGGGTTGCTTCTCGCCAGAATCGGCCGGCGCCTTGAGCCAGTGGACCTTCCCGCCGTTCGCGTTCACCACCCCTAGCCGGACTTGCGGGTTGGGATCGCCGGGCTTGGGATACTTCTGGAAGTCCACGGTGGGCTGCGTAGGGATCAGGTCGGCGATGGGATAGGTGGGGACGGCGCTTTCATTCATCTGCAGGAACAGGATCTGCCGGCCGTCCGGCGACCAGAAATAGTTGTGGCGGACATCGAGTTCCTCGGCGTAGATCCAGTCGACCTCGCCGTTGAGAATGTCGTCTTCGGTGTCGCGCGTGAGCTGGCGCAGGCCGGCGCCCTCGCGGTCGGCGGTGAACAGGTTGTGCTTGCGGATGAAGGCGAAGCGCGAGCCGTCGGGCGAGAAGCGAGGATCGCTGGCGCGGTCAGGTGAAGACGTAATCTGCACCGCGGTGCCGGTATCGAGACGGTACAGCCAGAACTGGCCGAGGGCGTCGAAGAGAATGTGCTTGGAATCGGGCGCCCAGTAGTATTGCGCGACCGAGTAGCGCGTCCGGCGCTCCTTCTCGCGCTCGCCCAGGCGATCGAACGGCGGCGCCAGTTTGGCCAGCTTGTCTGCGGCGACTAGCACGGCTTTCTTGCCGCTGGCAGTGTCCATGTACCAGAGATCGCCGCGCTCGCCGGAGTCGTCGCGCAGGATGTAGGAGACTTTCGTCCCGTCGGGGCTGAATTGGACATTCTGCGGCGCCGGTCCGGTCAGCCCGCCGGGAGCGAAGATCGCTTTGACGGTGAGCTGCGCGGGAGCAGCCGCAGGCGGTTGCTGCGCCAGGACGGTTGCGGCGGTTGCGGCAAGGAGGCAGGCGACGAGCAGGTGTCTCAACGTGTGCTCCGGGGTGCAGGCGGAAACGGGAGAGTGTAACAAAGAAGGCGGGAATCGCGGTCTGGAAGCGCCCGTGGTGGGTCAGTTTCCGGCTGAGATGTTGCATGGCTCTTGGGGGGATTACTTGTGAGACAGCGTTTTCTTGACAGTAACTGATTCGCAGAGGCGCAGCCGTCAGCATACTGCTGCGTCTCTGCTAGCACCGCTGTGGCTTTGGCCTTGCCCGTAAAACCCCGCGCCCAGCGGCCCTTGACAAAACTTTACTTAACCAGCCAGGAACCCTCTTGACAGCTCATCGGGCGGAAACGTAGACTCCGCCCGCCTTTTGGGGGGCCAGCAAGGCGGGACCAGTCCTTGCTCAGGCTTGCTCCTGCCCGACGATGCCGTCACCATCATCAGCTAGGAAAACGTCGGGAACATCGGGATCCCGTAGGAAACTTGCTTTTCTCCAGAATGAACCATCCGGAGGGACGGCTCATGCGGAGCCCTGAACAACGCCGAAACCAACAACGAAAAACCACGCACGACGAAGGAGAAATCCGCCATGAGGTCAGTTACCGGTGTTTTAGTGTTGTCGCTCACCCTGCTCACCTGTGCCGTATTTGCGTCCCCTCCCGCCTCAGCCGCAACCTGCGCAAGCCTCACCAGCCTGTCACTGCCGAACACGACGATCACCCTCGCCCAAACCTATGCTGCCGGCGACACCGTGTCCGGCACCACCAAGGCCCCAGTCGGTCTCTGCCGGGTGGCGGGCACAGTCAAGCCAGGCAGCCAATCGAACGTCCATTTCGAGGTCTGGATACCAACGGACGGAAGCTGGAACGGCAAATACCAGCAGATCGGCAATGGCGGCTTCGCCGGTGCAATTTCGGCGTCCGGCATCGCCAACGCGGTCTCGCGCGGCTATGCCGCTGCCGGGACAGATGACGGCACCTCCGGTCCTCCCAGCGGAGCCCCAAGCTTTATCGGGAACCCGGATGTCCTGCTCGACTACGGATACCGCGCCATCAAGGCGACTACCGACGACTCGAAGGCCGTCATCGAGGCGCTGATGGGCCAAGCGCCTAGCTACTCCTATTTCGTGGGTTGCTCGGACGGAGGTCGTGAAGCGTTGAAGGAAGCCCAGCGCTACCCCGACGACTTCGACGGCATCATCGTGGGGTCGCCCGTCAACGACCAGGTCGGAGAGTTCGGCTCATCGTATCTCTATGATATGGAGGTAACCCTCAACGGCCCGCAAACCGGCGGTGTTCCGGACGCCTACATTCCATCAAGCAAGCTGGCCTTGCTGAGCACCCCGGCGCTGGCCAAATGTGTCGGTAAAGATGGCGGCGTGGCAACCGATGCATTCCTCAGCGACCCGCGGCAGTGCTTCTTCGATCCCGCAGTCGCCGAGTGCACGACGGGCCAGGATCCCAGCACCTGTCTGACGCCGGCTCAGGTCGAGGCGGCGAGAAAGATCTATTTTGGGCCTCACAACCACCGTGGAGAGCTGTTGTTCCCTGGTTATGAGCCCGGCGGCGAAGCGGCCACGGGTGACTGGGCCACCTGGATCACGGGCACTTCACCAACTTCTCCCGGCGCGCAAAATGGGCTCGGCTTTGGTTTCGGCTGCGACCTGATGCTGGGGGTTACGAGCTGCAACTATCTCGGCATCGACGTCGACCAGCAGGACGCCACCGCCCGCAAGACCCTTCAGCCCATCCTCAGCTCCGTCGATCCCGACCTGAGACCGTTCAAGCGCCACGGCGGCAGATTGATCCAATATGCCGGATGGGCGGATACCGCCATCGCGCCCGAGAATGGCCTCAACTACTATCGGGCGGTCGAGCGCACCATCGGCGATCCCCACGATTTCTACCGGGTCTTCATGGTGCCGGGGATGGCGCATTGCAGCGGCGGCGCCGGTCCCAACTCGTTCGGGAACGGCACCGCCAATGGGCCGGTCATCGACGCGGAACACGACGTGTTGAAGGCCCTGGAGCGCTGGGTAGAGGAGGGAATCGCTCCACATAAGATTATCGCCACCCATTACGTGAACAACGTTGCGGCGCAGGGCGTCGCATTCCAGCGGCCGCTGTGCCCCTACCCGAAACGTGGCGAGTACGTTGGAAGTGGCGATCCGAACGACGCATCCAATTTCAAATGCGTTAACCATTATGACGATTTCGACCCCAGGAACCTCGGACCGCAAGTTGCTTATAGTGATCATGATCGTGATCGTGATCGT
>JBIOFT010000120.1:0-11792 GCA_044447375.1 Terriglobales bacterium | reverse complement strand
GTGGGGAAAGTCACGGGGAACGTGGAAAGAGGCGCAAACGCGGGCGTCCACTGACGACTGCGGGCATAAAGAATCGGGTGGCGAGGGAAGAGGTCCGCGAAGGTTGCCGCCACGTCCGGACGGAACAGAGCGCAGGCATTGATGAGCAGATCGCCGTCCGGGCCGCGCACGGGCAGCACGCCGCAGTACCCTCCGTCAAAGAAATAAAGATCTACGCTGCGTTCCGTCGGCGGGCCGTGAAAATGCGCTTTCAGGCCCAGCCAGCGGGACCCCTGGGCGGGCGCCGCGAGGTTCAGGTTCGACCAGCGTCCGGAGGCGTTGATCACGGCGCGCCCGAGAAATTCTCCGGCAGATGTCTGGACGCGAAACGGATTGTCGCCCTCGATGGGTTGCACCGTGGTTTCCGCCAGAGCGGTGACGCCGGCGTTCCGGGCGGCGTCCCAGAGAGCGAGGTCAAGATCGTAGCGGGCGATGCTGGCTGCCGGAGGGTCGATCGGGATGCGGAGCGAGCGTCCGTCGAGCAGCACGTGGCTTTCGGAGAGCCGGAGGCTTTGGTCAAGCAAGTCCTGCTTCGCGCCGGCGAGAAGCCACCCGAGCAGGACGAGAGATTCGGCGGAGATGAATTCTCCGCAGACCTTGTGGCGAGGAAAGCGGCCGCGCTCGAGCAGCAGCACACGCGAGCCTCCGCGCGCCGCCGTGATGGCGGCCGACGTCCCGGCCGGGCCGGCACCGATCACGATCAGGTCGTAGCTTTCACCCATGTTTCTCACTCAGGCTGCTTCCAGGCGATGATTCCCATGCGGTAAAGATAGTGCCGTGAAATCGAGATACGCGCGGTACCCGAGGACGAGAGCAGGTCGCGCAGTTCGTTGGGCGTGTAAGCCTGCCGGACCGACGCCGGAGCATCGTTGCGGGTGAGGCGACTGCGGTAGAGCGGAAATCCGGCATAAGCCAGGGCCAGGTGGAGGGGATCGCGGATCAGGTCGTTAATGAGGAACGCAGTGCGGCAGACGCGCAGGGCCTCCCGCGCGAAGCGGCCAATGTCCTCGGGGGCGAGGTGATGGACAAAAAGATTGCAGCTCACGAGGTGGAAGGAATTATCCGCGAAGGGAAGAGCGCGGGCGTCGGCGGCGACCGCGGGGCCGGTTCCGTTCAGATGGTGGCGGGAGTGGTCGAGGAGTGTGATTTTCAAATTGATCTCAGGGGAAATCCGCTGGTGGACTCTTTCGGGGAGATAGCCGTTTCCGGCGGCGACCTCAAGCAGCGAAATGGGCGTGTCCGGAAGAACTGGCAGGGCGCGGCGGATCAGTTTTTCCGCGGTGTGGACGCCTCCGAACCACTGATTGAACATCTGGAGGTCGCGGAGGGAGGCGGCGATCTCGGATGGCGAGCCGGAGTCGGAGTCGAGAAGTTCGTGGCTGGGACGTCGTTTCATGCGAGCATGATAAGCCGCGAGGGAGTCCACAGGTTCCAGGTCTTAGCCATCCAGAACTTGGCCATCTCTTGATAATATTTTATGTAAGGCATCGGTCCCCCGCGACGTTTTCCCGCCAACCCCGCCAGGTCCGGAAGGAAGCAACGGTAACGGGCTCTTTCGTGTGCAGTGGGGTGCCGGTGCCTGGCTTTTCTTGTTGGTGGCTATGGGTCCCCGGTTCGTCAGCAGAGAACGAGCAAAAACAGCCAGCCATTTGTTCGCGGGTTAACGTGGCCTCAGGAGCAGGCGGCGCCCAAAGCGGCAGAACCGCAGGTGCCGCGCGGGGTTTCAGCATGACCCATCGGCTTTACTACGACAATTCCGAACTGCAAGAATTCGAGTCGGTGGTGGTGGAAGTAGTCCCGCCGGCGACCGGACAGTCCCGCAGGGGAGTCATTCTGCGGGAGACGGCATTCTATCCTACCAGCGGTGGGCAGGTTCATGACACGGGATGGCTAATGGCGGACCCGGACGATCGCGTGCAGGTCGTGGAAGTTGCCGAGCGGGACGACGGCAGGGTTGTCCATTATCTGGAAGCGCCAGCGGATCGGCTCGTGGAAGGCGCTGTCGTGCATGGCCGCATCGATCCGGAGCGGCGCCGCGACCACATGCAGCAGCATTCGGGGCAGCACGTGCTGTCGGCGGCGTTCGTCGAGCTGTACGAGATGCCGACCGTTTCGTTCCACATGGGAGAGGAGTACTGTTCGATCGATTTGGCCACGCCGGCATTGAGCGCGGAGCAGATTGTTGCGGCCGAAAAGCGGGCGAATCAGATCGTGCTGGAAAATCGCGCGGTGCTGGTGCGTTACGTTTCGAGGGAAGAGGCGGAAAAACTGGGCCTGCGTAAACTTCCGCCCGCCGGACGGGACCAGTTGCGGCTGATTGAGATTGCGGGCTTTGATCGTTCCGCTTGCGGGGGCACCCATGTGAGCGCCACAGGGCAGATCGGGTGCATCCTGCTGCGCAAGACTGAAAAGATACGGCAGGGAACCCGTGTAGAGTTCGTCTGCGGCAACCGGGGCGTGCGCACGGCGCGCCGCGACTATAACGCTCTCAGTGAAGCCGCAGCGTTGTTCTCGGCGCAGCTCTGGGACGTTCCTGTTCAGATCCGCAAGAGCTTCGATGATGTCCGGCAGCTGCGCAAGCAAAGGGACGAGGCGCTAGACCAACTGGCGGAGGCCATGGCCGGAGCGGCACTCACCCAGCAACCGGAGGCGGGCGGGCGGAAGGTAATCGTACGCGCGTTTTCCGATCGCGATATCAGTTTTGTCAAACTGTTTGCCCAGAAGGTGACGCGCGCGGGAACGCCGACGCTTGCGCTGGTCGCGAGCGCCGCGGATCCCCCGGGGCTGGTGTTTGCGCAGTCGGCGGGGAGCGCGGCTGATATGGGGGCGCTGCTGAAGCAGGTGCTGTCGGCGGTCGGCGGTCGGGGCGGCGGCAGCCGCGACTTCGCCCAGGGCGGAGTTCCTCCGGGCAGCGATGTGGAGCAGCTTTTGCGACAGGCAGCAGGTACAATCGGGGCTTGATCGGGTAGAATCGCACCGTTCTTGCGGCTCTCTCAGCTCTCCTGCTGCTGACACGGCTGCGAGAACGATGGACCGAAAAGAATTCTGATGCTGGAATCGCGCCTGATTCTCGTTCATCTGCTGATCAAGCTGGGGGTCGCGGCCACGGTCTCGACCGTACTTATTCGCTCCAAGGAATTCAAGAAGCTGCTGTTTCAGGAGGAGAGAGCGCCGCGGCAGAAGATTTACTTGGCGTTGTGGATGGCAGTTCTGATCGCTCTGGGCGTTTGGATCCGCTGCAGCGTCCGCAGTTTCCTGGCCGGAGATCTCGCGCTCGAAACCACGGTGCTGCTGGGCGTGATCGGGGGGAGGCTGAGCGGGGCGGTGGGCGGTGCGTTGATTGCCTTGCCGGCGGTCTTCCACGGCGAGTGGGCCAGCCTGCCGTTCAATGTGTTCTCCGGGATCGTTGCCGGCCAGTTGCGGCGGATTGCGCCCGCGCAGGAGGACATCTGGTCGTTCTCGCCTTTCATTGATCTCAGCATCTACCGCTGGATTCGCCGCAATCTGCCGCGGCCCCGCCTGTTCGACTGGCAGATCATCTTTCTGTTGACCATTGCCGGGTTGCGTTTTGTGCAAACCGAAATCTGGCGCATCTGGCCGACTTCGATCTTCAGTCTGGAGAGCGGAAACCTGTGGGTCGAGGCCGCCATCTACCTCACCGCGGTCATGGCGGTGGGCACGGAGCTGAAGATCTTCAACAATGTGCGCATCGAGATGAAACTGGAAGAGCAGGAGCGGTTGCTGCTGCAGGCGCGCATGGCGGCGCTGCAGAACCAGATCAATCCCCATTTCCTGTTCAACACGCTGAATTCGATTTCCTCGCTGGTGCGCTTTGATCCCGACACCGCCCGCGAGATGGTCCTAAAACTGGCGGCGATTCTTCGGCGTCTGCTGCACAGCACCGATTCCTTCGTGCCGCTGCGGGAGGAAGTGGGCTTCATCGACAACTACCTCGACATCGAGGTGGTGCGCTTCGGACGCGACAAGCTGAAGGTGGTCAAGGAACTGGATCCAGCCTCGCTCGAGGCCATGGTCCCCAGTATGCTGCTGCAGCCGCTGGTGGAAAACTGCATCAAGCACGGGCTGGCGGCCAAGGTCGAAGGCGGGAGCATCACCCTGCGCAGCCGGCTGCTGGAGTCGCAGTTGGTGGTGGAAGTGGAAGACGATGGCGTGGGGATGGGAGGCACGCAGCTGCTGGAACAGCCCGAGGGCCAAGGCGGCACCGGCATCGGCATGGCCAACGTGGCCGAGCGGCTGAAAGTGCTCTATGGCGATGCCGCCGAGATGGTGATCGACAGCCGGGAAGGGGTTGGAACGCTGATCCGGCTGCGCCTGCCCGTCCTGCCCAATCCCGAGGAACTGATGACGGCTACGACGATCGCTCCAGCACCTGCCGATAAAAGTTTTCGTACCGCGGAATGATCTTGCTGGAGCAGAATTTGGCGCGGGCTGCGGCGCGCGCGCGTTTCCCCATCTCCCGCAGAGCGGTCTCGTCGCTGAGCAGGCCGATGGCGTAACCCGCCATGGTTTCGATATCGCCGACGTCGGCGAGAAAGCCGCTTACCCCGTGCTCCACCACTTCCGGCACTCCCCCGGTTCGCGTGGCAATGGGGACAACCTCGCAGGCCATGGCCTCGAGCGCCGCCAACCCGAAAGACTCCAACTCGCTGGGCATAAGCATGACGTCGGAAAGGCCCAGCTTCTCTTGCACCCGGTCCTGTTTGCCGAGGAACAACACGTGCTCATGGATTCCTTTTTGCACGGCCAGCCACTCGGCCTGGGAACGGTCGGGACCGTCGCCGATCAGCAGGAGTTTGGCGGGAATTTTCTTGCGCACCCGGTCGAAGATCTCGACCACGTCTAGAATGCGCTTCACCGGCCGGAAGTTGGACAGATGTACCAGGATGCGTTCGTTGTCCGCGGCGTACTCGCGGCGCTGGGCCTGCAGGTCGGGCTTGCGCACGTACTCATCGCAGTTCACGAAGTTTGGAATGACTTCGATGTGGTTCTTGATGTCGAAGATCTTAATAGTGCGATCGCGCAAGTACTGCGAGATGGCGGTGACGCCATCGCTCTGCTCGATGGAAAAGCGGGTGATGGGCAAGTACGAGCGGTCCAGGCCGACCAGGGTAATGTCGGTGCCATGCAGGGTGGTCACGAATGGCAATTTACGGCGAGGCGGCGTGGCGGCCAGCATCTGCTTGGCTAACATGGCGCTCACCGAATGCGGGATGGCATAGTGGACGTGCAACAGATCGAGCTCGTAAAGCTGCGAAACCTCGGCCATGCGCGTGGCCAGAGCCAGGTCGTACGGGGGATAATCGAACAGCGGGTAGCGGGTGACCTCGACCTCGTGGTAATGAATATTGGGCGCGGGCCCAGTCAGACGAATGGGCTGCGAGTACGAGATGAAATGGATCTCGTGGTTGCGACGGGCGAGTTCCAGCCCCAGTTCGGTGGCGACCACCCCGCTGCCGCCGTAGGTCGGATAACAGGTGATGCCGATCTTCATGCGTGCTCCGGCGATACCCTCATTGGATTCGGAAGAATGGTGGGGGATGCAGGCTAGTGGCGTCAAATCGGTGCGGCTGGTCTCCCCCGCTGAGCGGAGACGTGCAACATAACAACCCGGAACCGGCGGGACCTCTTCAGGCGCAAGGACTTCTGTACAATTCAGGAGAAGTCCGCTGGCCCGGATGGCGAAACTGGCAGACGCACGGGACTTAAAATCCCGGGTCCCTAACAGGACGTGACGGTTCGATTCCGTCTCCGGGCACCACTTGACTCTCGTGGTTCCCGCAGGAAAAACTCGCTACGCTCCGGGGTGGATCCATCGCACCAGCCAGAACGCGACTGCGGCAACCAGCGCCGACGCCGGAATAGTCAGGACCCATGCCCAGACGATGCGCCGCGCCACCCCCCATCGGACGGCCGACAGCCGATGGGTGGCGCCTACCCCGACGATCGCTCCGGTGATGGTGTGCGTGGTGCTCACGGGAATTCCAGCCAGAGCGGTGGAGAACAGCGTGATCGCTCCCGCCGCCTCCGCGCAGAATCCCCCCACCGGCTTCAGTTTGGTGATGCGTGATCCCATGGTGTGAACAATCCGCCACCCGCCAAAATACGTGCCCATCGCGATCGACGCATGCGCTGCCAGGATGATGGGCCAGTGAAATTTTCCCCAGCTGCCGGCCAGCTCCGACGCGTTCAAAAAGTGTGCTCCATACAGAGCGCTGGCTACGATTCCCATCGTCTTCTGGGCATCATTGCCGCCATGCCCGAGGCTGTAACACGCCGCCGATAGGAGTTGCAACTTGCGAAACCAGACGTCAATCCGTTGTGGAGCCTTATTTCGCAGAAGCCAAAAGATGGCCACCATGAACGTCAGGGCCAGAATGAGCCCCATCACTGGCGCCACCACGATGAAGATCAGGGTTTTGTACCAGCCGTGGGCAATAATCACGCGCCAACCGGACCGCATCACCGCCGCTCCGGCATAGCCGCCAATCAAGGCATGCGAGGAGGAAGTCGGCAGCCCCCACCACCACGTCAGCAGGTCCCAGACGATGGCGCCGATCAGTCCTGTGATCACCACATACTGGGTCACATAGTCGATCCGGATCATTCCCCCGCCGATGGTCTTGGCTACGGCGGTCCCCAGCAGAAACGCGGCCGCAAAATTGAAGAACGCGGCCCACACAACCGCCAGCTTTGGGGACAGGACCCGCGTCGAAACCACGGTCGCAATGCTGTTGGCGGCGTCGTGAAATCCGTTCAGGAAATCGAAGGCCAGTGCGACCAGTATTGTGATGATCAGCAGCAGCAGGTCAGGCTTCACCAGTTTTCCTGTTTGCCTAAGTGATTCGAGCCTCAGGTGTTCTTCAATACAACCGTTTCCAGCACATTGGCGACATCTTCCGCCCGGTCGGTCGCGCGCTCGAGAAATTCAAGCAACTCCTTGATTTTGATGAGGTTGATCGGGTCCTTTTCGCTTTCAAACAGCCTGGCGATGGCTTGTTGCGATACCACATCAGCCTCGTTTTCCAGACGATTGATCTCCACGCAATGGGCCAGGATATTGCCACTCTTCTGCATGAGAGACACAGCCTTCTGCAATTCCTGGGTTTGCTTCAGGATGATCTGGGCCAGTTCTGCGGCGGCCGGCGGCGGAGCTGTGATCCGGTACATCGCGATGCGGGCGGCGGAAGCATAGATGAAATCGAGAACGTCATCAAGCTTGGAAGCCAACTGGTGGATGTCTTCCCGATCGAACGGTGTGATGAACGTCTGGTTGAGTTTGGTCAGGATGGCATGGGTGAGCTCATCGCCGGCGTGCTCAAGCCGGTGAATCTCATCGATCTTATTTCCGACATCCTGGTAGTCGGAGAAAAGATCCACCAGAGCGCGGGCCCCGGCAATGAGATTGTCGGACATCGCGGAGAACATCCGGAAGAAGCTGGTATCCCTGGGAATAAGACTGACCATTGGGGGGACAACAAACTCCCTTAGTGTTAGCGTTTACAGTCAGTTGCAGCGATCGGAGCCAGCCACTATCTCACGCCGCGTCGAATCCAGTCAAATAGCTGATCGCGTCAGATGAGTCGAGCAGGTACGAGTGAAGTTGCGAACGCTTTCAGACCGAGGCTCGTCCGGTGCAGTTATGGCGGTGGCAGCTTGTCTGCTCTCCGAGGATCGACAGCAATCGCTGAACGACGGGGCAGCCCGAGCCAAATGACCAGGAGCAAAGCCAATACCGCGGCCGCTCCAACCGCGATTCGCTGCAGAAAACCGAGGAAGATGGAACCCAAGTCCATTGAAGCATTGTGCGACTCTCGGGAAGCCTGGGCGACATTACGATGATGCTAATCCTATTGTGCGCCGTGCCCCGGCTCTCCAAACCCATGCCTTTGGGGTGGGTTCTTCTACTCGCCTGCGCCCACGATGACGAAGGTGCCGCGTGGCGCTTCGTGCGAGCCGCTCTCCGGCTCAAGGGTCACGGCAAACGTTTTAGCCTCGACGCCCTCCGGCAGCGGAGGATTCACCACGGTCGCACTCCCGCGCGCATCGGGCTTGAACAGTCCGGCCGCGATGGGCGGGCCGCTGGTGGGGATGAGCCACAGTTCGTAGATTTTCTCTGCGGGCAGCGGCGGCAGGTTGCTGGCCAGGAAGATCAGGCCGCGGGTGCGCCTCAGGTAGATCGCTTTGCCTCGCGGTTGCAGCTTGCTGCCCGCCGCCACCAGTTCGATCTTCAAGGCCTCCGGATCCACCAACGTGGCTATGGTCTCATTGGCCTGCCGCAGCTGAGCTTCCTGACCTCCGTACTGCGCGCGGAGCGAGGCCAAATCCCTGCTTAACGACGAATTCTGCCGCAGCAGGCCGACGCACACAAGAACCATAGCTGCTGCCGCCACCCACCCAAGGATGCCCCACCCGGAGCGTTGCCGCCGCTCAGGGGCAGCCAGGGGGCGTTTAGGGTCGCTGGCGATAGCGGAAAGTAAGCGCTGCCGCGCTCGGGTGGGGGGATGGGGCCCGCTGGCCGACATCGCCAGCAGGCTCAGATCGCCGTCCAGCCATTCGAGCTCGCGGCGGCACGAGGCACACTCCTGCAGGTGCGCTTCGAGCGCGCTGCGCTCGTCTGCGGCTAAGGAGCCGAGGGCGTAGAGCGCCAATTCTTCCGCGAATTGTTCGTGCGCGCTCATGCGGCAAACACTTTTCGCAAGGTCAGCAGTCCATTGCGAATTCTGGTCTTAATCGTACCCAAGGGGTCGCCAGTCTTCTCGGCAATCTCGGCATGGGTCAAGCCTTCAAAATAGGCCATCTCAAGGGCAGCGCGCTGCGCCGGCGGCATGGCCTGGAGCGCCCCGCGGACTTTCTCCATGGCCCGGGAGCGTTCTGCTCCGGAGGCAAGGTCCGGCACAACGGAAACCATGACTTCGTCTATATCGTCTTGCGGGCGGCGACGGCGGAGCGCATCAATGGCCCGGTTGCGGGCGATGACCGCCAACCAGGCCGCCATGTTGCCTCGGCTAGCGTCGAAGGCCGCTGGTCTGCGCCAGAGCTGCATGAAGATATCCTGCAACACGTCTTCGGCGGCGCCGGTATCCTGCAACACGCGCAGCGCGACCGAATAGACGATGGACGAGTAGCGGTCATAGAGCACCGCCATAGCATTCTGGTCACCCGACCGGACGGCCGTAACCAGCGCCAGGTCGGACGACGTCGCGTTGGTCTCAGCGCTGGTCACGCCGGATTCTTCGTCCTCTTGAAGTACGTCTCAGCATGAGATTTGGATGGTCCACAAGTCTCCGAGCAGACCATCGTTCTGGGGAGGCGTGCGGCCGGGCTCCACGAAAATACCAGCCTGGACCCGGCTGCGGCAAGCGGTCTAGATCTCGCGCTTGGCGGCGCGGGTCATCAGTTCTTCGATGGCCTGCTGTGGGGGCTTGCCGTTTTCCAGGATGGCGTGCATCTGTTCAGTGATGGGCATCTCAACATTTTTCTCGTGCGCTAGGCCGACCGCCGCCCTGGTTGTGAAAACACCTTCCGCGACCGCGCCGTGCATTCCGGCGATGATGTCGGGGAGCTTACGGCCCTTGCCGAGTTCCACCCCCACGCTGCGATTGCGGGAGAGGTCGCCGGTGCAGGTCAGGACCAGGTCGCCCAGTCCGGCGAGTCCGGCCATGGTCTCGAGGCGGCCGCCACAGGCCACGACCAGCCGCGCCACTTCGGCGAGGCCGCGGGTCATGAGAGCGGCCACCGAGTTATGGCCGAGTCCGAGGCCGTCGCAAACGCCGGCGGCAATAGCGATGCAGTTTTTCAACGCGCCGCCGAGTTCGACGCCGATGACATCGTCGTTGGTATAGACGCGGAAGCGGGAATCGTTGAAGGCCTGCTGCACCGTGCGGGCGAGTTCGCCATCGGAGGCGGCCACGGTCACAGCGGTCGGATCGCCGCGCGCGACTTCTTTGGCAAACGACGGACCACTCAGCGCGCCGACTCTGGGTGTGAACTGATGCTGCCGGAGCACGTCCGAGATCACCTCGGTCATGCGCAGCAGAGAGCGATCTTCGAGACCCTTGGTGCAACTGACGAAAAGCATCTCCGGGCGGAGCGCCGGCGCCATGCGCTCGAAAAGGGAGCGGCAATGCTGCGAGGGCATGACGCTGACGACCATTTCGGCATCTTCCAGGGCGCAGGCCAGATCGTTGGTTGCCCTGATCGTTGGTGGCAGCTGGAAGCCGGGCAGAAAGCGCTCGTTGACCTGGTTGTGGGCAATGCTCTCGCAAACCTCCGGTTCGTTGGCCCATAGCCGGACCGTGTGCGTTCCCTTGCGTCCCAGAACGATGGCCAGCCCGGTGCCCCAGGCTCCTGCTCCGATGATGGCAATCCGGCTCATCCGCGCTTGGCCCCTAATTTCGGCTCGGTTCCGGCGGTGAGGCGGCCGATGTTGTGGCGGTGCTTCCAGACGACCAACAGGGAAGCGGCGGCGATCAACAGCAACTGCGCCGGCTCCACATACTCGCGCAAGGCCCAAGCCAGGAGCGGGAAGGCGGCGGCGGCGGCGACCGATCCGAGTGAGACGTAACGAAGCATGGCAACCAGAATAAGAAAGACTCCCACCATGCAGACGACTGATTTCGGAGCGACCAGGACAAAAGACCCGAGGCTGGTCGCGACTCCCTTGCCGCCGCGGAACTTGAGCCAGACAGGGAAGAGATGTCCCAGCACGGCGCAGAAGGCGGCCGTGGTCATGAGGAGCTTTTGCTGCGGTCCCGCAAACAAATACCGTGCCAGTAGGACCGCGGCGAACCCTTTGGCGGCATCCAGGAGCAGGGTCGCAACCCCGAGAGCGGGCGATTTGCGGGCGACGTTGGTGGCGCCAATATTGCCACTGCCGCTCGCGCGCACGTCTTCTCCGTGGAAAAGGCGCACCAGGATGTATCCGAAGGGAACGGATCCCAGCAGATAGCTCAGGGTGGCGGTGGTCAGGTAAGCATTCATAGGCATCGATGCCGGATGCTATCGCAGAGCAAAACTCTGCAGCTTGGTGTACTTCGATCCTCCCGGTGAAAGCTGACTCTGATACAGATAAAACTCGCGGGCTGTCATTGTACCGAAATCGAGCGCGGACATCGCGGCCAGCCGTTTTTCGAGTATCGCGAACGCGAGACTCGGGCCGTCTCCCTTGCGCCATCGGGGCGAGCCCGAACCGCCGCCTCCGCGGGCCAGGGTCAGATGTGGGCTGAACGGCCGGTCCTCGCGCGGAATGCCCAGTTCGGCCACAGCGGCGTCAATGTTGGCGGCCAGTTCCGAGAGCTCGGGACCAGCCTGAATACCGATCCAGAACACTCGTGGCGCATTGGCCGTGGGGAAAAAGCCATATCCGGCGAAACGAATCTCCACGGCCGCGCCTTCGACGCTCCGAAGGCGTTCCTGGATGGCCTCCACACGATCCGGTTTTTGTTCGCCGATGAACTTCAGCGTGAGGTGCAGCGATTCCGGGCGCACCCAGCGGACATCGGGAGCAAAGCCGCGGACGCCGTCAAGGAAGCGCGCGATCCCAGCGCGTATTTCAGGGTCGAGATCGATGCCAACAAATATTCGCATCTCTTGTAAGAGTGCCTTACAACAGCGCCCGCCGGATCATTTCGAGCGCCTGCTGGGTCGCGAACCAGCGAATGCGTTTGCGGTCGCCGGGGAAGTTGCGTTCCACGACTTGGGTGCCTTCTTCTCCCGCTAGGGCGACGTACACC
>JBIOFT010000119.1:0-11970 GCA_044447375.1 Terriglobales bacterium | reverse complement strand
CCGCCCTCGAAAACCGCGCCCAGCCCGTGGTCGGGACGGCTGGCCATGGCGGCGATGCTTTCCATGCCGGTGCTGGCGTTGTGGCAGCAGTTCTACAGTGACGCTCCGCGCAGCGTCCGCCACTTCCGCATGCTGGTGACGCTAATCTCATTGCTGGTGCTGGGCGCGCTGGTGTTCCTGAAGCAACACCTGCTGACCCGGCAACTGGCGACCCTGCTCGCACGCTCGGAAGACTCGCTGGAAAAATACAAGCGCCTGCAGAAGCAACTGGTGCAGTCGGAAAAGCTGATCTCGCTGGGACAACTGGTGGCGGGAGCGGCGCACGAGATCAACAATCCTCTCACCGCCATCCTGGGATTCTCCGAGATGCTGGCTCTGGAAAAGAACCTGACGCCCTCCCAGCAGGACTTCGTGGAGAAGATCCGGCGGCAGGCGCAGCGGACGAAAGAACTGGTGTCGAATCTGCTGGACTTCGCGCGGCAAACCCCCGGGCAGAAAACCGCGGTGGATGTGAATGCGTTGCTGCACACCGTCATCAAGCTCAGCGAGACCCGCATGCAGCGGCGGCAGGTCCGGGTGGAACTCGACCTGGGACTGCGCCTGCCCACCGTCTCGGCGGACAAGAATCAGCTCCTGCAGGTCTTCCTGCACCTCTCGCGCAACGCCGTGGATGCCATGGAGCCCAAGGGCGGCGGGGTACTGCGGGTCGTGACCCGCGCCGAGGAGAACGAACTGATCATAGAATTCTCCGACACCGGCGTGGGATTGATGGAGCCGGAGCGCGTGTTCGATCCCTTCTACACCACCAAGGGCGTCGGGGGCACAGGATTGGGACTCAGCGCCGCCTACGGCATCGTCCAGGAGCACCACGGCAAGATCCTCGGCCACAACCGCGAGCAGGGCGGAGCGACCTTCGAGGTCCGCCTCCCCATCATGCTCAGCGAAAAAGCAGTCGCGGCGCTGCCTTCTCCGGCCGCCGGCGTGGCATCGGGCGTCTAGCGGAGCGGGCTCGAGCCTCCAGGCATTTGTACCAACGTTATCTTTCCCGCACCCGTGACCCATCCCATACTTTCCACCATGAATGCCGATCTCAATCCGGGCCAGCCTGAACCGGGCCCGCTTTCGCCGGGGCCCATGGCCCCGCGCCATCGATCGTTGCGGGTGCTGGGCCTCGCAGTCGCCGCGGTAGTGCTGGCGCTCCTGTTCTTCCACACGCCGACGGCGCGGGCGGCCTGGCAGGAAATATCCCAACTTCTCAGCCTGCAGGGAAAGCCGGAGCCGGCTTCGGCGGCCGTCTTGTCCGAACATGAGATCGAAGTGCTCGACAAGATGAGCCCGCAAACCCAGGCGGAGCTGCTGCTGGAACGCTCGATCAATCATTATCGGGGAGCAAACGACCAGATCGCGGTGCGTGTCGGCGGCTGGCGCGGACAGGTCTTCCTGAATGACCGGTTACACAACCTGTTCACCACGGCGCTCAACTCCGATGACCTGCGGGTGCGGGCGGCGGCCATCGAGGTGGACATCGCAGCCCGCAATCTGGAAAAGAGCCCGGCGACCATCGACCGGCTGGAGCCCGATGCCCGCAACGGAGAGCAGGGGCCGCGCGCCAACGCGCTTTGGAATATTGGGCTGCTCGGGAATCGCGGCATCGAGCCGGAGCGCGCCTTCGAGATCCTGGCCAGCTCGATCCACGATTCCAACGTGAATATCCGATACTGGGCGGTGGAGGGTCTGGCTTATCTGGGGACGGATGCGACCATCGCTCCCCTGTTGCAGGTGTTCCACGACGACCCTTCGCCGATGATCCGCGAGCGGGCGGCGGGCGGGCTGGCACAATCCGGCATGCTGAGCGAGCAGCAGCGCCGCCGGGCAGTGCCCCGGCTGCTCGACTTCACCGATGATCGCTCCCTGGATCCCGAAACCCAGAAGTGGACCTACCAGGCGCTGCGGGACATCACCGGACAGAGCTTGCCGCACGATCCCTCGGCGTGGAGAAACTGGTACAGCACCAACGACGGACGCTGGCATCCGGTGACTCGCGATCACGATTAGCTAAGGCACGACAGAAAACACCAAGATCCTTCGTCGCGCTCCCTCGGCTGCGCCTCGGTCAAGCTTCCTCAGGATGACAATTCTCTTTTTGTTCTGCTACGGGGCGGCTTAAAGCCGCGCCCCTCCGAAAGAACGCTGCGCGATTCGGCGCCGGTGTCCAAAGCTTTTTCCATGTATATACAGTGTAGACATATCTGATATACTGTGTATCATTTGGAAGGAGTGTCGCTCATGAAGGCACAGATGGTCAAGTGGGGCAACAGCCTTGCCGTTCGCATTCCCAAGCCCGTGGCAGAGAAAGCCAGGCTGAAGGAAGGTGATTCGCTGGAAATCGAAGCCGCCGCTGAAGGGCACGTCGAGCTGCGCCGGGCACGCAAGATACCTACCCTGACGCAGTTGATTTCCCAGATCACTCCCGAGAACCGCTATGCCGAGATCTCGACCGGCGCGGAAGTGGGGAAGGAAGTTGTGGAATGGTGATCCCGTACGTTCCCGAAGCCGGGGACATCGTGATGATGGATTTCGATCCGCAAGTCGGCCGCGAACAGGCCAAGCGGCGTCCTGCATTGGTGCTTACCGATCAGCGCTACAACCGGGCGAGCGGCCTGGCCGTGGTTTGTCCGTTGACGAGCAAGCGCAAACCTTACCCATTCGCACTGCCCGTTACCGTCGGCCAGGTAGAGGGCGCGGTTCTCGTCGATCAGTTAAAGAGCATCGATTGGGCTGGTCGCAAAGCGAAATTCCACTCCAAGGCCGAGCCTGGGTTGGTCAACAAAGTGCGCCAATACATTGCGGTTCTGCTGGCAATTCGTTGACACAATTCCGGGCTTACCCGCTACCCGCATTTTTTCGCTGCCTCAGCCGCCCAGTGCAGTATGATTTGCGATTATGAAACTGCGCGGATGCGGCACTGCTCTCGTCACCCCGTTTCGTAAAGACGGCGCCATCGATGAACCGGCGCTGCGGTCGCTGGTGGCCTGGCAGGTGGAGTCGGGCATCGACTTCCTCGTGCCCTGCGGCACCACCGGCGAGACGCCCACGCTCTCGCGCGAGGAGTGGCTGCGGGTAATCGACATCACCATCGAAGTCGCCGGCGGGCGTGTGCCCATCGTGGCCGGCGCGACCTCGAACTCCACGCGCGATGCGGTGGAGAAGGCGCAGACGGTGGCCGCGCGCCGCGGCGTGGACGCCATCCTCACCGCCAGCCCCTACTACAACAAGCCCACGCAGGAAGGACAGTACCTGCACTTCAAAGCCATCGCCGAAGCGGTGGAGAAACCGCTCATCCTCTACAACGTGCCCGGACGCACCGGCGCCAACCTCGAGCCGGCCACGCTGGCGCGGCTGGCGCAGATCCCGAACATCATCGCGGTGAAGGAAGCCAGCGGCAACATTGGGCAGATCGCCGACGTCTGCAACGCCGTCCCGGAGAGTTTCCTCGTCTTTTCCGGCGACGATGCGGTGACGCTGCCCATCATTGCTCTGGGCGGCGTGGGAATCATTTCCGTTGCCGGCAACGAGATCCCGCACGAGATGGCGGAAATAACGCGCGCGGCTTTGGCCAATCAGTGGGACGCCGCCCGCCGCCTCCACCGCAAATACCTGGCGCTCATGCAGGCCAACTTCATCGAGTCCAATCCAATCCCGGTGAAGGCGGTGCTGGCCATGATGGGACGCATCGAGGAAGTCTATCGCCTGCCGCTCTGCCCCATGAAGAAAGAGAACCGGGCCAAGCTGGAGAAGATTGCCAGCGAAGCCGGGCTGATGGCGCGGACGCTGGTAGCGGGCTAGTTCAAGGTTGCTTGGGCAGCGGCGCGTGGTTTCACGCTCTCCACCGCATGAGCCCGAGACCCGATCACTCTAGCTTCCACCCTGGTGATTAGAGCGATTACTTCTTCGCCTGCCTCACACACCCGGGAGAACTCCTGCTCAGCTTCGCTGGCTTTCCCGGCGTGCTTCAGCTCCACGACCTGCTTGACCAGGGCGTGCATGTCCTTGTGCCTCTTCTCCAGGTCCGCCATCTCCTGGAAATGGCCAAACGCGGCCATGCCACTGGCGTAGATCCACTTGCCCAACTCACACCCTCGATGCGATGCCAGTTTTGCGGGATCAATGTTCTCGCGGCCGTCCAAAAAGGAACGCAGCTTGAGCCGCCAACTGCGGTGTGCCATCTTGACGCGGCCGAAGTCCAGACTGTTGCTGACCGCCTGATCCAGTTGGGAGGCGCGGGAGCGGGAGCAGCCATTGCCGGCAGCCCCGTCTGCGGAAAGTCTAAATTGCCCGACCAACTGCTGCAGGTTCAGAGCCACCTGCGCGAGGTCGTGCAGCGCCGCCGCGGTCTGCTGCGCCCCAGTCACGGTGGAAGAGGCAATCCTGGCAATCTCCTCAATGTTGCTGTTGATGTGCTCGGTGGTGGCGGATTGCTGGGTGGCGGCGGTGGCGATCTGCGTCACCATGTCCCCGACTTGTTCCGAAGTCCGGATGATATCATGCAGCGAACTGCCGGCCCGGCTGGTCGACTCTACGCCCAGTTCCACTTCCTTGGAACCTGCGTTCATCGCGGCGACCGCCGTCTTGGTTTCCGACTGGATAGTACGGATCATCTCCGCGATTTCCTTGGTGGCGTTGCCGGTGCGTTCGGCCAGCTTGCGCACTTCATCGGCCACCACCGCGAAGCCGCGGCCCTGTTCGCCGGCGCGCGCGGCTTCGATGGCCGCGTTCAGGGCCAGCAGGTTGGTCTGGTCGGCGATGTCTTCAATGACGCCGGTGATCCGGCCAATCTCGTCCGACCGCTTCCCCAGCTCATGGACCTTTTTGGCCGTTTCCCCCACCGAATGGGCAATGGCGCGCATCCTGGAGAGGGTTTCGTCGACGATCTTGCCGCCCTCGCGCGCGGTCTCGGCGGCCTTTTGCGAAGCCGCCGCGCCCTTGCTGGAGTGGTCCGAGACCTCGTGCACAGTTGTGGCCATCTCCTGCATGGCCGTGGCCACCTGGTTGGTCTGATCCTGCTGCAACTCCGCCCCGCGCGCCTGGTCGCGTGAGGAGGCTGAGATTTCTTCACTGGCGGCCGCCAGACCCTGACTATTGCTGGACACCTGCGACAAGATTTCCTGGACCTTGTCGATAAACCTGTTGACCCACGCAGCCAGCTCCGCCACCTCGTCGTTACAAGTGATCGCGATGCGTTTGGTCAGGTCGCGTTCGCCCTCGGCCACATCCTTGATGCACTCGATCATCTTCTGAAACCGGACGAAGATGGAGCGGTAGACACGCATGGAGACGATCAGCAGCACCACCAGACAGCTCAGGGCCAGGAAAGCTGCCAGCTTGCCATCCTTGCGCCAGGCGGCGTCAATGTCTTCGATGTAGAGCCCGGTTCCGACCACCCATCCCCAGGGTTCAAAGCCTTTGACAAAGGTCAGCTTTTTCACCGGTTTGTCGCTGCCCGGTTTGGGCCACTCATAAAACACAAAGCCCTCATGCGAGGTACGTACCACATTTACGAACTCCACGATGATGGCCTTCCCCGTAGGGTCTTTGAGATCGGTGAGGTCCTTGTTAGTCCAGCCCGGTTTCGGATGTGCCAGCATGACCTGGTGCATGTCATTGACAAAGAAATAATTGGTGCCCTCGTAGCGCATGGGACGAATAGCTTCGAGGGCGCGCCTTTGGGCCTCCTCGCGGCTGATCTTCCCCTCCGCCTCCAACCTGTGCTGCTCGGCGATGAGGGAATAGGGGACCTCGACAAGATTCTTGGTCTTCGCCACCCGCTCGCTCAGTAGGTCCGAGCGTTGGCTATTGAGCCAGAAGCCCGTCAGCCCCAGAAGCCCGACGGCGGCGATGCCGACTATCACCCGGAACTTTCCTCGCAGATTCATGCTCAGCACCACGCGGCACCTCCGAGGACTACTGATCGGCGAATCTCTGGCCAAACTTGAATCGGCACGAAGGAATGCGAAGCGCTCGTACACTAATGGTCATGTCGGGATGGGCCATCAGACCGGTTATACTGCCCGGCCATGCAGACCGGCCCACTAAAGCGGCTGCAGCGGCCGGCAACCTGGGCCCTTACCGGCACGGTCCCATTGCAGGAAATGCAAAGCATTGAGTGCCTGGAGCAGCGATGCGCGAAGAGATCGAGCGGCTGTACGAACTGAAGGGCGATGCCAGGTCGGACGCAGCACGGCGGCTGTTCGCCGAATTCCGTGACGCGCTAACCGCCGGACGAATCCGCGCCGCGGAAAAGGTGAGCGGCGAGTGGCGGGTGAATGCCTGGGTGAAGAAGGGCATCCTGCTGGGCTTCCGGCTGGGAGAACCGGCGGAGACGGGCGAGGCGCTCTCCTTCGTCGACAAAGACACGTATCCGGTGCGGCGCTTCACCGCGGCCGACAAGGTTCGCATTGTGCCCGGCGGGTCGTCGGTGCGCTCCGGCGCCTACGTGGCGGCGTCGGTGGTGTGCATGCCGCCTATGTACATCAACGCCGGGGCGTACGTGGATGAAGGCGCCATGGTGGACTCGCACGCACTGGTGGGATCGTGCGCGCAGGTCGGCAAACGCGTCCACCTGAGCGCGGCGGCGCAGATCGGCGGAGTGCTGGAGCCGGTGAACGCCTCGCCTGTGATCATCGAAGACGATGTGCTGGTGGGCGGCAACTGCGGCGTGTACGAGGGAACGCAGGTGCGGGCACGCGCCGTGTTGGGCGCCGGGACCATCCTCACCCGCTCCACGCCGCTCTACGACCTGGTGCGCGGAGAGATATACCGCGCCGAGGGCGAACGGCCGCTGATCGTGCCCGAAAATGCCGTGGTGGTGCCGGGCACGCGCGCGCTCGACCGCGGCAAAGCTCGCGAGTGGGGACTCTCCATCTACGCTCCGGTAATCATCAAATACCGCGATGAGAAGACGGACCGGGGCAGCGCGCTGGAAGATGCGCTGCGCTAGTTGCGCGGCACGGCGCGGTACGAGGCTTGGAAGCTTCCCCCGGAACCGGCCGCAAAGACCACATACTCGATGCCCTTAACCACCAGCGTGGTGTAAGGGACAGCGCTGTCATTCCGGGAAATCCCCGCCAGCCGGCCGGAAGGTCCGTTGGCCGGCAGCAGCACCGCCAGTCCGTTCGCCCCCGAGGCCGCGAAGACCTTGAAGGTCAGAGTGTCGTCTTTCCAGTTCACGGCGGAGAAGAACGATCCATTGCGGCCATCCAGCCATTGCAGGATTTGCAGCGCGGAGACGATGGGCACGCCGCGGTTTAGCGCCGAGGCCACGATGCTGCGCGCCGTCGTGGAATCGGCGGTGTCGGTGTGCATGTTGGCGGTAAACACGCCGTAATAACCCAGCGGTCCCAGGGCGTTATCCAGCAAGGTGTTGATGGTGAGCGGATAGCTCTGCCCGGACTCATCGGTCATCTGGGTGGGGGCCTGGTACACGTCGAGGACGGCGCCGTTGCGGGTGGCAAAGCGCTGCGGCATCCCGGAGCCGGTGAACAGCCCGGGCCGGTCGTTGATCCACGTCTTGGGGTAGAAGTAGTAGTTCTCATCCAGCCGGATGCCGTGCTTGAGTTCGACCTGCGGCTGGGTATCGTAGTCGCTCCAGGAAACGCAGTGCATGCGGCCGGTCTGCACGGCGGGAACGCCGGCATAGCGCGAAGCAAACGAGCTCAACTGCCCGGTGTAGAAGGCGTCCAGGGAGGCAGGGGTCCAGTCGGAGCAATCCGGAACGCTGTCCACGTGGACGGCGATCTCGAAGCCCCGGGAAACGGCATCCACGGCCTGGTCCGGAAGGAGGGGATTGGCGGCCACCGCGGGCGGAAACAGGTAGGCGGAAGCGCGCACGCATTCCCAGTTCTCCACCTTGCAGCCCGGCGGGCTTGACAGCAGATAGTCGCTGAAGCGATTCGCCGTGGCGCCGTTTCCGGAGGCGTACATGGTTCCATGATCATCACCGGTCATCACCACCACCGCCTTCAACCCGCGCGGCAGGTACCAGAAGCGCGGCAGGGGTTTCTTGACGGCGATCATCTGCAGGATCAGGTTGGCCAGCAGGCGCTGCTGTTCGTCGGCCTGGGGAATGGCGATGTCGGCGAAGTCCACCCAGTCGGGCTGGGGATCGGTGCGCGACTGCCCGAAGAACAGCTCGTAAGAGCGGATGGGAGTGCTGCGATCGCGCGTCTGGCCGCTCCAGGCGGGATTACCCTGGCGCGTGTACACCACCGACCGCCCCAGATCGTAGGCGAAGGCTGCCGCCTGTCCGCGGCCGGCGGTGTTCAGCGTCACTGCCGGGTGGGTAGTCGCGGTGCTCGCCGACGAATACAGGGTTGCGAAACTGGTGGCGCCCTTCAGCAGGTAGCGATCGGCAACGCCGTGATACTGGATGGAGTCGGCAACCAAGCCTACGCCGGGCCCGGTGGTGGTGTTGATCTGGAGGTAGGCCTCGGAGAGCATGCCGCCGGCGTCGGCCACGCCCAGCAATCCCGCCAACTGCTTGTCGGGATGCATAGCGATGAGGTTGCCGCCGCTCTTGACCCACTCGCTGATCATCGCCACCTGGGACGACGTCAAAGCCATGTCCCCGAGCAGCACCAGGTCATAGCTGGACAAGACCGTGCTCGTAACCTGCGAAATGTCGAGCGTGTCGAACTCGTTCAGACCCTCGGCGCGCAGGATCTCCGGCAGGTATGCCGTGAACAGATTGGTTCCGCTGGTCACCACCAGCAAGGGTACGGGAGCTTCGCTGGGCCCCGCCCGCACCGCCAGCGTGGCGCTGCCGACGGTGGACTTCATGCGCGCGGTGATGGTGGTTTCCCCTCCGGAAACCCCCATCGCCTGCCCGAAGCTGCTGACGGTGGCGATGCCCGGGCCGCGCGACTCCCACACCGCCAGCCCGGCGAGGTCCTGGGTGCTGCCGTCGCTGTACTTGCCGGTGGCGGTGAAGCTGGTGCTAGCGCCCGCCAGGATGCTGACGTTCGCCGGCTTCACGGTGATGGCCACCATCGCCAGATCCTTGGGAGTGAAGACCACGTCCACCCAATAATTGGCGCTGTTGTTGCTGCCGCCGGGAAACACGCTGGTGGAACCGTAGGCGTAGACGCCGTTTCCGCCGGCGTCCTTGCTGGCGGGCGCGTGCAGCGGCGGCCTATCGACCCCGGACTGGGCGAAGTACTGCGGGCTGAAGCTGTAGTGGCCGGCGTTGGCGTGATAACTGGCCACATACACTTCGCCGGCGTTGATGATGACCGGGGCGGAGAACTCCACCTGCTGCCACCCGAACGAAGTCTCGTTGCTGGAAGTGGCGGAGGCCAGCAAGGTCCCTGAGATGGTCCACAGCCGGGCCAAGTGGGGGCCGGTATTGGCGCTGGCTTTATAGAAACGGATGGCGCTGATGGCGCCGTTGACGTCGGACTTGAACTTCACGCCCACTTCCACCCCGGCGTCCGGGCCGGTATCGACCACGGAGGGCACATTGCTGGGGTCAAACAGGGTAGTGGGCTTGGAAGCGGCGGCGGCCGCTGTCGCCAGCAGCAGCATGGCCAAGAGAAGGCTGCGGCTGGAGCGGGTTGCCATACTCACTACAGTATCTTACGCAGGAACCGAAGCGCTAGGAATCGAGCTGGCCGGCGGCGCTTTCCAGCATCTTGGCGAAGAGCGCGATCTCGCCCTTCTGGGTCGCGTCGGTATCCACGAACTGGATGCCGTAATAGTACCCGTTGCCGGGCCGGTTGCGGACCACCCCCTGCAACCTCAGGGAAAGACAGTAGAAAGGCACTGTCAGCTCCACTTCCACCTGGTCGCCAACATCCAACTCGATGCCGGCATACAGCCCCAGGCCGCCTTCGTTCAACTCCGTCCCGCGGCCTTCGGCGATGCGGGTGTAGTTGCCGTTCTCGAACACCAAGCGAATGGGAACGTCGAAGTGGAAACGCTGCCAGCGGCGGTCGGCGGCGGAGGGCACATCGTCAACAGTTGGAATGGATGACATGCTGCTGGCATGGTAGCCGGGTGTGGGCATGCGGCCAAATTACCGAAGTACAGGGCTGGGAGACGCTGCCTTTTTGGCAAACCGGGCGGAGAGCGGCTTCACAGTTGCTCTATTCCCGAGTTGGGTGTCAGGACACGACTTCAGACGCCCGAGAACACCTGCAGTCCCTTGTTCGACATGCAGAACAGTGTGCCACCTGAGAAATTGCTGGCTGGCTCCTGTGCGATAATTCGCGTGTTTCGACCAGGAATTTATGGCGAGTCCATCCTTCGCAGGCCGGCTGCAGATCGCCCACGTGCTGTTCGTGGATGTGGTCTCGTACTCGGTCATGCCCATGGACAAGCAGGAGCAGACCCTCCGCGCGCTTCAGGAAGCGGTGCGCAATACCGAGGAGTTCGTCCGCGCACGTGATTCGGACCAGCTCATCTCTCTTCCCACCGGGGATGGCATGGCCCTGGTGTTCTTCAACGATGCCGAGGCCCCAGCGCACTGCGCCGTGCAGTTGAGCCGGGCCCTGCAAAGCCAGGCGGATATCAAGGTTCGCATGGGCATTCACTCAGGCCCCGTGTACCGCGTGGCCGACATCAATGCCAACCGAAATGTAGCCGGCGGTGGCATCAACATGGCCCAGCGCGTGATGGACTGCGGCGATGCCGGCCACATCCTGGTCTCGAAGAGCGTGGCCGACGTTCTTGGCCAGGTCGGCATCTGGAGGGACATGCTGCACGACCTCGGTGAGGCGGAAGTCAAGCATGGGGTCATGCTCCACATCTATAACTTGTACAGCGATGAGATCGGCCACCGCGAGTTGCCGCATAAGCTACAGACGGCGCCAAAGACGGCGATATCAGCGACCGCCCGCGGGCGTCGGAGGATGTTGGTTGCGGTGGGAGTGCTGATGGCGGTGCTGGCGGTGGCGGCTGCCTTCTGGCTCAGGCGAGCGGGGAGAGGTTCAGCAGGTGGCACGCCTTCGATCGCGGTGCTGCCCTTTGTGGACATGAGTTCGGAGAAGAACCAGGAGTACTTTTCCGACGGCTTGGCCGAGGAACTGCTCAACGACCTGGCCAAGATTCCGGGATTGCGGGTGGCGGCGCGGACTTCTTCCTTCCAGTTCAAGGGGAAGAACGAGGACCTGCGCACGGTCGGCGAGAAGCTGAACGTGGGCGCCATCCTGGAAGGCAGCGTGCGCAAGGAAGGTAGCCGGGTGCGGATCACGGCGCAGCTCATCAAGGTCGGGGACGGGTTCCACCTGTGGTCGGAGACCTACGATCGGGAAATGAACGATATTTTTGCGGTGCAGGAGGACATTGGGCACTCGGTGGCGGGATCGCTAAAGGTGGCTCTGCTGGGGAGAAAGACAGCAATGCCTTCTGCCCAGGGCACGAATGCCGAAGCTTACAACGCCTACCTGCAAGGGGAGTACTTCCTTAAGCGGCACGGCAAGGAGAACCTGGAGAAGGCTATCGGGTACTACGAGCAGACGATCAAGCTGGATCCCGGCTATGCCCCGGCGTGGGTGGGGCTGGCTGCGGCCCGCAGCGATCAGGCGGATCGGGGCTACCTGCCTGTCGAGGAAGGCTACAGAGAGGCACGGGAGGCGGCGGAGCGGGCGCTGGCGCTGGATGCGAACCTGGCAGCGGCCCACGCAGCCATGGGGGGCATCAAGATGAGCTACGACTGGGACTGGGCAGGCGCGGATGCCTCCTACCAGCAGGCACTGGCTCTGGAGCCGGGAAACGCCAAGTTTGTCCGGAACGCTGCCGTGCTGGCTAAGACCATGGGCCGCCTTGACGAGGCCCTGGCGCAGGACCGCCGGGCGGTAGAACTGGACCCCCTCAGCGTGCCGGCCCACAGCACTCTGGGGCTTGCTGCCTACTATGCCGGTCGGCGGGAGGAAGCAGCAGCAGCCTTGAAGAAGGCCATGGAACTCAACCCGGAGT
>JBIOFT010000118.1:0-12119 GCA_044447375.1 Terriglobales bacterium | reverse complement strand
TTCTTTAGTTCCTTCCTCGCTTGTGGTGGCAGGTGTTCGTGTATGGACATCAGGTAGTACGCTTTTCTTCTCGATTCCGGGAATCGCCTCTCCAGAAACTCGTCAAAGGATTTCAGGTTCTCCAGCCGCCAGTACTGGCCTGCCCGCACCTCGCACAAGTATCTTCCTAGTTCTACGAATCGCGTGTCGCGCTCGGCCTCTTTCCGTTGTTCCCAGGCGAGGATCTCATCGATCTTGGAGAGCACGAACAAGGCCCGGCGGCGATTGAGCTTGGGCGGCATCGGTGGGTCCTTAGTAATCAAGCTCGTCAAGCCAACCAAGGTCGCCTCCGGGGCGGCGGATCAGACGGGTATCAACCATGTCATGTTTCCCCAGGCAGAGGCCCAGATGCGAGCAGCTCAGGCAGCCATTCTGCGGGAAACGGATGCCGCTGCGGGCAGGGAACTGGGCGGCTTCGATCTGCCGAAGGGTGCTCGCGACCATTGCACCGAAGCTGTCACGCTGTTCCTGGGTGATAGTTGCGTGCAGATACTGGACCTCGACCAGCCGCTTGCGCACGAAGACCACGAATCCGACGTTGGGTTCTCCAGTGATCCAGGAATAGCAGACGAGCTGGGGATCTAAAGCCAGCAATCCTTCCGGCTGGTCGGGGTAGCGCGCGCCAGTGGTCTTCCAGTCAATGACCGAGCGTTCTCCGTCGAGCTGGCCGATGGCATCGACGTACGCGACGAATTCGTTGCCGTTGCCAATAGGGCGCGTGAACTTGATCTGCAGATTGCGGCGGGGATTCCGGATTTGCACCCGGTTATCCTGGACAAATCGCGTGAGCAAGTGGATCGCTTGCTCAAGCATCAGATCCCAGGTTTCGCTCTTGGGGTACTCCAGGGAAGCATTCTTGTATTGCGACCAAGCCTCGAAAAGAGCGCAACCCGGATCTTCGCGGCGGAACAGCGCAGCCAGCGCTTGCTCGAAGGCACGTCCGAACAGCAGCCCGGCTCGGGTTTCCTTCTCCTGCCAGCCGTCGAGGTAGCGATAGCGGTAACGCAACGGACAGGCCAGGTATTGTGCGAGCTGGGTGTAGCTGTATGTCACGATGCCAACTCCGAGGGCAGCGGGGGAGGAACCGGCGAGGAGATCGATTCCCAGGCGCCGGCCGGCGCGAAGGCATCCAGGTTCACCATCGTGTGGCCATTCACTACGGTGTGGGAGAGCTTGACCACCCCGCGGAGTCCGATGAGGTTTTTCTCTTCCACCTCATCCCGACCGAGCAGCTCCGAGTCGTAGCCGAAATCCCGCAGAAACCAGCTGAACTTCCACAAGGCCTTGGGACGGCAGTAGAGCCGACCGGAGAACATGCACTCGGCCAAAGGTACGGGCTCGATGACGGAGAACCGAACGGTATAAAAAGGTTTCTGGCGCTCCCGCGAGTACCGGACCTGATCGACTCGAACCAGGAACACGCCGTCGGGAACCTCGGTATTGGCTTGGGACGTTGACGCAAGACCCTGGAAGCGCCGCTTCATGCCGCACCTTCCTCTCGTTTCTGACCGTAGCTGTTGAGCTTGCACAGCAGACCATCGCGGTCCTTGGCAGCCAGCTCCGCCAGGTGAGTGATGAATGACTGGATCTGCTCACGGCTGGCCTGCCGTAGGTCTCTCGTGCCGCTGAATTCGGCCGCATACTGCTTCACGAGGGAAGCATCCAGCCGGTGCTGGCGGATCAAGAGGCAGAGCTGGTCGCGGAGTTTAGGCTCGCCATTGCCATGGGCGGGCTGGGGCGGAAGCTTCCGTACATTCGCTTCGGGCTGACTGCCAGCGGGCAGGGATCCGATCTCTTCGACCGAGCAGATTCCGATCCCGTAAGCCTTGCGCAGCGCGCGGTTGACGGCACGGGTTTCGGCCACGCGCATTTCAGCCCCGCGAACCAGGGCAGAAACGTTGGAAGGGTTGGCATCACCATAACCGACAAATCCCCGGCAGGTTCTACTCAAGAATACGGTTGCCTTGAAAGCCCAGCGGGATGAAACGGCATCACAAAATTCCGGAAGGGCCTGCACGTGAATGCCAGCACAGTGCTTGCGAGATGCTATGCTCACTAAGCCCGTGTGAGTGACGTACCAGCGGCCTTGCAACCAAATCACGTCGCCTGATGGAATTGAAAAGCCATAGCGAGCAACCAGTTCCTTCAAAACCTGACGAGCCGGTTCATTCAGATCACCCCACAAACGCCTAGCAAATCTGACGCTCGCGCGGATTGCGGTACGGTTTTGCATTTGCCGCCTCCTCGAAGTCTTGAGCTCTACTGATTTGGAGTGTCACAATGTCGCTACCAAAGTATAGCGTTACTGTGACATCATGTCAATGCAAGATCTCCCGTCTCTAGCGAGAAGAAAAAGGGGCCACTCGCCCGTTCCTAGTGAAAAGCCGTGAATGGAGCTGCCGGCTGCAGAAGGCATAGTCGCTGGCCGCCGCCGAGGTCGGATTCCACGTTCTGGGACATCCGCATAGAGCGCGGGCGCGCACTTGGCCAGATTCTTCTTCCAGAGCTGTTGCTACTTTTTCGGATGGTGAAAGCTGATTTTCCGGGCTTCTCTGAGGGCAGCGGAGGCGACGAACGAGCTCTGGCTTACCCCCTGACTGGCTGCAGCGTTTGCAATTTCCCTCTGTTCTTCTTCGGTATAGTACGCGGTGATTCGCTTCCTGACCGAGTTCCTGAGGCTTCGACGTCGCAGCAGTTCTTTCGGAGGCATGGCGAAATGTTAACACCGCAATGCCTTTCGGAGCCCATCTGCTCGTAGATCACCCACTACCGTGACCGGTTCCCCGCGAGCCAAAAGACGCTCGGGTGCGTACGCGATTGGCCTTCAGGAGCCCAAACGGAACGGATCCCCGTCCTGGTCAGCGCGGTGCCGCGTATCCCGATCAGTTTCGCTGCAAGTTTTGGAGAATGCCTGCGGCGGGAAGTCGCGCGACGGCGTCCAAGATCGAGTCTTGCGCGCGCAAAGTTGCCGATCCAAGATCTGGCGGCCAATGCCAGCGACAGTGTGGGAGTGGCCGGCGTGCAGTTCATTCTTGATGGTGTCAAGGTCGGCAGCGAGATCACCAGCGCTCCCTACTACATGACCTGGGACAGCACGGCACGCACACCGCTGGCGGCGCGCGCCCCACCGTCCGGAGCCAAAGGCATGACGCCTTAGCGTTTGCAATCGGCGCAAGGATCGGCACGGCGAGCGCATTTTCGTGCGGCTTCCGAACTACACCAGCCGTGGAACGGCGGTGACACGGGCACGACTCAGCGCGGTGCATCCACCCACGCGGGGCGGCAGGGCCGTCCTCGCAAGTGCTTGACACCCCCTTTGGATCGTGCTTATATAACGATCAGCTGCTTTCGCGCGTCTACATGTTGCCTTCGGACGGCGGGTCTTTCGGGCTTCTATCGCCCGGGTCTTTCAAGAAAAGTTAGTCAGTGCATTCCGTGCTTGAGCGCACGCGTAGCTGCTTAACGAGAAACTATTTCTGAAAGGCGGACTCTATGAATGAATCAGCCTACTGACGAAAAGACACCCCTGCCTCAGCCAGGACAGTGTACTTACATCAAACCGGACGGGAGCCGCTGCCGGGCCAATGCCCGCACCGGGCGCAATTACTGTTTCGTCCATGGCCCGGATTCGGCGGAGGAACGTGAGGCTGCCCGGAGCGATGGTGGCAAAGAGCGCAGCCGGCGCCTCACTGTTTTGTCCGCCGATGCTCCGGACGTGCGGGTGGGCAGCGCGGCCGACATCACCACGGTGCTAACGGAAACCATGTCCCAGGTTCGCCGGGGACAAATTGCAGTTCCTGTCGCCAATTCTGTCGGTTACCTCGCCGGGATCACCCTCAAAGCCCTGCAACGTGATGACTTGGAACAAAGGGTGGCGCGGCTGGAGTCTGTCCTCGCTCGCCAGCAGGCAAATCCCGAAGCAGATTCCGAAATCGAGTTTGTGAATCCCTAGACAAGGAGATAAGCGTGAGCGTTGCAAAACGAGTAACCCGAATCGAAACCTCGCTAACCCCTCTGCAGGCGGTCTTGCTGTGGTTAACGGAAGTGCTCCCGCTGGACATCGACACCTTTCTGGAAAAGTTGACGAAATGTCCCGAACATGAAGATCCAAGGCGCAAGATTCAGGAGAAGGTGGCCAAAGCGGTGCGCGCGCGCTGCAACAAGCAAATCATGACGCCGGCAGAAGCCATGAATGCTGAATTTCAGGCCCGCAAACAGGCTGCCTTTTTGTTCATGCTCGTAATCGATCTGCATATAGCTGTACTGGGAGAGTGCCGTTTTGGCCCCTGGCTAATATTGATCGATAACCTGCGCCGGATGCAGCTTCAACTCCGGGAAGAGGGAGAATGTCCCGCGTCCCTCATGAAGAAAATAACCGCCATGGTAGAACTCGCTACGGAGGTAAATAAGGAATGCTTGGGCGATAAGTCGGTTTGGGATGCGCTGCTGGCGCGCCTGTTGTTGCTGCGAGAGGCCATTGCCGCGATCAGCCAAAAATATTTTGAAGGCCGGCCCGTGTTGGTTGCTGGCGCAAAAACTCTCCTCGACGAGAGCATCGAGGAGCTGCGGTCCTTGGCTCTAGCTGGCAAGGAGTCCCAGCCGCAGTTCACTGTTGACCTTGCTGCCCTGGAGTCTAGCATCAGAGACCAAGTAGTACACACGGTAGAAGCGCTGGTCGTCGGGACTGAAGCCAACGTACTCGAAGGCCTCGGTCAATCGGGGGTTGCCTGGAAGCTCCGCCGGCAACATGCTACCGCGGTTGCGGAGCGTCGCATCTCTCTGTGCGAGGCGCGCGCCAGGACTACCTAGCAAGTCCCCCATGGGGAGGACAAGCAAGAAATAGGGGATTGCTCCTTACAACCCGAACATGGCGCAGAGCGGGTGGCATCACCTTCCAGGAGGCCAGAAAGCGGAGTTTGCACCAGATCGGACAAGGAAAGCGACACGATCATACGGTCGTGGAATTCATCCCAGCTCACGGCCTAGACGAACTTCCGTACCGCTGAACGGAATGCACGGAAGTAGTTTCGAATTTTCTCTCTTGAGATCGACTGCCGGCTTAGCAGGCTGCTGAAAAATTCGCTCCCCGTACCGGGGAAGGCAGTGGGTTTCCACAGGGCAATGGGGTATGTAAGCAGCATGCGTGGAAACGACGAGCAACAAGGCGCGGTGTTCAGCTATATCAATCCCGAAGAACGCATCCCGGCCGATCATCCGTTGCGGCGGATTCGGGTGATGCTGGATCGTGCCCTAGCCTGCTTAATTCATGAGCGCTGAGATTTGCTGGTGAGACATGTGATCAGGGGATTGTGGAGTGGGAGGATTGAGCAGAGGGGCGAGTTTGTCAGGATCGACGCCACACACTGATTAGATGAGACGGCGTTTGGGCACGGCTCCGCGAGGACTGCCTATAGAAGTCGAGTCCGGAGGTCAGCGACGGCATTAGCTGCTGTTGATAGCGACTGCGACGGAGTAAAACAGGTCCTGAAAAGGCCAGCCGGTGGCGAGGTGGATGCGGAGGCAGCGAGCGGTCTGGCGGACGCGAGCGCCGAGTTTAAACAGCCGTGCGCGCAAGGTTTCGATCCGTGCCGAGCGCCAAGGCTGCGGCAATTGGAGACGGAACAGGTTGACCAGGTTGTAGGCGAAGCCATGCACGAGCAGGCGGAAGGCGTTGGCCAGGAAACGATGGCAGCTCAGGCGATCGCCGCGGAATCCATTCTTGAGTTCCTCGATGCGGTTTTCGCACTCGCCACGATCGTTGTAGAAGGCAAAGACCTCCGAGGCGCGGCCGGAGCAGTTGGTAATGAGGAAACGCAGGTTGGTTCCGGCCGCCGTGTGCTCGGCCTTGTAGCAGATGCGGCGCTGGTGTGACCAGCTGCGGGCGCGATGGCGGAAGCTGGAGAAGCTGCGCTGCGGCAGTTGCGTGCGGCGATAGCGGCGCTTCAACTGCTTCTGCCGTGGTTCAGCACGGTGCTGAAAGACGCAGTTGGCGGGGATGCCGAAGGCGTACTGGAGGCCGAAGAACTCGCCGAACTCATACAGGAGCGGCAGAGCAAATCCGGCGTCGCCGCGCAGCTTGATCTTCACCCCGGGGAAGGCGGCCTGCAAACGCGGCACCACTCGCAGCAGCATGGGCACGATACGGGCATGGCTGGAGGCGTTTCCCGCTCGCAGCCGCGCTGCCAGCAGACATCCGGTGTGGCGCTCAAAGACCAGCATGGGATGGTACATGTGCTGGCCGTAAGCACCGTTGAAAAAACTCAGCTGCTGCTGGCCGTGGGTGGGGTCGTCGGTGGAGTCGATGTCGAGCAGGATCTCGCCGCGCTCACGGACCTGTTCGCCGCAGAGACGGATGAACTGCTCCAGCAGTACATCATTGAGGTGCACCAGATCGCGTCCCGAAGGCGAGTTCCCCAGCGGCTGAGCGTGGGCTGGGAGCCGAGCGGGTCTCCTAGTTTCTGATCGGCAACGATCTGCAGCAGCGGATCGTGGCGCAGTCGGCCGGCGTCGTTGGCGTCTTCGTACCCGGCGACGATTTGATAGATGCGTTGCCGCAGCAGCGCCAGCGCATCATGGCGCACGCGGTCATCCTGGCGCGGATCGCTGAGCCGCGCGGCTAGTTCCGCGGTTAGATGATGACGCTGATCGAAGGCTCGCAGTGGCAGCAGACCGGCATCACTGGTGATCTGGCTGCCGGAAAAGTCGGCCCGGATGGGCTGATGACGATAGAAGGAGAAGACCAACTGTGGTATACAGTCTGTCATCTGGTGGGTGCTCCGAAAGGGGATGCTGGGTTCTGCGAAAACCCAGTGTTCATGCCCCTTTTAGAGCATCTTTTCTTCTTTTGCCAGCAAAATCAGTGAATAATCAAGGCTAGGCGAGCTGTGGGCGCATTTTGAGGCGCTGTATGCGCAGCGGGGGCGTCCGTCGATTGCGCCGGAGAAGCTGCTGCGGGCGCTGTTGCTGCAGGTGCTGTACTCGATTCGCAGCGAGCGGCAACTGATGGAGCAGATCGACTACAACCTGCTGTACCGCTGGTTTATCGGGCTGAACCCGGACGACGCGGTGTGGGACGCGACGGTGTTCAGCAAGAATCGGCAACGGCTCATGGGAGGCGAGGTGTCGGAGCGCCTGCTGGCGGCGGTGCTGGAGCAGGCGCGGCAGCATGCGCTGCTGAGCGAGGAACACTTCACGGTGGATGGAACGCTGATCGAGGCGTGGGCGAGCCGCAAGAGTTTCGTGCCTAAGGACGAGCCGCCGGCGAAGGGGAGCGGCTGGGGCGGCAAGAAGTTGCTGCGCGACACGCATGCCTCGAAGACCGATGCGCAGGCGCGGCTGTACAAGAAGAGCGCGGCGGGGGAGGCTCGGCCGAGTTATCTGGGTCATGTGCTGATCGAGAACCGCCACGGGCTGGTGGTGGCGGCCTGCGCCACGCAGTCGAGCACGACGGCGGAGCGGGAGGCGGGGCTGCGCATGCTGGACGGGATGGGCCGCGGCCGGCAGCGGGTCACGCCGCAGTCGGGGGCGATCACCTTGGGAGCGGACAAGCTCTACCAGGAGGAGAAGTTCATCGCGGGCTTGCGGGAACGAAAGGTCATCCCGCATGTGGCCGAGTACGCACCCAATGACCAGTGGCCGAACTGGCTGACCGCGGAGGAACGGCAGCATCCGGGCTTTGCCATCAGCCAGAAGAAACGCAAGCTGGTGGAGAAGGTATTCGGGTGGGGCAAGCTGGACAGCATCCTGCGACAGGTGAAGCTGCGGGGAGCGAAGCGAGTCGACTGGTTCTTCCGTTTCCTGGTCACGGTCGCCAATTTGGTGCGCATGAGGAAACTGATTCCAGCGGTGTAAGTGCAGGGAGTGGTGTCTCTGCGGAGCAGCAACGAGTTCTGGTAGAGACCAAGACGCAAGCCAGAACACCCGCTCCCCGCAAGAAAACCATTGCGGCGAGAAGCTGCCGCTCATGGGAGCGAATTTTTCAGCAGCCTGTTAGGCCGGCCGTAGAGGATCTTTGACAACTATGGCGCGGTAGCAACCGGGGCGGGTCTCCCAGACCCGGGCAACCATTTCCGGTTTTAATCCGCCCGCGCTCAGCGCGTAACCGGCTCAAACGGCGTAACGATCCTGATCACGCGCAGGCGAGATGGGAGTAGAATACTGCGGCTTTCGAAGCCAAGAAGGAAACCCCGATCTAGATTGATTTCGGTGAGGGAGCGTGCAAGACAATGCGCAAGTTCTGTTGGTTAGCGGTGTTGCTGTCCTTCTGCGGGTGCGAGGCTGGCGCGCAGGACTCCCCCAAGGGTGAGCTCTTTGCCGGTTACTCGTATTTGCACGTCGGCAGTCCTGGTGGCACTAACGACAGCGTTCCCGCCGGGCTCAACCTGGATGCGACCAGGTATTTCTTCCATGGCCTTGGCGTGACGGCCAGCTTCGAGTTCCATCATAAACAAGACTACGGACCAGGCCAAAGCGCCACGGTTCTTGCCCTGGTTGGCGGACCACGCTTCAAGGCGCGCTACGGGAAGTTCGAGCCCTTTGCCCATGTGCTGGTTGGCGAAACTCGCGTCGGCCTCAGCTACGTCAATAAAGTTCCGCCGCTTGGCAGCCCCCTGGACAACGACTTCGGTTTGTCCACGAAACTGGGCGGCGGCCTGGATGTGGCCGCTAGCCGACACTGGCTGGTTCGCGTCGCGGAACTCAATTACTACCGCACCGGTTTCTCCGGAGGAGCTGGTTTCAGCAATACCGGCGCACCCGAAAGAGGGATGGGTTTTAGTCAGAACAACTTTACCTTTTCGGCAGGAGTGGTTCTGCGGTGGCAGTTATCTGGCGACTCAGGCCGGTAGCGGTGCGAGGTAGCCAGGCGGCTGGCGGCAAGACTCCCCAACGGGGCGGAGCGATGCTTGCCGCGGTTTGCTGCTCCGTGCTTGCAATCGGCGCCGGGGATGCGGAGAATCGTGGTATGCCCGACCACCAAGCGGCGGCGGCGGCTCCCGCTCGTGACGCGGTCTTCGCTCCCGGCGCTGTGGTGCTGGTGACGCTCAGTTCGCCCCGCGAGAAGTTCTGGGGGGTGCTGCTGGAAGTCTCCGCCGCGGGCATCAGCCTGCGCGGCCTTGACCTGAACTCGTTCGAGGACTTCGTCCACCTGGTGCGAGCGGGTGAACCCGCCAGTCCCGCCGCCGTCTTCTTCCCTATGCACCGCGTCGAGCGCATGGAGGCCGACGAACACAGCGGCGACATCCCGTCGCTGAAAGAGCGCTTCCAGGAAAAGACCGGCCGGCCGCTGGCGTATCTGTTCGGCCGCTACGGGGAGTGAAGGTGTACCGCGAGCTCGCCGCCTTTCCCAACCTGCTCACCCTGCTGCGCCTGGTGATCATCCCCTTCATCGTGATCAATGTGGTGGGCGGCAACTACGGATGGGCGCTCGGCCTGTTCGTGCTGGCCGGGGTCAGCGACTTCTTCGATGGCACCCTGGCGCGCGTCCTCAAGCAGCACACCCAGCTCGGCGAATACCTTGATCCCATCGCCGACAAAATGCTGCTCAGCACCCTTTTTATGGTGCTCGCCATCATGCACAAGATCCCCTGGAAGTACACGGTGCTGGTGTTCAGCCGCGACTTTTCCATCCTGATGGTGTCGGGCGTGCTTTACATCACCAACTCGCTGCGCGACTTTCGGCCCAGCATCTTCGGGAAACTGAACACCACGGCGCAGATCGCCGCGGTGTTCTTCGTGATGCTGCACCAGGTGGCGCCCGCCGCATGGGTCACACTGGCGCGGCGCATCGGCCTGTACGCCACCATGGTGTTCACAATTCTTTCCGCCCTGCACTACATTTGGCTGACCGCGCAGCGGCTGCGCGCCAACACCGGCGCAGGGGCCTCAGCTTAGCGGCTCGCAACCGCCGTCCCCGAACTCACGTCCGCGAACGAGTTACTGGCCGCCACGTTGCCGAACTCCTTGCCGTCCACTTCCACGTAGGGGAAGACGAAGTAGTTGAGCGGCTGCCCTTGCTGGGGGGGACTGAGGGTGATGTCGCGTCCCATGGTGAACTGCACCCGGTTCACGTCGTGCGCGCCAAAGAAATAGTCGTGTTTCTCGGGATGCTTCCACGCTTCGGAGATGTCCACCGGCACCCAGCCCGTTCCCTTCAGATAGAAGTCGGACCAGCAGTGATATCCGGTGACCTCGCCCGAGTGTTTGTCCGTGGGGATGGAAAACCCCATCTCGTAGCGCGCCGGGATCTTCTGCGAGCGCGCCATGGAGATAAACAGCGAGTGGAAGTCGGTGCAGTTGCCGCGCTTGGAATCGCAGGCCCAGAGCGTGTCTCCGCGGCCCCATCCGGCGCCGCTCTTGTCGTACTTCATGGTGCGGAAGACGTACTCGTAGAGGGCGCGGGCGCGCTCGAGGTCGGTGGAGCGGCCGGCGGCTTCCTTGGCCGCGATCTCGGCGGGCAGGCCCGTCACCGGCACCAGGCGGTCGGGCTCGAGGAAGCGCTGCCGCTCGCGATCCGACAACTTCGCGGCCGCCAGGTGCGGCGTTCCGCTGAGCGGCACCACGCGCTCGTTGCGCACCACGTCGTAGTCGATCGCGAAGTGGTATTCGGCCTTGCTGGCCTTCTCCTCGGCGGCATACAGCATCTCGTTGCCGTACTCGCGCTCGCTGGTCTTCTTCAGCGGCAGGTCCCCGGTGCTGGAGACCACCTTCACCGTTTGGAACTGGTCGGAATGCGCCAGCGGGATCCAGACGCGTACCCGCTCGCCGGGAGTGATGTTGCGGACGGTGAATTCATAACGGAAAGTGAAGTGGCGCGACTCCTCCGCCCGAGCGAAAATGGCAAAGACGGCGGACACGAGCAGCAGCAATAGCGCTCTGCGCAGCATGGCGGCTTCCTTTCAAATCAAGCGATGTGGATGGAAACGACCGACCGGTGTCTTAAGCGGGTGTGCACCGTCAAGTGAAGCCGCGGTTGGGATTCCGCTTGGGCATGAGAGGAGAGGCGTATTCTACGCCAGACTCGATTTCCTGGATGCAAATATCCGGCGTGGGTTGCAGGAAATTGCGCTCAGGATGACTAGCTGGCGCTCTCGGCGGCGGGTTGGGCCTCAGCGGGCGCTGGGCCGGGCGCCGGTTCGGGCTCCGGCGGTGGGACATAATAAAGGATGCGTCCGCAGGAATCGCAGGCGATCACGCGGTCATTGGCGCGGACTTCGTTGTAGGTCTGCGGACGCAGCATCACGTTGCAGGCGGCGCACTTGCTGTCCTCGTGAACCTCCGCGATCCCGCTCTTGCGCAGCGACTGGACGCGGTCGTAATACGGGACAACGTCAGCCGAGATCTCCGAGCGCAGCAGGTTGCGCCGCGCCGCCCAATCGGCCAGTTGCTTCTGGTCTTCCTCGGTGCGGGCGCGCGCTTCGGACTTTTCCTTCTCGATCTCCGCCATTTCCTGCTTCAGTTCGACTTCGGCGGCCTTCTGGTTTTTTTCCAGGGTTTCGACGGCCAGCATCCCGTCCAGGATCTTGTCCTCGCAGGCGCGGATGGCCTGCTCGGCGAAGGTGATCTCCTGCAGCAGCGCCTTGTACTGCTCGTTGGTCTTCACCGCCAGCGACTGATCGCGGTACTTGGAGATTTTTTGCTGATGCTCCTGGATCTCGGTGTCCAGCTTCTTGCGGTCCTTCTGGGCGGCAGCCATCGCGGCTTTCGCCTTCTCGATGCGCGCGCGGGTGTCGGCCAGCTTGCTCTCAATCGCCGCCACACGCCGCGGCAGGAGCGCGATCTCCTGATTCAGGCGCTCGATCTCGCGGTCGGCTTCCTGCAGCGCAATCAGCTTTTCCAAGTCTGGATTCATGGCGCAACGAGGGAGAACTGCCGAGAATTGTAACAGTTTTGGCGTCGCACCGAATCGTCGGCAGGCGCTTTGGGAGGGCGTGGGAGCAAGCGGGCAGAGTTCGGTCCGTTACAGAAACCCGCCCCTTGCCTAGATCGTCAAAGCTGGGGCGCGCACCTTGCGATGCGCGCCCGTTGCCGATTACATCCCTTCACTACCTGTGATCGTCGTGATCGTGATCGCGATCATGATC
>JBIOFT010000117.1:0-12160 GCA_044447375.1 Terriglobales bacterium | reverse complement strand
CTCGCGCTCCCTTCGCAATGCTCCGGTCGCGCTTCGCTCAGGATGAGAGAAGTGTAGGGCACAGAATGTTGCTCTCTTTTCCTCCCCCGTCCACGGCAGAGCGACGTTTCCAACAGTTTTTCCACAGCGGTTACAATGATTTCAATTCCGCTCTGGTGATCGTTAGTCGAGAATCCCTACGGGACATCTGTCTCCGCTCCATCCCATGGCCAACCCCGGCGACTTCGCATACACGGTCAAGCAGCAGGCGGACATCGTCCGCATCATAGGCGATTACATCAAGCTGAAGAAAGCCGGCGCGCAGAACTTCTCCGGCCTTTGCCCCTTCCACAGCGAGAAAACGCCGTCGTTCTCCGTGCACGCCACGCGGCAGTTCTACCACTGCTTTGGCTGCGGAGCCTCCGGCGATGTGCTCGGCTTCGTGCAGAAGATCGAGAACATCACCTTTCCCGAGGCCGTACGGCTGGTGGCGCAGAAGGTCGGTATCCCGCTGCCAAAGCAGACCTATGCCAGCGAAGGCGAAGCGCTCGAGGCCAAGCTCCGCGGTGTGCTGGTAGATCTGCACGAGCGTGCCTGCGGGTTCTTCGAGGAGCAGTTGCGGCGTCCCGAAGGCGCCCGGGCGCGCGAATACCTCACAGGACGCGGCCTGACTGAAGAGGCCATCAAGACCTTCCGCATCGGCTTCGCCCCGGATTCGGGCTTCATCTTGCGCGACCGACTGAAGGGCGCAGCCGACGAAGAGACACTGAAGGTTTCCGGACTGTTTTCCTGGAAGCAGCAGGAGGATGGCCGGCTCGATAGGGGCCCTTCGACTCGCGCGCCAGAGCCGGGCGCGCTCGCTCAGGGTGACAACTCAAAATTATCGACGACCATCTATTCCAAGTTCCGCAACCGGGTGATGTTCCCCATCAGCAACGAATCCGGCAAAGTCATCGCCTTCACCGGACGCACGCTGGAGACCGGCCCCTCGACAAGCTCGGGGCAGGCTAAGGCCGGGCCGAAGTATCTGAATTCGCCGGAGACGGCCATCTATTCTAAGTCGCGCGTGCTCTACAACCTCGACCGCGCTCGGGAAGCCATCCGCGCCCTCGGCTACGTGATCCTGGTCGAGGGGCAGATGGACTGTATCTCGGTCTTCATGGCCGGATTCCGCAACGTGATCGCGAGCTCGGGGACCGCATTCACAGAAGCTCAAGTTCGCTTGCTCGCGCGCTACGCCAAGAAGATTGTGGTGAACTTCGATCCTGACACGGCGGGCATCGCTGCCGCGGAGCGTTCGCTGGGGATGCTGGTGGCTGAAGACTTCGAGATTCGCGTGCTCACGCTCGACTCCGGTTTCGATCCCGACCTGTTCATCCGCCGCAAGGGCGCCGACGCTTACAAGAAGGCGCTGGGAGGATCACAGCGGTACTTCGACTACCTGATTGAGCGCGCGCGGATGCAGTTCCCGGTGCGATCCGCCGAGGGCAAGGTGCGGGCCGTCAATTATCTTCTGCCGCACCTGCAACAGGTGCCGCACCGCATTGCCCGCGACGAGCTGGCCGCCGATATTGCCCAGAAGCTCGGTATCGATTCGGCGGTGCTGCGCCAGGAGTTGAAGCATGCGGCTGCCACCCGATCCGCGAGCGTCAAGGCCGCGGCCGAGGCGCAGATCACCGACGCCGAGCGCATCGTCATCCGGGCGCTGGCCTCGGGCGGGGAGATGAACGGGGAGGCCGATATCTCCGACCGTTCCGGCGAAGACCACCTGCCCGACCTGCGCCGCCAGGCCCAGTACATCCTCGGGACTGAGCCGTTGCACCTCGGCCTCGCAACCGAGTCCCTGCTCCAGACCCTCCTGGACGCCCCCGAACTGACTGATCCCATGTCGCTGCCGCTCTCGGACTCCGACCAGCGGACGCTGGCGGCCATCCTGCTGCGTGAGGACGAGCCCCTGACGCTGGAGTTGCTCGAAGGCGCCTTTGCCGCGCTTCGCCGCCGGAATCTCGAGCGCCAGCAGCGGCAGGTAAAGATTCGGATCCTCGACGCCGAGCGGCGCGGCGACGCCACCGCCTTGGCCGAACTGGTGCGGGAAAAGCTCGAGATCGACCATGCCCTGGCGGAGTTGAGGGACTCAGGGACTAGCCGGCGTATTTTGTCCAAAGTACACTGAAACCATCTAAGTGCTTGAATCATCTAAACTTTAAGTGCCTGTACCCAGAGGAATCAGCGGCAGCATTCAACTGTTATCTCAGAGTAGTATCCGATTGTGCTAACATGAAAGGGTTTTACCATTGTCGCTTTCCAGCAACGTCTTCCTGCCGCACAACACTTGGTACAGGTGTGCTTCCACGCGCGGAAGCCGCTGATGAGGGATTGCATTGGCTCTAGATGAGGGATTGCATTGGCTCTAGAAGATAAATACGACGACATTAAAAAGCTTATCGATGCGGGCAAGGAGAAGGGGTATCTCACCTACAGCGAGGTGAACGACCTTATTCCGCACGACGTCCACTCGCCCGAGGACTTGGACGATCTGCTCACCACCATCGGCACGCAAGGAATTGACGTGATCGAGGGGCAGCCCAAGCTGCCTTCCTCCGAGTTGGGCAAGAAGTTCGAGCAGGAGATCGAAGCGGGCGAGGACGTCGAGCTTGACCTCACGCCCGGTGCCCTGGAGAAGACCAACGACCCGGTCCGCATGTACCTGCGGGAGATGGGCACGGTTCCGCTGCTCACCCGCGAGGGCGAAGTGGAGATCGCCAAGCGCATCGAGCGCGGGCAGTTGCGCGTGCTCAAGGCGCTTTCACGCTCGCCCATCATCATCCGCGAGATCATCGGCATCGGCGAGGACTTGGAGCGGGGGGTGCGCTCCATCAAAGAAGTGGTCATCTTCGACGAGGAAGAGCTCACCGACGAGGTCCTGCAGAACCGCCTGAAGGAAGTGACGGGGCGCATCCAAGAGTTGGGCAAGCACTACAAGAAGGCGGTCCAGCTCGCCGAGAAGCTGAAAGAACTCTCGGAGAAGAAGAGGCCCCGCGACTACCGCCGTAGCCGCTGGCACCTTGGCCGCGAACAGGTGGAGCTCTCGCGCCTGATCCGCTACCTCGGGTTCACCAACCCCGAGCGCAAGCGGCTGATCGACAAAGTCAACCGCACCGTCGAGCAGATGCGGGCGCTCGACCGTCAGACCTCAAACCTCGAAAAGAAGATCGAGGCCACCCGCAGCGAAGACCTGAAGAAGGATTACCGCAAGGCCCAGCGCCAGCACCGCGCCGATCTGGAGACGCTGGAGCAGGACGCGGGCGTCAGCTACCAGGAGTTGCGCCGCACCCAGCGCGAGATCATCCAGGGCGACATGGACGCCGAGCAGGCCAAGAAGGAGCTCATCGAAGCCAACCTGCGCCTGGTGGTCTCCATCGCCAAGAAGTACACCAACCGCGGGCTGCAGTTTCTCGACCTCATCCAGGAAGGCAACATCGGCCTGATGAAGGCGGTAGACAAGTTCGAGTACCGCCGCGGCTACAAGTTCTCGACTTACGCCACCTGGTGGATCCGGCAGGCCATCACCCGCGCCATCGCCGACCAGGCCCGCACCATCCGCATCCCGGTGCACATGATCGAGACCATCAACAAACTCATCCGCACCTCGCGCCAACTGGTGCAGGAACTGGGCCGCGAGCCGACCTCGGAAGAGATCGCCAAGCGCATGGATATCCCGGTGGCCAAGGTGCGCAAGGTGCTCAAGATCGCGCAGGAGCCCATCTCGCTCGAGACCCCCATCGGCGAAGAAGAAGATTCTCACCTTGGCGACTTCATCGAGGACCGCGCCGTGGTCTCGCCCGCCGACGCCGTCATCAACGTGAACCTGAAGGAGCAGACGGCGCACGTGCTGCGCACGCTCACCGCGCGCGAGGAGAAGGTCATCAAGATGCGCTTCGGCCTGGAAGACGGCAGCGAGCACACGCTGGAAGAAGTCGGGCAATCCTTCGCCGTCACCCGCGAGCGCATCCGCCAGATCGAGGCCAAGGCACTGCGCAAGCTGCGGCATCCGTCCAGGTCTCGCAAGTTGCGCGCGTTCATGGACGGCGTGAGGGATTAGATTTTTCGCCGCGGATCGACGCGGATAAGAACAAACCGCCGAGACGCAGAGGACGCCGAGGAACACGAAAGCAACAAAACCTCGGCGACCTTGGCGTCTCGGCGGTTTTAGTTTTGTTTTTCCGGCGCGAGACTGAACTCAACCGGGTGCAAACGCTGAGTTTTCCCCCTGCTTTTCCTTTCCTTTCCACAAGAAACGCACAAACTCCACAGCTTCTTCACAGGCGCGGCCGAATTTCTCCTTGTTCCAAAGTGGCGCCTCGGGCAAAGTCGCGTGCAACGACAGAGTGCGATGTGCAAAGCGCACGCTGCCTTGGGCGTCTGCTGGAGGAGAACCCGCACGCAAGTGCGCGCCGTGTCCGGAGCCCTTCCCAGGGATTTGTGACAGGGCCTCAGCCATAAGAACGCCACCGTGTCGGCCGGTCCGACTTAGTGAGCGAACTCACCGGACTTGGTTGGAGGAACGGAGGGGAAGGCAGGGGCAGCGCCAGAGCCGGAAGGTTCGTGGCGCACCTTTAGCACATCACACTTCACGAGGCGGCTTGCGTGGCTGGCGCAAGCCGCCCTTCGTTTCTTGGGGACTTCTTCGCCGCGGATCAACGCGGAGAACGCGGATCAAGAGACAAAGCCGACCAGCCTGCCTAATTCGTTTTTTATTCGCCTGAAAGGATTTCTGTGTCACAATCCTGTTGCTTCCTGGCGCTTCACTCTCTGGTCGCGACGCGAAACCAATCGCTGTACGCGCGACTGCATTTCTCTCTCCGCGAATTTTTGATTGCAGCATGTTTTTCCAGAGGGGTTTCGCACATTCAGCGGATGACGATCTTCGGAGGTCCAGCTACTCTCCAAAGACTCTCCTGACATTTTCAGGGACCTTGGCCACCACTGATTACAACATCGACCGCGGTTTGCCCTCCGCCATTGAAGCCGAGCGGTCCATTCTTGGCGCCGTCCTGCTGGACGCTCACAGCTACAACCAGGCGGCGGAATCGCTGCACCCTGACGACTTCTCGCTCGACTCGCACCGCCGTATTTTCTCGCGGATGATGGACCTGGACGCCACCGGGCGTCCCATCGACATCATTACGCTGCAGGAAGAACTCAGCCGCCACAAGGAACTGGAGTCGATCGGCGGGGTCGCCTACCTGGCCTCGCTGACCGACGGCGTGCCGCGCCGGCCGTCGATCGAGCACTACGTCAGGATGGTGCGCGACAAGGCTCTGCTGCGCGGGCTCATCAATGCCGCGAACGGCGCCATTGCCAGCGCGCTGGAGCAGGCCGAGCCGGCTGAAGAAATTATCGACGCCGCCGAAGCGGCCATCTTCCAGGTCTCCGACAAGCGCCTGGGCCGCGGATTTCTCACCATCCCGCAGATCGTTCAGGAGTCCTTCGGCTCCCCAGATGCGCTCATCGCTCCCGGCGCCCACATCACCGGCCTGGAGACCCATTTCAAGGTATTCGACGAGAAGACGCGCGGCATGCAAAGGGCTGACCTGATCATCGTGGCCGGGCGTCCGTCCATGGGCAAGACCGCCTTCGCCATGAACATCGCCGAGAACATCGCGGTGCTGGACAAGAAAGTGGTGGCCGTATTCTCGCTGGAAATGTCGCGCGAGGCGCTGCTGCGGCGCCTGCTTTTCTCCCACGCACGCGTGGACGCATACAAGATGAGTAGCGGCTTCGTCACGCGTGAAGACACCAGCAAGCTGGCGACCGCTCTCAACGCGCTGAGCGAAGCTCCTATCTTCATCGACGACACGCCCGGCATCAGCGTGCATGAGATGCGCGCCAAGGCCCGCCGGCTCAAGCAACAACAACAGAACGCGCTCGACCTGGTGGTGGTCGATTACCTGCAACTGATGGCGGCCACGCCCATCGGCGGCAAGCGCTTCGAGAACCGCACCCAGGAAGTTTCAGCCATCTCGCGCGGGCTCAAGGCGCTCGCCAAAGAGCTCAACGTCCCGGTGATCGCGGTCTCGCAATTGAGCCGCGCACCGGAAGCCCGCGGTGGCGACCATCGTCCGCAGCTCTCCGACCTGCGTGAGTCGGGTTCCATCGAGCAGGATGCCGACGTGGTCGCGTTCCTGTTCCGCGAGGAGTACTACAAGAAAGACGATCCCGATCTCGACGGGATCGCCGAATTGATCATCGGCAAGCAACGCAACGGGCCCACGGGAACCATTCGCCTGGCCTTTCGCAAGAACTTCACCCGATTCGACACCCTGGCGGACGAACGCGATGCCGGTACTGATCCCGGCAGCGAGTTCTGAAGGCAGTTGTCAGTTGCGAGTTGTTAGTTGTCAGAGAAGCCAGAGCAAGGGCACTTTTTGAAACGGTCATCAATTCCGCAAGAACTGGCAACTGGCAACTGATAACTGGCAACTGGACGGAGGTTGCAAATGCGCGCGGCTTATCAAGCTATCGCCTGTGATTATCCCAGGAGCGTGTTTCCCTTCATGCCGTTCCAGCCGCGATGGATGGCGGGCCTGGACTTGCACGATCGCGGTATCTTCAGCGCGCTGCTCGAGATCTCCTGGTGCGTGCTGCCGCCCTGTTACTTGCCCGACGATCCCGATCAGCTCCGGCGCCGGCTGGTGGAGCGCTATCGCCATCCCAGTTGGGACGAGCCCGTGCCTCCGCGCGTGCTGTGGCGCTTCCGCAGCGATCCGCGCCAGGGCTTGATCTACTTCCCGCCGCTGCTGCATGCCTACCGCTACATGCTGCGCGCCGAGCACCCGGACGACGTGTTGCAGCTCTCGGTGATGTGAGCCGGCACTCGCGGCTGGGTATAATCGCTCACGATGTCGGTTTCCGCCGTTACCGCCGAGCGCGCCAACTTGCGTCCTACCTGGGCCGAGGTTTCGCTGCCCGCCCTTCGCCAAAACTTTTGCGCCGTCCGTGACCACGTTGCTCCGGCTGCCACCGTGTGTGCTGTGGTCAAGGCCCACGCCTATGGTCACGGCGCGGTAGAGTGCGCGCGCGCCCTGGAGCGGGAAGGGGCAAAGTGGTTTGGCGTCACTTCGACGGATGAGGGCCTGGCGCTGCGCGACGGCGGCATTGCCGGACGCATCCTGCTGATGACCGGATTCTGGCGCGGCGATGAAGAGCTGGTGATCGAGAACGAACTGACTCCCGCCGTGTGGCAGCGGGAGCACATCGAGCGCCTGGAGCGGGCCGCCGAGCGTCTGCGCAAAGACGCGGTTCGGGTGCACCTGAAGGTCGATACCGGCATGGCGCGCCTGGGCGCGAGCTTCGAGGAATTGCCGCGGTTGCTGGCGATGCTGCGCACAGCGAAGCACGTGAAGGTTGAAGGCCTGTTCAGTCACCTGGCTTCGGCCGAGGTGGTCGATTCGCCGCAGGTGGACGAGCAGATGGCCAGCTTCGAACGGGCGGTCGCGCTGGCGAAGCAGAACGCCCTGGCGCCGGCCTATCTGCACATCGCCAACACGTCCGGTATCGCGACCCGGCCCAAGGCATGGATGAATTTTGTCCGCCCCGGAATCGCGCTTTACGGGTACCAACTGCCGTCGGTGCTGGAGGGCAAGTCCTTCGACCTGCCGGTTCACCCGGTGCTCTCATGGAAGACGCGGATCTTCTCCCTGCGCGACGTCGGCGCCGGCCAGGCGATCGGCTACAGCGGCGCCTACGTCACGCCGGGGCCGGCGCGCATCGCCGCTCTCCCCGTGGGCTACGCCGACGGGCTTAGCCGTCATCTTTCTTCCCGAGGCCGCGTGATTGTCGACGATCAATACGCGCCCATCGTGAGTAACGTCTCCATGGACATCACGTTGGTTGACATCACCGGAATCCCGGGCGCCGAGATCGGCACCGAGGTCATCATCCTTGGCCAGAGCGAGCACTGCTCCGTCACCGCCGCCGATCACGCACAGCTCGCCGGCACCATTCCCTACGAGATCCTCTGCAACATCTCCAAGCGCGTCCCGCGGCAGTACATCGGGTGAACCCGAAAAGATAACCGCCGAGACGCCGAGGGCGCAGAGCTTTGCCTTTCCTATCCTCTGCGAGCTCTGCGACTCGGCGGTTTTCTTTGATTGTTATGATGGGAACCCATGCGCCGCCTCTACCGCCAATGGATGCACGACTGGGAAACCCGCCTCACCGAGCGGGACACCAATCGAGTCATCCGCCCATTCGAGTGGGGGTTGGAGTGGATCGAGGGCTGGCCGCTGGTGGATGGCGGATGGCGAGGCCTCGCCGGCGCGGAGGCGGAGAGTTTCGTTCACGATCTCAATCGCCGCATCGTCTCTGAGAGCGACCGTTTTTTCGCGTACGACACGCCGCGCGACTTCCGCCTGGAAGCGAACTGCCTGCGGTTCACCTCACCGGTCGGGACCCCGTACGCGGAGAACAATCTGGTGATGGCGCGATGGTTCCCGGCGCGCGGCAGCCGGGCGGTCGTGGTCCTGCCGCAGTGGAACGCCGATGCCGGGAGCCACAACGGACTCTGCCGCATTTTCAACTGGCTGGGGATCTCCGCGTTGCGCCTGAGCCTGCCCTACCACGACGTGCGCAAGCCGGCGGAGATCGAACGCGCCGACTACGCCGTCTCTTCCAACGTCGCGCGCACCGTTGACGCCTGCCGCCAGGCGATTGCGGATGCGCGCTCCTGCCTCGATTGGCTCGAAGCGCGCGGATACCGGCAGTTGGGGATCGTCGGCACCAGCCTCGGTTCCTGCTACGCGTTCATCGCCAGCGCACACGACCAGCGGCTGAAGGTGAACGTCTTCAACCACGCCTCCACCTACTTTGCCGACGTGGTTTGGAGCGGACAATCGACGCGCCACATCCGCGCCGGCATCGAGCGCGACATCGATCTCGACCGCCTGCGCAAGGCTTGGCTGGCGATCAGCCCGGCATCCTATTTCGACAAATTCGCGGCGTATCCCAAGAAGTCGCTGCTTGTGTATGCCACCTACGACCTGACGTTCCCGCCCGAACTCTCCCGCGAGATCATTACCGCATTCCGCCAGCGCAACCTCGACCACAGGGTCGCCGTCTTGCCTTGCGGCCATTACACCAGCGGCGAGACGCCGTTCAAGTTCCTGGATGCGTGGCACATCGCAAGATTCCTGGAGAGTGCTTTCGCGAAGTAGCCAGTCGCCAGCGGAGGTGGCGCCTGCTTTATTTGAGCATTCCTGGAGAACTGGCGACCGGCGACTCGCAACTACCTGTTCTTCCAGACCGGCTTTCTCTTTTCCAGCACCGCGCGCAAGCCTTCCTGCACGTCCTCGAGGTCCATTAACTGGTTCAGATAGATGTTGTGGGATTGCCGCATGGCCTTGTCGAGCGGCAACCCGAGGGACCCGGAGATCACGCGCTTGGTCATCTCCAGCACGGGGGCGCTGAATTCGCCGATCTTGCTGATTACCTCATCGACCGTCTCCTTGAGCTTGTCCTCGGGCACCACCCGGTTGACGAAGCCGAGCGCGAGGGCTTCTTCGGCGGAAAGCGCCTCCCCCGTCAAAATCAGCTCGTAGGTTTTCTTCGGACCGATCAACTGCGGCAGCATCACGGCGGCAAATGGCGGAAAGACTCCCAGCTTCACCTCCGGCTGTGCGAACTTTGCCTTGGGCGTAGCGATGACCAGGTCGCCGAAGGCGGCCAGTTCGGACCCGGCACCGATCGCCGGACCATTCACCACCACGATCAGCGGCTTGGAGATCTCGCGGATGGATTCGAACACGCGGTTGAAAGCCTCCAGCGTCGAGAACACACGCTCGGCCTTGGAGTCTTCCACACCGATGCCCGCGGAGAAGGTCCGCTGCGAGGAATCCAGCAGGATGGCCTTGATGTCGCCGCGGCCGTTCAGGCTCTCGATTGCTTCCGCTATCTCCCGCATCAGCGGCACGGTCAGCACGTTGTAGGGAGGGTTATTGAGGGTGATATGCGCGATGTAGGTAGAGGTGTCGAACAGGATATGCGTGAACGCGGTTGCTGCGCCGGTCGCCATGCGTGCTCCTGAGGGGTATCAAGCCCGATTATCGGCGGGAAAGTTGTGCGGATACAAGTACCGACGGGTCATCCCCCGGCACCCGCCATACCGGTGTGGTCAGGTTTCTTTTTTTGTACAAAGCCCGATCCGGCGCCGGGCGCGGAGGTAAAATAAAACACCATGAAGATCGCCATTGGCGCCGACCACGCCGGCTATGAACTGAAGGAAAAGATCAAGCAGCGGCTGGCGCAGGAAGGCAACGACGTCCACGACAAGGGCACAAATTCCACCGAGTCGGTGGACTACCCTGACTTCGCCCGCCTGGTCGGCGAGGAGGTTGCCAGGAAAGATGCCGATCTCGGCGTGCTGGTCTGCGGCAGCGGCATCGGGATGTCCATCGCTGCCAATAAAGTGCAGGGCGTGCGCGCGGCCCACGTCACCAACATGTACGAGGCGCAGATGGCGCGCGAGCACAACAACGCCAACGTGGTGACGGTCGGTTCACGCGTGCTGGACGAGTGGACGGCCATCCAGGCCGTGGAGACGTTCCTGCACACGCCGTTTGCCGGCGGCCGCCACGAGCGCCGCGTGCAGAAGATCATGGACATCGACACCAGGAGCAGGCGCACCCCGCCTGATCGAAGGTCATGAGCAAGAGCAGCGATTGGATGTCCCGCCCCGTCGCGGAAGCCGACCCGGAGACCGCCGCCGCCATCGATAACGAAGTCCGCCGCCAGCACGAAGGGCTGGAGCTGATCGCCTCGGAGAATTTCGTCAGCGAGGCGGTGCTGGAGGCCATGGGGTCGGTATTCACCAACAAGTACGCCGAAGGCTATCCCGGCAAGCGCTACTACGGCGGTTGCGAGTTCACCGACGTGGTGGAGAATCTGGCGCGCGATCGCGCCAAGCAGCTCTTCGGCGCCGAGCACGCCAACGTGCAGCCGCATGCCGGCACGCAGGCCAACATGGCGGCCTACGCGGCCGTGATCCAGCCGGGCGACACCGTGCTCGGTTTGAACCTGGCGCACGGCGGCCACCTCAGCCACGGGCATCCTTTGAATTTCTCCGGCAAGACCTACCGCATCGTGCCTTACGGCGTCACCCGCGAGACCGAGACCATCGACTACGACGAACTGGAAAAGCTGGCGGAGAAGGAGCGGCCGAAGCTGATTATCGGCGGCGGCAGCGCCTATCCGCGGACTATCGATTTCGTCCGCATGCGGCAGATCGCCGACAAGGTCGGGGCCATCTACCTGGTGGACATGGCGCACTTTGCCGGCCTGGTCGCCGGCGGCGCGCACCCCTCGCCGGTGCCGCACGCGCAGATCGTGACCTCGACCACCCACAAGACGCTGCGCGGCCCGCGCGCGGCGATGATCCTGTGCAACTCCGGCTACGCCCAGGCGGTGGACAAGAGCGTTTTCCCCGGCATGCAGGGCGGGCCGCTGGTGCACATGATCGCCGCCAAGGCCGTCTGTTTCCGCGAGGCCATGCAGCCCGCGTTCCGCGACTACGCGCGCCAGGTGGTGGCCAATGCCAAGGTGCTGGCCGAGACGCTCGCGTCCGAGGGCTTCCGCATCATCTCCGGCGGCACCGACACGCACCTCATGCTGGTGGACGTGTTCGCCAAGGGCATGTTGGGCAGCGAGGCGGAGAAGGCGCTGGGCGAGGCCGGGATCACCGTCAACAAGAATGCCATCCCCTTCGACACCAACCCGCCCATGAAGCCGAGCGGCATCCGCATCGGTTCCCCGGCGCTGACCACGCGTGGCATGAAGGAACGGGAGATGCGGCAGATTGCGCTGTGGATCTCGGAGGTGCTGCACAGCCGCACCGACACGGCCGTACTCTCTCGCGTGCGCCAGCAGGTGCTGGACCTGGCCGAAGCATTTCCGCTCTATCCCGAGAGGCGCGCACGGGCGCAGGCAGAAGCAAGGGCGTAGCGTTGGTCTTGAAGGCGCGGCTTTCAGCCGTGCCGTTCAGAGCCCCGTGAATCCGGGCTTTAGCCCTGAGGGAAACTGACGGAGAATTGAGAAAACCAAGATCCTTCGCGACCGTTTCCCGGGCCGGAGAAAACGCCCGGGACCCTCGGTCGCTCAGGATGACACTCTCTCTAAAGTTGTTTTT
>JBIOFT010000116.1:0-12292 GCA_044447375.1 Terriglobales bacterium | reverse complement strand
GGGTTGTGGGCGCGTAGCTCAGTTGGTAGAGCAATGCCCTTTTAAGGCATGGGTCGCAGGTTCGAGTCCTGCCGCGCTCACCATAGTTTGAACACGACGGGGTCCTTCGCTGCGCTCAGGATTTCGGCCCGCGGCTCAGACGCCGCGGAAAACGCCTCAAGTTCGAGTCCTGCCGCGCTCACCAGGTTCCCCGCTGTGAATCTTTGCGAATGAGGTGGGTTGCATCATGAAGATCAAGCTCGCGCGTCTACTGGCAGCGGCAGTCGTTTTGCTCGCGCTCGCCTTTCCCGTAACCACGCCTGCCAACCCTCCCGAGCATCATCCGGAAATCCGAGGGGCGATGGGCTCGCTCCGCCGGGCCAAGGCCTACATGGAGCATGCCGACCATGATTTCGGTGGCCACCGCGTCGAAGCCATTCGGGCCACCGACGAAGCCATACACCAGCTTGAGATTTGTCTGAAATACGACCGGCACTAAGCGGCGGCCGTTTCCTGCGGAGGGGCCAGGCGTCGCCTGGCTCCTCCGCTTTTCGACCTGCCTCCCCTGATCCTTCGCTACCCTCTATCTCGACAGCCGCACTATAATTCGCCGTGCGGCCTGCGCCCGGGGCTGCGCACAACTAAGAGAGTGCCGCGCGCGAGCAGCACGCGGCGCCGATTCGAACGGAGACTTCTTATGGCTGGAATCCTTACTCCTCCTACGCAGAAAGCGCCTGCACTTAAAGATCCGCGTCTCTTCCGGCAGCAGGGCTACATCAATGGCGAATGGGTGGATGCCGATAACCGCTCCGCCTTCGAGGTCACCGATCCCGCCGACGGCGCCGTGCTCGGGCATGTCCCCAACATGGGCGCCGCCGAAACCCGCCGCGCCATCGAAACCGCCAACGCCGCCTGGCCCGCCTGGCGCGGCCGGACGGCGAAGGATCGCGCCGCCATCCTGCGCCGCTGGTACGAGCTGATGCTCGCCAATCAGGAAGACCTCGCCCACCTGATGACCGCCGAGCAGGGCAAGCCGCTGGCCGAGTCCAAGGGCGAGGTGGTCTATGCGGCGTCATTCATCGAGTGGTTTGCCGAGGAAGGCAAGCGCATTTACGGCGACACCATCCCGCAGCACCAGTCGGACAAGCGCTTGGTGGTGATCAAAGAGCCGGTCGGGGTGTGCGCCGCCATTACGCCGTGGAACTTCCCGGCGGCGATGATCACGCGCAAAGTCGCGCCCGCTCTAGCTGCCGGCTGCGTGGTGGTGATCAAGCCCGCCGAGCAGACGCCGTTCTCCGCCCTGGCGCTGGCTGAACTGGCGGAGCGCGCCGGCCTGCCCAAGGGGGTAATGAACATCGTCACCGGAGATCCGCCGGCCATCGGCAAGGAGCTTACCTCCAATCCCCTGGTCCGCAAGTTGAGTTTTACCGGCTCGACCGAGGTGGGAAGACTGCTAATGGAGCAGTGCGCCCGCACGGTCAAGAAGCTGTCGCTCGAACTGGGCGGCAACGCGCCGTTCATTGTTTTTGCCGACGCCGATCTTGACGCCGCCATCGAAGGCGCCATCGCTTCCAAATACCGCAATACCGGCCAGACGTGCGTGTGCGCCAACCGCATGCTCGTCCAGGACGAAGTCTATGACGCCTTCGCCGGCAAGCTGGCCGAGAAGGTGCGCGCGATGAAAGTGGGCAACGGCATGGAACCGGGCGTGGTGCAGGGGCCGCTCATCGACCAGGCGGCGCTGGCCAAGGTGGAGGAGCACATCTCCGATGCCGTCGCCAAGGGCGCGCGGGTGCTCACCGGCGGCAAGCGCCACGCGCTGGGCGGGACCTTCTTCGAACCGACCATCCTGACCAACGTCACGCCGGCGATGAAGCTCTCGCGCGAAGAGACCTTCGGCCCGGTGGCGCCGCTATTTCGATTCAAGACCGAGCAGGAAGCCGTGCGCCTGGCCAACGACACCGAGTACGGCCTGGCCGCCTACTTCTATACCCGCGACATCGGCCGCGTCTGGCGCATGTCGGAGGCGCTGGAGTACGGCATCGTCGGCGCCAACACCGGAATCATCTCCACCGAGGTCGCGCCTTTCGGCGGCATGAAACAGTCCGGCCTCGGCCGCGAGGGCTCGAAGTACGGCATCGAGGAGTATCTGGAAGTGAAGTACGTCTGCATGGGAGGCGTCGACCGCTGAGACTGTTTTATCGTGAATGTAGCCAGGTTTTGAAAGGGCACGGCTTCCAGCCGTGCCGCTAATGCCTACAAATAAGCGGGCCTTTAGGCCCTGGGGGATGTCCCTCGGCGGCTAAAGCCGAGTTCTTGCCTGCCCTGCGCGGCACGCCTGAAAGGCGTGCCCCTTCAAAGATCTGTACATCGATTGTGAAACCGCTAAGGGGATGCTATTCGGAACCGGCGGCTTGCGACCCACGATTGCTCGACACCGCCGGCAGGCTTGACGCGTTCCAACCTCCGCCCAGGGCCTTGATCAACAGCACGGTGGCGTTCATGCGCCGGCGCAGGATGTCCACCGCGGCGCGCTCGTTGTTCAAGGCTGCGCTCTGGGCTGTGATCACTTCCAGGTACGTCACCACGCCGCCGCGGTAGCGATTGTTGGAAAGCTGCAGCGAGTGTTCTGCGGCATTCACGGCAGCGGCCTGCGTCTTGGCTTCATCGTCCAGAATGCGCAAGGCGGCCAGGTTATCTTCCACTTCCTGGAAGGAGGTCAGGACCGTCTGCCGATAGTTGGCGACGGCCTGATCGTAAGCGGCTTGGGCCTGCTCGGTTCCGGCGCGGCGGCGTCCGACGTCGAACACCGTCACCAACGCGGAGATGCCTGCGGCCGCAAACCCGCTGGGGCCGTCCAGCCACTTGCTGAGCGCACTGCTCTCGAATCCCGCGGTTCCATTGAAGGTGATCTGTGGGAAATAGGCGGCGCGGGCGATACCGATCTGCGCGTTGGCGGCAGCCATGTGACGCTCGGCAGAGGCGATGTCGGGGCGGCGCTCCAGCAGGTCCGACGGAAGTCCGGGCGGAATGGCCGGCGGCGGCGCGTCCCACGGCGCAGCCGGAATGCTGAAGCTCGATGCCGGCTGCCCGATGAGCGCGGCGATGGCGTGCTCGAACTGTTGCCGCTGCACCATGACGTCGATGGCTTGCGCGCGGGTGGTCTCGAGTTGCGTCTGGGCCTGCGCCACATCGACGGCGGAGGCCACGCCGCCCTTGTACCGGTTTGTGGTCAGTTCCAGCGCTTTCTCGAATGCGGTCACGGTGGTGCTCAGCAGCCGCTCTTCCGCGTCGAGCGTGCGCAGTTGGAAATAATCGGCCGCAAGTTCGGCGTGAACGCTCAGCGAGACCGATTCCAGGTCGGCGGCGCTGGCCTGGGCATTGGCGCGGGCCGCTTCCACCGTCCGCCGCACTCTGCCCCATACATCCGCTTCGTAGGTGACGTCGGCGGGCAGCACCAGGTCGGTGTAGTTGTTGACGGCCCCGGTTTTGGGGGTGTTGCGCGACAATCCGTTCTGGGACGCGGAAACGCCGGCCGTGACCGTGGGATAAAGGTCGGCGCGATTGAGGCGCACCAGCGCCCGCGCCTGTAGGAATTGCGCCTGCGCGGCTTTCAGGTTCTGGTTCGAGACGCTAACCTGTTCCTCGAGCACATTCAACTGCGGGTCCTGAAAGATTTCCCACCATTTGCCGCGAACCACCTGGTCGGCGGGCTGCGCCTGCTTCCAGTTGGGTGGAGTCTCTTTGTACTCGGGAGCCGCGGGCGCCTGGGGACGAGAATAGCGGGGACCGACCGTGCAGCCAGCTAGCAGCAGGCTGACGACCAGCGCAGCCATGAAGAAAGTGGGAGGGCACGGCTTTAGCCGTGCCGTAGACGCTTTCACTCTTAGTAATGTCATCCCGAGTGAAGCGCGAGGGAGCTGTTGCGACCGAGCGCGAGCGAGGGATCTTGGAATTGAAAGCAGGAGCGCATGCAGTCGGAGCACGCTCCGGCTCAATATAAAGCATAGGTCCTTCGCTTGCCCTCGCTCGCTGCGCTCGTTCGGGCTGCGCTCAGGATGACATCTCTGTTTTCTCTTGAACGGCACGGCTGAAGCCGTGCCCTCCCGCCGTTGCTGGCCCTGACACGAACCTGCGCGCCCGCGACTCACTGCGGCGCTCCGGAAGAGGGCGTCTGCACGATGCGTACCGCCTGGCCGGAGATGAGGGAATCGGGCGGGTTGATGATCACGCTCTCGTCTCCGTTCAGACCGGCGACCACCTCGACCTCAGAACCAAAATCGTGGCCCAGCGTGACCGGCTTGAGTTCGGCGTGCTGGCCGTCGGGCACGGTGGCGACGCGCAATCCTTCCGAGCGGAACAGCAGCGTATTCACCGGCAGGATCAACGACGAGTTCGCGCCCGGCAACTTCAGATGCACTTCGGCGTAGGCGCCGCTCAGGAGCGTGCCGGTGGGGTTGTCCACATCGATCTCGACCAGCAGGGTGCGGGTGTTGGTGTCGATGGCGCTGGCGGTCCGCACCAGCTTGCCCTGGAATCGTCGCCCGGGGAACTCGGCCAGGGTGAGGTCGGCGGTCAAGCCGGGCTTGGAGGCCTGCGAGTAGGCTTCGGGAACGTTGACGTAAGCCCGCAGCTTGTCCGGCTGCACGATGTGGAACAGCTCGGTGCGCGTGCCGCCGACCGCGCCGGAATCGATCAGCGCTCCAATATCGGTATTGCGGGCGGTGATCACGCCGGTGAACGGCGCGTAGATCTTCTGGAATGACTGCAGATCTTCCAGTCGCCTGACGTTGGCTTCCGCGGAGTGGACGATCGCCTGCTTGGCCGCGTAGTCGCCGGCGGCGTTGTCGGCATCCTGCTTGGAGACGGAATCGGTCTTCAGCAGATCCCGGTAGCGGTCTGCGGTGATCCGCGACAGGTTCAGGTTAGCTTCGGCCGTGTTCAGGTCGGCCCGCGCCTGCCCCAGCGCCTGATTGACTTCGGGGGTATCGATCTCCGCCAGCAACTGGCCGGTTTTTACGCGGGCGCCGATATCTACATACCACTTCTTCAAGTAGCCGTTGGTGCGGGCGTAGATAGGAGCATCGATGAACGCCTGCACGTTGGCGGGGAGCACGATCTCCGACGACGCTGGCGCGCGCGTGGGATGAATGACGGTCACGCTGGCTATTGCCATCTCCCGGGTTTCCCGATGCAGACTGGCGCGCGCCTGGATGCGCGGCAGGATTCCGGAGACGATGAGTCCGACAACGGTCAGCGCAGCGATGATGGCGATCCAATAGTGATGCGCCGGGCGGCCCGGTTTCGGAGCCGGCGTGCCCGCCGCCTCTCGATTTGTCTGTTTTTCGTCCATCCGAGATCCGCTAGTGTACCCAACCATCCTGTCATGCTGAGCGAGTGCGAGCTGGTTTTGCCCGCACGAGTCGAAGCACCCCTACTCTACGATATCTTTCGAATAGGGGTCCTTCGACTCGCGCGCCAAAGCATGCCCCCGAGCGAAGTCGAAAGGTCGGGCGCGCTCGCTCAGGATGACAGCGCAAGCAAGGTGCACCAACCCTGAAACTGCTCTATCGCGCAACCTCCGCCTTGGCCGGCCGCGCGCGCAGACCGTGCAGCAGACTGAAAAATACGGGCACAAAGAACAGGGTTGCGACGGTTGCGAAAACCAGCCCGCCAATGACGGCGCGGCCCAGCGGAGCGTTCTGCTCGCCGCCTTCGCCCATGCCCAGCGCCATGGGAACCATGCCGATGATCATGGCCAGCGCGGTCATCAGCACCGGCCGGAAGCGGGTGAAGCCGGCTTGCAGCGCGGCTGTGATGGAATCCCTGCCCTCCGCCATCTGTTCCTTGGCAAAGCTGACCACCAGGATGCTGTTGGCGGTGGCCACGCCCATGCACATGATCGCGCCGGTCAAGGCGGGCACGCTGATGGTGGTGCGGGTGATGAACAGGATCCACACAATCCCGGCCAGCGCCGCCGGCAGCGCCGAGATGATGATGAAAGGATCGAGCCACGACTGGAAGTTCACCACAATCAGAAGGTAAACCAGCAGGATGGAGAACACCAGCCCGCTCAGCAGACCAATGTAGGAAGAGCGCATGGTCTTGATCTGTCCGCGCACTATCAGCGATGAGCCGCGCGGCAGCTCCTTCTGGGCGTCATTGATGATGTTGTCGATGTCGCGTGAAACGCCGCCCAGGTCGCGTCCCTGCACCGAGGCAAAGATGTCGATGACCGGCTGGATATCGTAATGCGAGACCACGGCCATGCCCGCGCCGCGGCCGATCGAGGCCAGGCTGCCGAGAATCTGCGGCTTGGCCCCGTTGCCGCCGCCACCGGTCACCGGGATGTTCTCCAGGCTCTGCAACGAATCGATGCGGTACTGCGGCGTCTGCGTGACGATCGAATAGCTGACCCCATTTTTTGGGTTCAGCCAGAAGGTGGGCGAGGTCTGGAAACTTCCGCTCAGCGAGATCAGCAGGTTGCTGGCGATATCGCGCTGCGTATAGCCCACCTGCTCCGCCTTGGTGCGATCCACGTTGATGTGCAGCTTGGGCTGATTGAAGGGCTGGTGGACCCGCAGATCGGTGATGCCGTCCACATACTTGATGCGGTCCAGCAGCTTGAGGGCGAACGCGCGGTTGTCCTCCAGGTTGTAGCCCACGATCTGGAGGTCGATGGGCGCGGGCAGGCCGAAGTTCAGGATCTGGCTGACGATGTCCGCCGGCAGGAACGAGATGTTGACGCCGGGGAATTCGCGGGCCAGCTTCATCCTGAGGTCGTGCACGTACTGCGCCGTCGGCGCATGATGCTGCGACAGGCTAACCAGAATGTCAACGTCGGCCGGGCCGATGGGCGCGGAATTGCTGTACGACAGGTTGATGGTGCTGTAGGGCAGCCCGATGTTGTCGATGACGCTGACGACTTCTTCCTGCGGAATCTGCTCGCGGATGGAACGCTCGACCAGGTCGCAAAGCCTCGCCGTTTCCTCGATGCGGGTGCCGGTGCGCGCGCGCAGGTGGAGCTTGAACTGGCCGCTGTCCACGGCCGGGAAAAAGTCCTGGCCCAGCCAGGGGATGAGCACCACCAGCGACGCCGCAGAGAACGCGACGAAGCCCAGCAACACAGCTTTCCGGCGGTGCTGCAGCGCCGTTTCCAGCATGTCGCGGTAGCGTTCACGGAACCGCTCAAAGGCTTTTTCGAAGCGGATCTGCATCCGCACCAGCGGATTGCGGCTTTCCGCGGGCACATGGTCGGCTTCCGCTTCGTGCCCCTTGAGCAGGTATTTGGCCATGGTCGGCACCAACGTCCGCGAAAGCAGGTAGGAAGCCAGCATGGCGAAGACCACCGCTTCCGCTAGCGGCACGAACAGGTACCGGGCAACGCCGGTCAGGAAGAACATGGGTACGAACACGATGCAGATGGCGAGGGTGGATACGAACGCCGGAACCGCGATCTGCTGCGCCCCGTCCAGAATGGCGCGCTCAATCTCTTTCCCCTGCGCGATGTTGCGATTGATGTTCTCGATCTCCACCGTGGCGTCGTCCACCAGGATGCCGACCGCCAGCGCCAAGCCCCCGAGGGTCATGATGTTGATGGTCTCGCCCAGCGCGCTCATCACGATGATCGAGGTCAGGATGGAGAGCGGAATGGAGACCGCGATAATCACCGTGCTGCGCCAGTTGCCGAGAAAGATGAGGATCATGAGCCCGGTCAGGCAAGCGGCGATGAGGGCCTCGCGCAGCACCCCGTCGATAGAGGCGCGCACGAAGATCGATTGGTCGGCCAGCAGACGGATCTGCAGCTCCGGGGGAAGTCCAGCCTGGATCCCGGGCAGCATCCGCTTGATGCCGGCGATGATGTCGAGGGTGGAGGCGTTGCCGGTTTTCAACACCGTCAGCAGGGAAGCGCGCTGCCCGTTCACGCGCGCGATGTTGGTCTGCGGCGGGAAGCCGTCGCGCACGAACGCCACATCGCGAATGTAGATGGTGGTGTTCCCCATGGTCTTGACGGGGAGCTGGTTCAGCTCCTCCACCGTCTGCGGGCTGCCGTTGATGTCGACGTCATACTCGAGCGCCCCGATCTTGGAGGTGCCGGCCGGAAGGATCAGGTTCTGCGCGCTGATGGCGTTCACCACGTCCAGCGGTGACAGGCCTTTGGACTGCAGCGCCGTGGTGTTCAGGTCCACCTGGATCTGCCGTTGCTTGCCGCCGTATGGATACGGTATGGCTGCGCCCGGTATGGTCACCAGCCGTGTGCGGATAAAGTTCACGCCCAGGTCGAAGAGTTGCTGCTCCGAAAGCTTCTGCCCCGAGAGCGCAAGCTGGATGATGGGTACGCTGGACGCGCTGTAGGTGATGACCAGAGGAGGCGTGGTCCCAGGCGGCAGTTGCCGGAGCTGCGTCTGCGAGATGGCCGTCACCTGCGCGATGGCCTTGTTGATATTGGCGCCCGGCTGGAAAAAGACCTTTACCACCGCAATGCCGTTCAGCGACTGCGACTCGCTGTGCTCGATGTCGTCCACCGTGGTGGTCAGGGAACGCTCGGTGAGGCTGATGATGCGGTTGCTCATCTCCTCCGCGTTCAGCCCGGTGTAATTCCAGAGGATGCTGACCACCGGGATGTTGATGTTGGGGAAGATGTCGGTCGGAGTGCGGAAGATGACCAGCGGGCCCACGATCAAAAGAACCAAGGCGGCCACCACGAAGGTGTAGGGCCGCCGCAAGGCCAGTCGAACAATCCACATCTGCGGGCTGACTCCCTTGCCGAAGTAAGTAAACGCTTACACGGGCAAGTAGGATGATATCAAAGCTGCTCTGGATTTGGGTTTTCGGACCTTTCGCAAGATGCCCCCCGGGCGCCCCGAAGCTTGCTCTCCTCGATTCCCGCCGCTTTTTGTGTTCTAAGGGGACGGTTGGCAGGATATAAATGCAGCAGACCGGAGCGCATCCTTGCTCTTCCAACCGCGACAATTCCCGCGCGTGTCCCTGGCCACGGAAGTAAGAGTTCAGTGCGGCGATGAGGTTTTCGTCGCCCGCTCGCAGGAGATCGGCGCCGGCGGCATGGCGCTGCAGGATGCCGGCCGCCTCTCGGTGGCACAGCCGGTGCAGCTTTCCTTCACCCTGTCTCCGGCACTGGCACTGAAGCTGGACGCGGTGGTGTGGTGGAAGCGCGACCACCGGGTGGGCATCCGCTTCGATCCGCGCGACCCTAAATGCCGCCTCATCCAGCAGTGGGTCGAAGAGCAGATCAAGCTCGCCAAGTCGCCGCAGGTGTAACTCTAGCCGTTCTTAGCCCCAGCGTCCTTCGCGTCCTCAGCACTTGGCTTTTCCGGCCGCAACAAGGGAAACAGGATCACGTCGCGGATGGAAGGCGAGCCCGTCAGCAGCATGGTGAGGCGGTCGATCCCGATGCCTTCTCCCGCTGTCGGCGGCATGCCGTAGGAGAGCGCGCGGACGTAGTCGTAGTCAACTTCCGCCATGGCCTCTTCGTCTCCGCGCTGGCGCTGGCGCACCTGGTCTTCGAAGCGGCGCAACTGCTCCTCGGGATCGTTTAGCTCACTGAAGGCGTTGCCGCATTCCAGGCCGCCAATGTAGATCTCGAAGCGTTCCACCCAGTCCGGTTCGTCCTGCTTGTTCTTGGAGAGCGGCGAGATGGCGGCGGGGAAGTCGTAGAGGATAGTGGGCTGGAGCAGGTGTTCCTCCGCGACCGCTTCGAACAGCGCGGCGATGGTCTTGCCCGCCGGATCGGCAGGGTCGAACGGCATGTGCGGATGGTGGGCCGCGTTGAACCGCCGCACCAGCGCGCCGACAGAGTCGGCGCTGGCGAAGTCCGTCATCTGCGGCTTGGGCCCGGCATTTTCCGGCCAGTACTTCTGGATGGCCTCCCGCATCGACAGCCGCTGCCAGTTGGCAAAATCTATCGCGTGGCCGCCGTACGTCACCGCGGTTGAGCCCGTGACCTCGCGCGCCACCTGGGCCAGCAGTTCTTCGGTCAGGTCCATCAGATCGCGATAATCCGAGTACGCCTGGTAGAACTCCAGCATGGTGAACTCGGGATTGTGCTGGGTGGAGATGCCCTCGTTGCGGAAGTTGCGGTTGATCTCGTACACGCGATCCAGGCCCCCGACCACCAGCCGCTTCAAGTAGAGCTCGGGCGCGATGCGCAGGTAGAGGTCCATGTCGAGCGTGTTGTGATGGGTGACGAACGGCCGCGCCGCCGCGCCTCCGGCGATGGGTTGCATCATCGGGGTCTCGACCTCGATGTACCCGTGCGCGTCGAAGAAGCGGCGGATTGCCTGCACCACTCTGCTGCGCCGCACGAACACCTCGCGGACATCGGAGTTCATCACCAGGTCCACGTAACGCTGCCGGTAGCGCAGTTCTACATCGGTTAACCCGTGCCATTTTTCCGGCAAGGGCAGCAGGTCCTTGGAAAGAAACGTCAGCTCCTGAACGTGGACGGTGAGTTCGCCGGTGCGGGTGCGGAACAGGAATCCGCGCACCCCGATGTGGTCGCCGATATCGAGCAGCTTCCAGAGCTGGAAGCCGGGCTCGCCGACGTCATCTTTCTTGACGTAGATCTGCAGCCGCTGCCCGCCCTGCTGCAAGTGGGCGAATCCTGCCTTGCCCATCAGGCGGATGGCCATCATGCGTCCGGCGATGCGTACCTCGACCTTCGGATCTTCGAGTTGTTCGGCGGTGCGGTCGTTGTAGCCGGCCAGGATCTGCGGAATCTCGTGTGTGGTCTGGTACTTGTGCGGATAGGCACGCTGGCCCAGCGCTTCGATCTGCTCGAGCTTCTGCCGGCGAAGCTGATAGATGTTCTCGTCGAGGGCCATGGTGGCATGAGCAACAGCAATGAGAAAGCGGGATTATAGCAGCGGGGCTGAGCTTCCCTCGGAAGGAGGATTGGTAATTTGTAATTTGTAATTTGTAAAGTGTGGGCCGCGTGGCTGCCCCCGTCTCTTGCAATGTACGGTGATTTACCGTACAATGCAACCAGCGCGTGAGGATCCCATGGGGCTGATGCTCAAGAAGCCGCACAAACCAACTCGCAAGATCGAGCGTATCGAAGCCCGGCTCAATCCGGAACAGAAACGGCGGATCGAATACGCCGCCGGCTTGCAGGGGAGATCTATCTCCGACTTCATGGTTTCCAGTGCGGATCATGCCGCCGTCCAGACCATTCAACAGCACGAAGTCTGGACGCTGACCGGCCGCGACCGCGAGGTGTTCGTGGAAGCGTTACTGCATCCCCCGGCCCCGAGCGCGCGTATGAAAGCCGCCGCCCGGCGCTACCGAAGGCGTTTGGGTGTTTCGTGAATCAGGGACAAAGTGAGCCTGAACTCCGATTTGAGCCGCTCGGAAGCAGGCACAACCGAGCGGCTTTTTCATGTGGAGTCACGGCGCTTGATCGTTACCTGCAAAAACAGGCTGGCCAGGATGTCAGCAAGCGGGTAGCGGCAGTATTCGTCCTGACGCCCGATGGCGTGAAGATTGCCGGGTATTACACGCTGTCGGCTCATGTCGTGAACCTGGGAGACCTGCCGGCCAGCGTCGCCAAGAAGCTGCCCCGTTATCCAAACGTCCCGGCCACCCTGCTGGGCAGGCTGGCAGTGAGCCAGGATTTTCGCGGACGGGGTGTGGGTGAACTGCTTCTGTTGGACGCCCTCCACCGCGTGCTCGCCAGCACCCGTGAGATTGCTTCTGCCATGGTTGTGGTGGACGCAAAAGACGAGAACGCGCGGGCCTTTTATTTACATCACGACTTCATTCCGCTGCCCGCCCAGCCCAATCGGTTGTTCTACCCCGTCAAAACCATCGAGAAACTGTTTGGCGGAGGCTCGGGATAGCGGCCTGCCGCTGACATCGGACTCCCAAAATTACAAATTACAAATTTGAAATTACCAATTCACAGCCGCTCAATTCGCCGCTTGAATCGCAGGCTCCCGCCGCGCTACTATCTTTAGTTCTTCCGAGGGTCCATGCCCCAGAACTACGTCCCCATCTTCATCTTCATCGCCGTGGTGGCCGTCCTTATTCCGCTCACGCTGGGGATCGCCAAGCTGGTGCGCCCGGAGAAGCCGGAGAAGGTCAAGCTGATGCCCTACGAGTGCGGCGTGGACCCCATCGGGGATTCCCGCCAGCGCTACACCGTGCGCTTTTACATCGTGGCCATCCTGTTCGTGATCTTCGACGTGGAGACCGTCTTCCTGTTCCCCTGGGCGGTGCTGTACAAGTCGCTGGCCCTGTTCGGGTTCATTGAAATGATGATCTTCCTGGCCATCCTCATCGTGGGGTACGTGTGGGT
>JBIOFT010000115.1:0-12317 GCA_044447375.1 Terriglobales bacterium | reverse complement strand
GCTGCCCACCTTCCTGGTGAAGACGCAGAGCTCGCGCGCCTGCCCCACCGTCACTGCCACGCCGGCGTCGGTGAAGGCAGCATTCACCAAGGAATCCGACCTGTTCACCGAGAAGGGCGTCATCTGGAAGGACACGCTCATCGAGTTGACCGACCCCAAGGTGGCGCATCGCCAGATGTACGACGACTGGAAAGACATCCTCGGACTCAGCGAGGAAGAGAACTTCCGCGCCGTCGAGCAGGGCATGGCCGCCATGCTGAAGTTCGACAACGACATCATGCGCGGCACCGCACGCGAGGTCCTGAAGAAACTGGAACGCGAGGACAAGCTCGGCATCGTGCTCCTCGGCCGCCCCTACCACAACGATCCCGGCATCAACCACGAGATCCTGGAAGAATTCCAGAAGCTCGGTTACCCCGTTTTCTCCCAGGACTCGCTGCCTCTGGACGATGAGATTATCTGGAAGCTGTTCGGCGACGAGGTCAAGATGGGCGTCATCTCGCACCCGCTCGACGTCTCCGACGCCTGGAAGAACTCGTACTCGGAGAACACCACGCGCAAAGTCTGGGCGGCGAAATACATCGCGCGCCATCCCAACCTGGTCGCGCTCGAACTATCCAGCTTCAAGTGCGGCCACGACGCGCCCATTTACACCGTGATCGAGGAAGTCGTCGAGCACTCCGGCACGCCGTACTTCTGCTTCAAGGATATTGACGAGAACAAGCCGACCGGTTCCATCAAGATCCGCGTCGAGACCATCGGCTACTTCCTCAAGCGCTACCGCGAAGACATGGTGCGCAACAACAAGAAGCAACTGACGGTCGATGAGCAGCTCAAGCACTTCGAGCAGCGCCTGCGCCACGAACTCACGCTCGCCGCCAGCGTCGGTTCCAAGGCGGGTTGTTGCGGCACGACGGAAGAAACCGCGCCGGCCGAACTGATTTCCATCGCCGGCGCCCAGCAGGGGCAGCAGGACCTGGTCGAAATGGCCGGAGACTAACAGGGAAGGCTCGTTGGGAAGGGCACGGCTTTAGCCGTGCCGACGCCGCCTAACCAACGCGGGCTTTAGCCCCTGAGGTTTCCTTCTGGGCTGGCAACGGCTAATCGCTAATTACTAATTGCTCTCACGGAGGTCCCATGCCCACCACGAAAACTCACTACATTCCCGCCGGCTATCACTCCGTCACGCCGTACATCATCGTGCGCAACGCCGCCCGTGCACTCGACTGGTACAAGAACGTGTTTGGGGCGCAGGAAGAGATGCGCTTTCCCACGCCCGACGGAAAAATCGGCCACGCCGAAATCAAGATCGGCGATTCCCATATCATGCTCGCCGACGAATTTCCCCAGATGAACGCCGTCAGCCCCGAAACCATCGGCGGCACCGCGTCTGCCCTCATGATTTACGTCGAGGACGTGGATTCCGTCTTCAAGAAGGCCGTTGCCGGCGGCGCGAAAGTGAAGCAGGAACTTCAGGACAAGTTCTACGGCGATCGCAACGCCACCTTCTACGATCCCTTCGGACACCAGTGGACCATCGCCACCCACGTCGAAGACGTCTCGCCCGAAGAAATGCAGCGCCGCGCCGCCAGCCAGCCGTAATTTGAGAACCCTTAAATCTGTGGTGCCCCACATCTGCCCGCTTTTGGCAGATGTGGGTCTTTTGACTCGCCCCATGTAAAATACTCAAGGGTTTCGAGGATCCGCACGGATGGCAATGGAATCTGACAAGGTGATGTTCGAGATTTACCGCGAGGCCGCTTACACCGGCAAATACCGCGTCGTGTATTACACCGAGCTCAACGAGAACAACAAGGAGTGGGAGATCAATCGCGCCCTTTCCGGCGAGCACTTTTACGACGGCTTCATCAAGAACTATCGCAAGGACGAGGCCAAGGACATCATTGACGCCATCCTGAAGCGGATGAACGACGGCGAGAAGCTTGCGCCCACCGATGTGGAAGCCGCGCTCAGCGAGTTCATCGCGGCCGGATAGTCGTTCGGTCGTACGTGCGCATTGGGCGCGTGATCGCGAGCGAAGTCGCACTTGGACGAAAAACAGCCTGCGCAGCAGGCGATAGAACGTAGCCCACGGCGTAAGCCGTGGGTAGGGAGCGAAGTGAGGTCAAGCCCGCTTTAGCGGGCGGCAGAATCGTAATAGGAACTGCACAATGTCCACCCAACCGCAGATGAACCCCGGAATGGTTCCCGACGAGCTGAAGCACGAGCCCCGTTCCAAGGGCCTCACCACCGCGCGCAAGAGGAAACCCAAAGAGCTGGCCGTGATCACCGAGTGTTGCACCGGCTGTGCCGGCTCGCCTGCCTGCGTGGAGTATTGTCCGGTGGAAGATTGCATGTTCTGGGTCCCGGACGAAGATCATCCGCCCTTCGGGCGCATCGCGGTGGATCCGCTGCTCTGCATCGGCTGCAAGAAGTGCACCAGCAAGGGTCCCGACGGCGCCTTCCTCGACGGTTGCCCCTGGGACGCCATCGTCATGGTGGACACCCCCGAGGTCGAAAAAGAAGTCGGCGTCATGCCGTACTAGCTCGTCGCCGGGTAGGGGAGGGGGGAGGGTAACTACGGATACGATATCAAATTTGTCATCGTTACCAGCTCTTAACGCCGTGCTGAACGGCACCAGCGCTGTCTTGATCGCCTCGGCGCGCAATTCCATTCGCCGCGGAAACATCGCCCGGCATCGCGCCCTGATGATCGCTGCAGTCGCGACTTCTTCGATCTTCTTCGCCTCTTACGTTTACTATCACGCGCACGTTGGCAGCGTGCATTTCCAGGGACAGGGACTCGCGCGCACGGTTTATTTCGCCATCCTGATCACGCACACCATTCTGGCCGCGACCGTGCCGCCGCTCGTCATCATCGCGCTCACGCTCGGCCTTCGCCGCCGCGACCAGCGCCATCGCGCCATCGCGCGCTGGACTTACCCGATCTGGCTTTACGTCTCCATCACCGGCGTTGTGATCTACTTGATGCTGTACCAGTTATTCCGCGCTTAACTATGCCTGTGGTGAAACTCAAGCTCGATGTCGGCGGAACCATCGGCCACGAAGCCTGGTACGCGCTGCAGCAGTTTCCCGAGAGCCAAGGCTCGTATTTCGGCCCCGAATTCGGCTCCAGCGGAGCTTGCAAGCATCCTGCCAACATTCCGCACCCCAAGGGCGAATGGATCGGCGCGGAAGTGCTGGTCTCCACCAGCCTGCTGGCGCAATACGCCATGTCGCATTACCTCGAGCAGAATCGCGTGCTCGACGTTGATATCGAGGAGTGAGGATTCCTTGCCGCTGCCGACCCCGATCGTGAAGGACCCCAACTTCGAGCGCAAACCCATGTCGGTGCGCTCGCGCATCCTGTTCTTCGCGGTCGCGTGGGCCATCGTGCTGCTGCCGTTTCTGTTCTGGCACAGCACCTGGTTCGGGCGCCAGCTCACCGACCGCGAGCTCGATGAGTACATCCACGACCAGCAGAAGCCTCGCCATGTGCAGCACGCGCTCGTCCAACTCGGCGAGCGCATGGCGAAGCACGACGCCGGCGCCGCGCGCTGGTATCCCGACGCGGTCCGCCTTGCCACCAGCCCGGTCGAAGAGGTCCGCAACACCGACGCGTGGATCATGGGCCAGGACAACACTCGCCCTGAATTCCACCAGGCGCTGCTGCCGATGCTGAACGACGCATCGCCCGTGGTGCGTGGCAACGCCGCGCTCTCGCTGGTCCGCTTCGGCGACGCCAGCGGACGTCCGCAGTTGGTGGAAATGCTCCAGCCCGCCAAGGTCAAGGCGCCGCAAGCTGGACGCGTCGCCGACCTCGCCAAGATCGGTGAAGCGATCCGCCAGAACGGAACCATCGCCAAGCTCGACGTGAATGGAACCACGGTGGAAGTGCGCTCGCCGATTGCGGGACGGGTGCGCTCGTTCGGCGTTACGCAGGGCGCGCAGGTGCAGGCGGGAACCGAGCTGGCGGTGATGGATCCCGCTCCCGAGCAGGTTTGGGAAGCGCTGCGCGCGCTCTACCTGGTCGGCCGGAAGGAAGACCTGCCCGCGGTTACTGCTTATGCGAAGAACCTGCCCAACATGCCGGATCGCGTGCGCGAACAGGCAGTGCTGACGGAGAAAGCAATCCTGGAACGCGAGCGGAAATAGTCCCGAGTCGCGAGTCCCGAGTTGCGAGGGAGACACGGCTCGCGACTAGAACTGTTTCAAAAATCGGTCTTTGGGTAGGGCACGGCTTTAGCCGTGCCGATCGAGGCCGCAAAAATCGTGGGCTTTAGCCCCTGAGGGACATTGTTCCTGAGGCGAAAATGTATTTTTGAAACCAGTTCTCGCGACTCGGGACTCGCGACTAGCTGCTACGCCGCGGGTTTGGTGGTGCGGCGATTGGCGACCACGAACGCAGCCAGGAACATCACCAGCGAAAATCCCACCAGCACGATCAAGCAAGTGCTGACCGAGAAAATTGCGCTGGCCGGGAAAAGCAGTGTGCGCAGGGCTTCCGTTCCGTAGGTCAGCGGATTGACGCGCATCAGCAGGCGAATCCAGCCGGAAGCGCCGGTGAGCGGAAACAGCGCGCCCGAGAGCAGCCACAGCGGAATCAGGAACAGGTTGATCACCGCGTGGAAGCCCTGCGAGGAATCCATCGGCCAGGCGATGATGAAACCCAGCGCCGTCAGCGCGAACGACACCAGAAAAACGTCGAGCACGATCAGGCCGAACTGCGCCAGGCCAAGGTGAATGCCGAGCGCGGGCGCGAAGCAGAGAAACACCAACCCCTGGATGGTCGCGAGCGTCGTTCCGCCCAGCACCTTGCCAAGCACGATGACCGAGCGATGCACCGGCGCCACCAGCACCGACAGCAGGAACCCTTCCTTGCGGTCCTCGATCACCGACATCATGGTAAAGATCGAGGTGAAGAGCACGATCATGATCAGCGCGCCGGGAAAGAAGTAGTCGAGATAGTGCTGGTTGCCGGCGCCGCTGCCGCCCTTGAACGACGTGCCGAAGCCGGAGCCGATCACGATCCAGAACAGGATCGGCGAAGCGATCACGCCAACCACCCGCGAGCGCTGGCGGTAGAAGCGGACAATCTCGCGCCACCAGAGCGACACTGCGGGAATTATGGTGCCGACCGATGTCGGTGCGATGGTCGCCGGAATAGTTTCGGTACGTGAAGCCATAGCAATTAGCAATTAGCGATTAGCAATTAGTGCTCGGTTTTGGCGGCTTGTTGTTCTTCCGACTTCTGGTCTTCGGTCCAGAATCTGTGCCCGGTGCGATGGATGAATACATCCTCCAGCGTCGGCTTGCTCACCGATAGCGATTGGATCTCGCCGGGAAAAGCTTCCACCACATCGGTGACGAAGCGATGGCCGCTTTCCCGCTCCAGGCGCACCTTTCCGGCAATCACGGTCGCGTCGAGATGGTAGCGCCCGTGGATGCGCCGCGCCAGCGATTCCGGATCGGCGGCTTCCAGCAGGATGACGTCGCCGCCGATCTCGCGCTTCAATTCCGCGGGCGTTCCCAGCGCGACCAGTTTCCCCTCACTGAGAATTGCCAGGCGGTCGCAGCGCTCGGCCTCTTCCATCAGGTGCGTGGTCACGATCACGGTGACCCGTTCCTGCTCGCGCAGGATGTGGAGATACTGCCAGAGGTCGCGGCGCGCGCCCGGATCCAGGCCTGTCGTCGGCTCGTCCAGCAGCAGCACCGAGGGATGATGCAGCAGGCCCTTGGCAAGTTCGAGGCGCCGTTGCATGCCGCCGGAGAAAGTTTCGGCGCGGTCGTTGGCGCGGTCGGCCAACCCGACTCTCCCCAGCATTTCCGCGATGCGCGCTTTCAGCGGCGCTCCCCTTAATCCGTAAAGATGTCCGACGTGGCGGAGGTTCTCGGCCGCGCTCAGCTTGATGTCGATGCTCTGCGCCTGGAATACGACGCCGATATGGCGGCGCAATCCAGTGGGATCCGTGGCCGCATCGTGGCCCATGATGACCGCGCGTCCTTCGCTGGGAAGCATCAGCGTGGAGAGAATGCGGAAGAGCGTGGTCTTGCCACTGCCGTTGGGGCCGAGCAGGCCGAAGATTTCCGCCGGGCGCACGTCGAAGGTGACGCCGTCGAGCGCGGGACGCCCGTCGTAGAGATGGCGCAGGTTCTCCACCTGGATGACCGGCGCGGAAGCGGCAATTTGTGGGACTAATTCGGCGGAAAAGGCCACAAACCATTTTAACAGCAGGCGTCAGGCTTCAGGTAAAAGGCGCATAGATCCTGGGCTCGCGCAAGGTCGGCGCGAGCTCAGGATCTATGCGGGAAGGGCAGGATCGCTCACCCCTCCTTCCGAGCCATTGCGGCTCGGGCTTTTCGACCTTTTACAGAACGGTCCGCTTCAGGCGGCGCGACGTTCGTGGTCGGCGGTTGCGGCTGCCCGGTCGCGCGGCGCGAACAGGCTGTACACGCAGAGCAGCGCCGCTGACGCCACGACGACCAGGCCCATGCTGCTCAAGTCGAATCCGTCGGTCGGGCCGGCGGATTTGCGCAAGACACCGCCTACGATCCCGCCGACAGCGCCGAACAGCACGCACGCCAGCCAGGTGTGTGCGCGCTCATACCACAGCACCGATTTCGCGAACCCACCCACCAGTCCGCCCAGTACGGTCCAGAAAAACAACGCAGCAGCCATGCCATCCTCCTTGTGAAGCTATATATCGTAATACGATATATTCGTATCTTAGCACGAGAGTATTTCCGTGTCAACCGGAAGAGCGCCTGTTGGGAGATGCGCAGCAGGGAAGGGCTTGTACGGGGTTGGGAGCTAGCGCGAGTTCAGCATCATCAGCGCGAACAGCAGCGGCAGGTAGAACACGGTCGCCAGCAGCAACTGGCGCGCGCGGCGCTTGGAGTGGCCTGAGGTCAAGGGCTGCTTGAAGGCGGCGAGGCGGATACCGAACCAGAGGTAGATTCCGCCCAGCACGATCGCACCCGCCAGGTAGATCAGGCCCGACATGTGCAACAGCGTGGGCGCGAAGCTGGCGGGCAGAAGCACGATGGAGTAGAGCACGATCTCGCGGCCGGTGGCTTTGCCTGTAGCCTCGACCACGGGCAGCATGCGGATGCTGGCCCGCTGGTAGTCCTCGCGGTAGAGCCAGGCGATGGAATAGAAGTGCGGGAACTGCCAGAAGAAAACAATCGCAAACAGGATCAGGCCTTCAATTTCGATGCGTCCGCGCAGGGCGGTCCAACCGAGCAGCGGAGGCATGGCGCCGGGAAAAGCGCCGACGAAAGTGCACACGGGCGAAACGCGCTTCAGTGGCGTGTAGGCGGCGAGATAAACGATGGCGGTGGCGAGCGCCAGGCACCCGGTCAGCAGGTTGCAGTAGAGCGCCAGATACAGCGCGCCGCCGAAGACCAGACTTCCGGACACCATGCTGGCGTGCACCAGGCCCATGCGCTTGGAGGGCAGCGGACGATTCGCGGTGCGGCGCATGAGGGCATCAATGTCTTTTTCAAAGACCTCGTTCAGCGCGGCGGAACCGGCGGCGATGAGCGAGATGCCGATAAGCGCGTGCAGCACCGGCCATGAAAGCTGCGCAACGCCGGCGCGCGGCGCGGCAAAGTAGGCGCCTGCCCAGGCGCTGAGCACGATCAGGCTGGTGACGCGAAGCTTGATGAGCTCGGAATAATCCTTGAGGAGAACCCCCGCCCTATCGCTCCAAACCCGAAAGGGATAAGGGTGCGGCAAACCGTCTTGTATCACACCAGTGCGGATTGGAGGCGTGGCGGCGCTCATACGGTCACCGGCTTGGCGGCGCCCGCGGGAATGCGCTCAGCGGCTGGAATAGCGACGTGCCGCCATGCCTGGATGGCAAGCACGACTGTGGTCGCCAGCAGGAGCGCGCCCACGGCAACGTGCGACACGGTGATGTAGACCATCGCCATTCCAGGCTGGGGCGCATCGCGTCCCCATTCGACGCGGGTCAGCCAGGCGCCAAAGCCGAGTGCGAGTTGGACCATCAAAAGAGTCAGCAGCATGAGAGCGGGACGGCGAAGCTGTTCCACCAGCGCATATTCACTGAGCACGCGCACCACCGTCCACAGCAGGACGAAAGTCACCACAGCAGCGCTGATGATGTGTGGCAGCAGTTTGATGCCGTGATGGCGGAACGCGGCTCCCAAAATTAACTGAACATAGACGCAGGCCGTGGACGCAGTCGCCAGCCAGGGCAGGCTGGGCCGCTTGGTGGGAAGTTGCATGCGCGGGTCCTGAACCCAGGTGCGTCCGGTGAACAGCCAGAGGGCAACCACGATGCAGAAAAACGTCTGGCCGAGGGTGGCGTGGGCCGCGGAAACGCCGGGCGGAAGGAAGTGCAGCACGGTAATCCCGCCGAGGACACCTTGAGCGATCACCGTGGCGAGTGCGGCCCATCCCAGCTTGCGCATCCAGGGACGGCGGTCCACCTTCGAGGTCCAGACGGCCAAAACGATGGTCAACAGTCCGATGACTTGCGCGATGATGCGATGACCGTGTTCCCAACGGATTCCGCCGACCAGCGGAACCGTGAAGTAGCCGTAGGTCACCGGCCAATGATTGAACGAGGTCGGCCAATCGGGAACGGCGAGCCCGGCGTCATTGCTGGTGACCAGGGCGCCGGCGACGATGAGCAGAAAAGTGCAGAAGGCGACCACGGTCGCAAAGCGATGGTGGGCTTGATTGAACGGTGTGGTTAACGACATTTAAGTTTTCGGTCATCGGTCGCCGGTTTCCGGTCCTCGGTGGACGATCAGCTTTGCTGAACCGAAAACCGAGAACCGAAAACCGATAACCAGAAGCTACTGCGCCGCTTTCATGGTGAAGTCGGCGGTCTTGGATTCCTTCGCTCCGACGGTGATCTGCTGCGTCTGCTCGCCGAGTTTTTCCTGCACCACGGCGATGGTGTACGTGCCCGGCGGCAGTCCCTTGAGGGTGTACTTGCCATCCTTGTCGGTGACCGCGAAGTACGGGCTCTTGACCACGTTGACGTACATCTTCATCCAGGGATGCTGGTTGCACTTGACCGGAAGCATGATTTCTTCGCGGGCGAAGGTCTTGTCGATGGCCGCCGCCTTGGGCGGTTGCGACTCGTTCCACTCCCGATTGTCTTTCGGCGTGGGGTGAATGTTGTGCGTGGTGTCGTCGCTGTTGATGATCTTCAACGTTTGCCCGGTCATGATGCCGAGGACGTGCGGGTGATAGCGGCATCCCTTCTGATCGAGCGTGACGGAATCCTTGGGCGCGTCGAAGGTGCGGCTGCCGAGCCCGTCCTTCACGTACACGAAAGCGTTCTCCAGATTGCCGTTATTGACCACCAGGGTCTCGACGGTGTTGTCGCCGCCCTTGCAGGCGGGATCCTGGCTCATGTCGATCTTGACGGCTTTGGGGGCGGCGCCGGGATATTTGACGGTGCCGGTAATGGTGGCGGCGGTCGCTGCGTCAACCGGTGTTGCGGGCGCCGCGGCCGTGGTTGCCTTCTCCTCCGGCTTGGCGCTTGCCGGTTCTTCTTTCTTGCTGCAAGCGGACAGCAACAGCAGTCCGAGGATGCCAAGCACGAGCAGTACGACGGTCTTTCTCATCTTCATGATGTGACTGCCTCTCCGTTCATGTATTGAGTCCCTGACAAATCCACCTATTTTATCGCGCGCCACCCGCGCCGGCGCCACTGGAGGAAGATTGCTTATTTTGGGCCGAGCCCGAGTTGGAACCGGGCATCTTTACGGGCGCCCTCATTCCCGATGTTTTCTTGGCTGGGGCGGCGCTGCGCGGCAACTGGGCCGAGAGGCGGCGCTGCTCCTCGGGGGTCAATTGAAAGATGTAGCGAACCAGCAACTTGGTTTGATCGCCGGGGTAACTTTGCAGCGCAGGCGGGGTGGGGCCGGCGAAGACCATGCGCCCGTTTTCCTTCTTAAACAATCCTGAAGGCATGGCGGTGCCGGGGCTGATGTTGGCCGGGTCCACGAGCCAGCGCTCGGTCCAGCCGGGCTTGAGGCGTTCCTTGGCGAGCAGGAAGTTGGGCGCGGTGGCGGTCTTGTCATGCGCCGGGTCGCCGGTGGCGTGGCACTTCAGGCAGGGCGCGGCCTGGCTGGTGAACAGGGCGCGCGCCATGTCGGATTCAGACGCGGTCAGGAGTTGCTGCTTCTGCGGAATGTAGGGCAGGGGCTGCTGCGACAGCGCCTGGAAGAAGCGCACCAGCTTGCGCAACTCGTTCTCCGAGAAATAAAACGTCGGCATGCGCACGCCGAGGTAAGGACGCACTCCGTTGCGATGCTGGTCGTTCGGGCTCGCGGCCATGGAAGGATTGGAGAGGAAGCGCAGCAGCCACTCGGGGTCAACCCGCGCGCCTTCGGTGAGCAGCTTGGGCGGCAGCGTTCCCTTCGCTTCCTGATAGCGCGGCACGGTTTCCAGCGCCGTCTTCTGGCCCGGGGTGAACTGGTGGCAGCCGACGCAGTTGTATTTGCGCACGATCCACCAGCCTTCCTGGATGTCGCGACGGGCATCCTCGGGACGGTACTGATAGCTCGCGGGAAGGGAAGTTTCCTGGCTGCCAAGAAGGAACGTGGCGAGGGCGCGGATCTGTTCCTTGTCGAGGTGCGGATCCGGCATACGAAGTTTTTCGGTGTCGCTCTTGATCATGCCCTGGTCGTAGACGTTGGGCATGGCGAGCTTGTGCTCGAAGAAGCCCTTGTGGTCGTACCAGGGGCCCTTGGCAGGACCCTCGGGCAGGCGCGCGCGAATTTCGGCGTCGGTGATGGGCTCCTTGCCGGTGTCTTCGGCGACCTTGGTGAGCAGCGCGAAATCGAGGCGCTCGATCGGCTTGCTGCCTTCCTGCGTCAACTCGGTGCCGATGCGGCCTTCTTCTTCAAAGCCGGAAATTTCGTGGCAGCCGGCACAGCCGAATTGTGCAATCCACTTTTTGCCCTCGGCTTTGAGCTTGGGGTCGTCCATGTAGGCGGCGTCAGGATAGGAGGATGGCTCCTGCTTTTTCTGCGCGAGCAGGTAGGTGGCGATGTCGGAGACTTCGTCATCGGCAAGGCGCAGGCTGGGCATCACCGTCATCTGCTCCACCTGGAGCTCGTGGCCGTCGTTGGGACACTTGCTGTGGTCGAAGTCGAAGACGTACGGCAGGCCCTTTTTTGCGTAATCCTCGGGGCCGATGTCTTTCTTCTCGTAAGCGCAGTAGGGCCGGGTGCGGGCGCGCGGGTTCTTGATCCAGCGGAAAATGTAATCGTAATTGGCCTTCTCGCCGAGGCGCGAGAGGTTGGCCGCGAAATCGCCGCCCATCCGATTGCTGCCTTCGCCGATGGAATGGCAGGCAAGGCAGCCGCGGGTTTCAAACAATTCCTTGCCGCGCGCCGCGCTGCCGGTTTGCTGCCGGGGTAGCGGATCGTTGAGCGCGGTCTGCCACAGGTAGGCCGAGATCGTCTTGACCTGGCCATCGTTGAGGCGGAAATTCGGCATCTTGGTGCCGGGGCGGAACTCGGTGGGCTTGTGCAGCCAGACGGGCACCCAGTTCTTGGTGAGTTTTTCGCGAACTTCCTTGAGATCGGGGCCGATCTTCTTCAGGTCGCGCAGCAGCGAGGAGGAGCGCAGATCGAGCTGCTCGATGCGGCCGGCGATCTTGCTGTTCTCCACGCGCATGGACTCGGCGCGCTGGTTAAGCCGGTTGGCTTCCTCGTTGGATTCGGCCTGGTCGGCCTGCTTCATGGCGATGGAGGCCTCGCGCAGGTTGTCGCGCTGCTGCTGTTCCATCTGCTTGATCTGCTGGCCGATGTTGAGCAGTTCTTCGGGCTCGCGGTCGTAGCCTTCATAGCGGTGGCAGCCGTTGCAGCCGCGCTGGCGGAAGAGGAACTTGCCTTCGCTGATCGTCTGGCCGACCGAGCCGGTCTGGATGAACATGTCGGCCTGGTGGCAGGCCTGGCAACCGGCTTCGACGTTCTGCTTGCGGAACATTGGCCACAGCCAGTGCTCGTAGTTGCCGTGCGCCTTTTCAATGCTGGTGGTGGCGCGGCCGTTGCCCTGGTGGCATGGCGAGCAGCCAAACTTGTCGGGATCGTGGACCTTGAGCAGGTCGGGCTCGGGATGGCTGGTGGAGGCGAGGGCGTAGTCGTCGGGACTCTTACGGCCCTTGGGCGTCATCAACGCGGCGGTCAGCCGTACGGGTTCGCGCGTGCCCATGTGGCAGGACTCGCAGCGGTCCACGATATTGGCTTCGGCGACGTTGATCTGGACGATCTGCGGATCCCATTCGGCGGTCTTGTTCTGCAGGCCGCGCAGCGCGTCGGGAGTC
>JBIOFT010000114.1:0-12427 GCA_044447375.1 Terriglobales bacterium | reverse complement strand
TGACATGGCAGTATGTGATAATCAACGGCGGGTCGCGTCGTTGGGATCTTGGGTCTTCTTTTCCCCTCAGGCATCTAATTTTGAAGATGGATAACAACAAGTTCTTCTTTCAGCGGTATGGCCTCGCCGAGCAGGACCTGGAGCGGTATCTGGCGGCGGCGCTTTCGGCCGGCGGCGACTTCGCCGACCTTTATTTCGAGTACCAGTACTCGACCTCGATCAGCGTGGACGAATCCATGGTCAAGTCGGCCACGCAGGGAATCTCCGCCGGTTGCGGCGTGCGCGTCATCTCCGGCGAGCGCACCGGGTACGCGTACACCGGCGAACTTACGTCGGAGCGCATCCTGCACGCGGCACGCACCGCAGCCCTGATCGCCAGCGGGCCGTCGAAGACGCCCATCACCGGCTTCAAGCCGGAGGCGATGCGCAGCCTCTATCCGGCCACGCCCTCGGTGGACGCGGAGATGGCCTCCAAGCTCGACCTGGTGCAGCGCGCCGACCGCGCCGCCCGCGCCTACGATCCGCGCATCGCGCAGGTGCGCGTCAGCTATGCGGACGAACTGCGGCACATCCTGGTGGCCGGCTCCGACGGCTCTATGGCGGCCGACGTCCAGCCGCTGGCGCGCATGAACGTGTTCTGCATCGCCAAGAACGGCGCCGATGGCAATTCCGCCCGCGGCTCGACTGGCGGCGGCGGACGCGTCGCTCTCGATTTTTTTCTGACTGAGAAGACGCCCGAGCACTTCGCCACCGAAGCCGCGCGCCAGGCCATCATCCAGCTCGACGCGCGCCCTACGCCTGCCGGCGAGATGGAAGTGGTGCTGGGCCCGGGCTGGCCCGGCATCCTGCTGCACGAAGCCATTGGCCACGGTCTCGAAGCCGACTTCAACCGCAAAGGCACCTCCGCCTTTACCGGGCTGGTCGGCAAGCGCGTGGCCAGCGAGAAATGTACGGTGGTGGACAACGGCACGCTGCCCTCGCGGCGCGGCTCGCTCAACGTGGACGACGAAGGCTCGCCCACGCAGAACACCGTGCTCATCGAGAAAGGCATCCTCAAGCAGTACCTGAGCGACAAGCTGTCGTCGCGGCTCATGGGCATTCCCGACACCGGCAACGGCCGCCGCGAGAGCTTCGAGCACATCCCCATGCCGCGCATGACGAACACTTACATGCTCGCGGGCGAGGACGATCCGGCGGACATCCTCCGCTCGGTGAAATACGGCATCTTCGCCAAGAATTTCGGCGGCGGGCAGGTGGACATCACCAACGGCAAGTTCGTTTTCTCCGCCTCCGAAGCCTACCTGATCGAGGACGGCAAAGTGACGGCGCCGCTCAAGGGCTGCAGCCTGATCGGGAATGGCCCGGACGTGCTTACCCGCGTCTCCATGGTCGGCAACGACCTGGCGCTCGACGAAGGCGTCGGCACCTGCGGCAAGGATGGCCAGTCCGTTCCCGTGGGCGTCGGTATCCCCACGTTGAAGGTGGACCGCATCACCGTGGGGGGAACAAAATCGTAGGGATCGGGTCATCGGGTCATCGGGTGATTGAAAACCCAATCCCACTTAACCCTGTCATCCCGAGCGTAGCGAGGGATCTTGGTTTTACTGACTGCTGAGTGCTGAATGCTGACTGCTGAACGAAGCCCGAAACTCGAAACCGATCTCAAGCAACTCGCCCACGACGTGGTCCGCCGCGCCATGGCTGGCGGCGCCAGTGCCGCGGAAGCCGTGGTGCACGATGGCTCGGAGTTCTCCACCGTCGTGCGGCTGGGCGAGGTCGAAAGCCTGAAGGAAGCCGGCTCGCACGCCATGGGGCTGCGCGTGTTCTTTGGCCGGCGCTCCGCCAGCACCCATACCAGCGATCTCTCCGCCGACGGCCTCCGGCAACTGGTGGAAGGCGCGCTGGCGCTGGCGCGGCTCACCTCCGAAGACCCGCACGCCGGGCTGGCGGAGCCGGAGCTGCTGGGGTCGGCCTCCGGCGATCTGCAACTCTACTTTGACGACGTGTACTCGCTGCCCACCGAGGAGCTCATCGCCTGGGCGCGCCGCGCCGAGGCCGCCGCGCTCGCCGCCGATCCGCGCATTCGCAACTCCGAAGGCGGCTCGTTCGACGCCGCCAACAACCATAAAGTGATGGTGAACTCGCTGGGATTCACCGGCGAGTACAAGAGTTCGTACTGCTCACTGGCAGCGGTGCCGATCGCGCAGATCGAAGACAGCCCCATGCAGCGCGATTACTGGTTCTCGGTGGCGCGCACCCTGCGCAAGCTCGATTCGCCGGAGCACGTAGGACGGGTGGCCGCCGAGCGCGCACTGCGCCGCCTGGGCGCTCGCAAGGTCAAGACCGCGCGCGTTCCCGTCATCTTCGATCCCATGGTGGCGCGCTCGCTGCTGGATACCATCTCGCATGCGGTGAACGGCGACGCCATCTACCGTGGCGCGTCGTTCCTAGCGGGCAAGTTGGGCGAAAAGATCGCGGGCGAGAACGTCACCGTCATCGACGACGGCATCATGCCCGGCGGCTTCGGCACCAGCCCCTTCGACGATGAAGGCGTGCCCACGCAGCGCACCGTCGTCATCGAGCGCGGCGTCCTGAAATCGTATCTGCTGAACACCTACACCGCGCGCAAGCTCAGCCTCAAGACCACCGGCAACGCCGCCCGCGGACTGGCCGGCACTCCCGGCATCAGCTCCGGTAATTTCTTTCTTCAGCCGGGCACGCGCTCCCCGCACAAGATTCTCGCCGACGTGCGCCAGGGCCTTTACGTCACCGAATTTCTCGGCTTCGGCGTGAATCTCGTCACCGGCGACTACTCCCGCGGCGCCAGCGGGCTGTGGATCGAAAACGGCGAGCCGGCTTATCCGGTCGAGGAGATCACCGTGGCCGGCAGCCTGCGCGACATGCTCAACAACATCTCCGAAATCGGCACTGACCTGGAATTCCGCGGCTCGACTGCGGCGCCTACACTGCGCATCGATGGCATGACGGTGGCGGGAGAATAGCGAGCAATCGGGACATCGGGTGATCGGGTCATCGGGTGATTGAAAAAGCCCCCCTTGCTGCCGTCCCGACGTTATTACATGATTGGTTTTCACATCTCCCGATGACCCGATCTCCCGATCACCCGATGCCTACAGGGCCGGCTGTCGCTGAGTAGTAGAATCAACTCCATGTCCACCGCCGAGAAGCCCTCGGAGACTCCCTTCTCGTCCACTGCGCCCGCCGATTCGCCGGGACCGTGGCGCGCCGTCGTGGCCGGGGTGGCGGTGGTCGCCGTCATGCTCGGGCTGCTGGTCTGGCTTGGCGGCGGCAAGCGCTCCGCCTCGCAGGCGCCCAATCCCTATGCCGACAAGCTGCAGGTCTCGAACGTGAAGATGGCGGCGGCGCAGAATTTTGTGGGCGGCACCGTCACCTACGTCGAGGGCAGAATCACCAATACCGGCGACAAGACCGTCAGCGGCGCCGTCGCCGAGGTCCTCTTCCGCAACTCGCTGGGTGAAGTGGTGCAGAAGGAACAGATCCCCATTCGCGTGCTGGTGTTTCAGGGGCCGGACCGCGATATCCTCGACCTGCGCAGCGCACCGCTGAAGCCGGGCGCTAGCGCCGATTTCCGCCTCACCATCGAGGGCAGCATCTCCGCCGACTGGAACCAGGGCTTTCCCGAAGTGCGGATCGCGAGCGTCAGTACTGCATGACGATCGGGTCATCGGGAGATCGGGTGATCGGGTCATTTGGGACCGCCGCGCATCTTCTTCAGATGACCCCCAGATGACCCGATGTCCCGATCATCCGATGACCCGATCCTTCGGTGAATTAGAATCCCTTCATGACTGGAGCAAAGCCTATTCGTCTAACCGAGGCGGTCAAAGCGGCGGGTTGAGCTTCCAAGCTGAGTCCGGCGGCGCTGGACACGGTGCTTGGGAAATTAGCCCGGCAACAGGATCCCAACGTTCTGGTCGGCTTCGATTTCGCCGACGACGCCGGAGTGTACCTGATCGCTCCCGACACCGCCCTCGTTCAAACCGTGGATTTCTTCACTCCCATCGTGGACGATCCCTACACCTTCGGGCAGATCGCCGCCGTCAACGCGCTCAGCGACGTCTACGCCATGGGCGGACGCCCGCTCAGCTCGCTCGCGCTCGTTTGTTTTCCCGAAAAGGGGGACCTCGAGGTGCTGGAGCAGATCCTCGCAGGCGGGCTTTCGAAGATGGTCGAGGCCGGTTGTACCGTCGTGGGCGGCCACTCCATCCGCGACGAAGAAATGAAGTTCGGCTACTCCGTCACCGGCACTGTCCACCCGCAGCGCGTGCTTGCCAACCGCGGCGCCCAGCCCGGCGACGCGCTGCTCTTCACCAAAGCCCTCGGCACCGGCGTGATCTCGACCGCCATCAAGCGCGGCAAAGCCGAGCCCGCGTGGATCGACGCCGCCGTCCGCTCCATGACCACGCTGAACAAAGCCGCCGCCGAAGTGATCACTGGAGCAAACAACACACTGTCATCCCGAGCGAGCGGCGCCGCTTTTGCGCCGCGAGTCGAGGGACCCCTACCCTCGGATACTCAGCCTGCATTCGCCGTCCACGCGCTCACCGACGTCACCGGCTTCGGGCTCATCGGCCACGCACGCGAGATGGCGCTGGCCTCCGGGGTCAGCTTGCGCCTGCGCGCCTCGGCCGTGCCATTGCTTGCGGGCGCGCTCGAATGCGTGCGCGCCGGCTACATTCCCGGAGGTCTGAAAGCAAACCGCGAATTCGCCGAGTGCCTGGTCGGCTACGACGATGGCATCCCCGATGATCTCAGGACCATGCTCTACGACCCGCAAACCGCCGGCGGCCTGCTGATCTCGGTTGCGCCCGAAGACGCGGCCGACCTCCAGCGCGCGCTGGCCGCCGCCGGTGTCGCTGCGGCGCACATCGGCGAAGTCCTGCCCGAGGCCAAGCCGCTGATCCAGGTGAGCCGGTAATCGGGTGATTTGGCCATCGGGTGATCGGGTGATCTGAAGCACCGGTCTCCAATGACCCGATGACGACCCGATCTCCCGATGACCCGATAGTTCTGTGCTACCGTAATCAGCATGGGTACAACACCAGACTCATCCCGTGCCCCCATGCTGGCCCACCACATGGTCACCACCGCCTTCGAGCTCGACGGCTACCGCATTGTGCGCAATCTGGGCGTGGTGCGGGGGATCGTCGTGCGCTCGCGCTCCATCTTCGGGACGCTCGGCGCGAGCCTGCAGACCCTGGTGGGAGGCAACATCACGCTGTTCAGCAAATTGTGCGAGCAGACCCGCGGCCACGCTTTCGACCTGATGCTGGAGCACGCCGCCGCGCTCGGCGCCAACGCCGTCATCGGCATGCGCTACGACGCAACCGAGATCATGAACGGTGTTACTGAAGTCCTCGCGTACGGGACGGCGGTGGTGGTGGAGAAGGTGAAGTAAGTGGGAAGTGGGAAGTGATAAGTGATAAGTGATAAGTAAAACCAAGATCCCTCGCGGCTGAAGCCCGCTCGGGATGACAGTTTCGTTTTCTCCGACTTCCCACTTACCACTTTTCACTACCCACTGCTCTTCGAAATCTTCTCTCCCCCGAGCTGCCGGATGAGAATCCGCACCAGCATGCCGTCGAACTGCACGCCGCTCATGGCTTCCAGTTCGGCGATGGCTTCTTCCTGGGTCTTGATGGCGGCGTAAGCGCGCTCGGTGGTCATATCCACATAGGCTTCGGCGACGGAGATGATGCGCGATCCCAGCGGAATCTCCTCTCCGCGCTGGCCGTTGGGATAGCCCGAGCCATCGAAGCGCTCGTGATGGTGCAGCACCATGAGCCGCGCCCGCTCGCGTCCGGGGATGGCGTCGACGATCTGCGCTCCCACCAGGACGTGCTTCTTCATCAGCGCGAACTCGTCGTCGCTCAGCGGGCCGGGCTTGTTGAGGATCCTCTCCGGAATGATGATTTTGCCCACGTCGTGTACGCGCGCGGCGAAGACCAGATCGATCATCTCGTCCTCAGGAAGCATGAGCTCGTGCCCAATGGCCTCGGCGTAGCGCGCCACCGCGTCGCCGTGCCCGGCGGAGTACTCGCGGGTCTCGGCCGCGCGCGTCAGGGTGCGCAGCGCCTGCATCAAGCCCTGCCGGTCGCCGGCCTGCCCCACCGCGCTGCCCAGCTTCTTGAGCGTGCCCACCAGTTCGTCGGCGGCTTCCGGACCCGGGTTCTCCCGGCGCAGGAATCCGTCGACATACGCGCTAACCAGTTCCCGCTGCTCCAGCAAGTGTTGGCTGTCGACGAACTCCTCGGCCATGGAGACCCGGTCGCCGCCTTCTTTTTTCGAGATGTACATGCCGGCGTCGGCCACCCGCAGGATGTCTTCCACCTGGGCGCCGTGCAGCGGATAGGTCGCCACGCCGAAGCTGCCGGTGATCTTCATCTGGCTGAGCATGGGGTCGGTCGCAATCCACAACCGCAGGCGCTCGGAGAGGACCTGCGCCTGCTCCAGGCCGGTTTCCGGCATCAGGATGACAAACTCGTCGCCGCCATAGCGCGCTACCACGTTCGACTGCCGGCTCTTCTGCTCGAGCACCCGTCCGATGCGCGCCAGCACCAGGTCGCCCTCCAGGTGGCCGAGCGTGTCGTTGATGTCCTTGAAGCGGTCCAGGTCCACCATGACCACGGAGAACGGCCGGCCCGAGCGCGAGGCGCGCTTCCACTCCGCCTGCACCGACTCCAGGAAGAACCGCCGCGTCTTGATGCCGGTGAGGGAATCGGTGATGGCCTGCGTCTGCATCTTCTGGAACACGAACGCATTGTGCAGCGCGGTGGCCAGCAGGTCGGCGAGGGTGCGCAGAATCAGCACTTCCTGCTCGGCGAAGGCATTCTCATGGCGGCTCTCCAGGTTCAGCACGCCCAGCAGGGTTTCGCCGTAGGTCAGCGGGATGACCAGCGCCGAGCGCGCATCCGGCAGAATGCACTGCGGCCGGCCCTCGCCCACCTCCGGGACCAGGGTCAGCTCGTTGGCGCGCGCCGCCTTGCCGATGATGCCGGCGCTGAGCGGCAAACGGCGTCCCGGTGCCGTGGCGGTGGCGCCCGCTTCCGCCTTGATCTCGATCTCCTTGGTGGCGTAATCCACGATGCCGATGCCGATGTGGTCGAAGCGGAAGTTCTTCTGGATCTCGCCCACGATCTCGGCCAGCATCTCTTCGGCGTTCTGGCTGGAGATGGCCGTCTTCGACATGCTGTTGAGGAACTCCAGGTCGCGGGCGCGCCGCTGCTCCTCGGCGAACAGCCGCGCGTTCTCCATGGCCACGGCCACCTGCCCGGCAGCGGTGTCCATCACTTCCAGGTCGCGGTTTTCGTAGGCGAATTCGCGCTCGTAGTTCATCGCCGCCATGATCCCCACCGGTTTGTTGAAGCGCAGGATGGGAACCGCCATGAAGCATTTCGCGGGACGGCCTCCGAAGACGAATCCCAGCTTGAGGCGCGTGGACTCCATGTCGGAGCGGATCAGCAGCGGGCGCCCGGTGCGGATCACGTACTCCGAGATCCCGTTCGCGGCCTTGCGCGAACGCTTGGGCAGCACCTCGCCCTGCTCCACCTCGAGCTCAAACCGCATCTCCCCCGAATCCAGGAAGGCGATATAAAAATTCTGGGTGTCGAACAAGTGTCCCAACTCACGGTGGATGGTGCGCAGGACCTCGTCGGGGTTCAGGTGCGAGCTGACCGCCTGCCCCACCTGCGTCAGCAGCTCCGACTCCATGGTGCGGCGCTGGGCGTTGTGCATGAGTACATAGTTCTCCAGCGTCATCCCGATCTGCCGCGCCAGGCCTCCCAGCAGCCGCAGGTGGGAGGAGGCGAAGCCCTGGGTGGCGGGGTGCGGGAACATCAGCACCCCGAAGTGGCGCTCGCGGGTGTGCAGGCTGACGGCGGTCATGGCCGGCACATGTTCGTGCTCGAAAATGCCGCGCAGGCGCAGCACCACTTCTTCCTGTCCGGGGGGAAGCTCGGCCAGCTCCTGGTGCAACTCGCGCAGGGCGATGAGTCCATGGCGGCGAAACACGAAGCTGCTCAACGCCTCGCCCGCGCCGCCGGCATCCAACGCCGGCAGGAATTCCGGAGTGAAGCCGCGCTCGACGCTGAGCAGCGTGTCCTGCCAGCGCTCGTTCACGAACAGGGCGGCGCGCTCTGCCTTGAGCAGCCGCATCAGGCGGTCCAGCATCCGCTCCAGCCGCGGCGCCATCTCCGCCAGTTCCAGCGGGCGGGTGGAGTCGATCTCCAGGGTGGAGAAGGCCAGCAGATTTTCTTCCACCATCCGCCGCTCGTTTTCGTAGAGCACCATCACCATGGCGATGCCCAGCAGCATCTGCGGCAGGGGATCGAGGAAGTGCCCGACGTGGCCGAAGACGTGCGGCAGCGATTCGCGGAACTGCGCGGAAAGCAGCAGGAAGGCCCAGAACACCAGCGAAAGCGCCAGCGCCCGGAAAGCCAGTGATCCGATCTCGCGTGCGTGCCGCACGAAGCGGTAGGCGCACAACACCAGCAGCGCCGCCACGCCTACCTCGATCTCCAGAGACCAGCTTGTCCCCGGCCACACCGCGGCCGCCGCCCAGATGGCCGCGATCACGGCCAGCACGCTGTCCCACGCGCTCGAGCGGTAGGCGGACTTCAGCAGGCGCGTGGAAACGAAGATGCACAGCGCCGTCGCCGCCAGCAGCACTCGCGCCAGCCAGGCGGTAGGCAGCGTCCGTCCCGCGAAGTAGTTCCACAGCGCCAGCGCGTAGTACCCGCAGTACGCCGCCCAGGCCAATTGCCATGCCCGGAAATAGGGCTCGCGGGTCTGGAAATAAAGATAGGAGAACACCGCAAACAGCAGCAGTGCGGCAATGCTGGGCACCACTTGAATCCCGATAGGGATGCTTTCCATCCACCGCCTCGGCCAACATCTCTGGCAGGGCCTACTACCCCGGGTCGGGAACGGAGCCTAGCCCAGCGGCGCCAGAGAGTCCGCCAGGTCGCACAGAACGCAGGAGTTATTTTTAGTGTACTTCAACTACAACGGTGACTCAACGCGCGCACCGCCTGGCGGGAACAAAAAAATGTCCCACAGGCGGATCACGTATCAGGGCACGACTGAAAGCCGTGCCCTGATACGTAGCGCATTGCCAAGGTTTGATCCGTTGCCTTACCGTGTTTCCCGCGCCCGCCGTCCATCTCCCTTGGTAACTTTCACCCTGCCGGGAGCACTTGTACTCTGGGTCAGTCACCAGAGGAGCCGAGGTGTCATCTCCCCAACCAGGGACGGCGGAAAGCCGGGCCGGCGCCGCCCGTGCCTTCGCCCGCAGCCTCAACATTCTGCTGAAGTACGTCCGCCTGTATGGCATAGATCACAAGCTCACCACAATGCACCTCGACATCGCCTGGAGAGAGCTGTGCGCGGCTATGCCCGCTGATGCCTCGTCCGGGTTCCTGTTCGGGGTTTCCGGATCGAAGCTGCTGCTGGACGGCGTGCCGCTGGAGACCGGTCCGGCCGAGCGCAGCTTCGCGCAAATGCTCGCGGCGGCGGGTCTGGCGAGCATCTACTTTTCCGTGCAGCTCATCCGCGACGACTTTCTCCGCCTGGTGGAGGCCTTCGCCAACGCCGGCGCCCGGCCGGCGGCCATCGCGGGAGAGTTGAAGCGCGCTTTCGGCGAGAATAACGGTCCCATACGGGTGAACGAGATCCGCTATGTCGCCCACGACGGCGGCGTCGACTCGCTGCCGTCGCAACTGGCGTCGCGCGCGCTGGGGGGCGATTCTGAAAAGCTCAAAGACTGGCTCAGCGATCCGCAAAAGATGCTGCAATTGATCGCCGCGGCCGAAGGTGAACATTCCGGCAGCGGCAGCGGGAGTGGCAGCGGAAGCGGAACCGGGGCGGGAGCCGGGAACGGAACGGGAAGCGGGACCGGCGGCGGGCGTGGCGGCGGATTCGGCGCCTCTCCCCTCCAGCAGGACGACGTCACCAATGTGCTGAAGCTGCTCTCGCAACTGGGGAAGGTGCTGCCGGCGGGAGGCGCTATCGATCCCGCGGAGTTGCGGAGCGAGATCCAGAACTCACCGGTCTCGGTGCAAAACGTGCTGCAAACCGCGCTGGCGCAGATGGCGACGCAAGTTCCGGCGCAGTCCGATCCCAGCCTGCTGCTCAAGATCGCGGAGCACCTGGCCATCCAGTTCGCCCTGGAGCGCTTCGAAAAGGGCGAAGTCCGCGTGAATGCGGTGCGCGAGTTGCTGGACCGCATGGGGAACGAGATCGAGAGCCTGCGCAAAGTGCTGCGCGAGCACGAAGAAAAGATGGGACGCGCCGGCCTGATGGTGGAGTCCTACGCCGAGGTGCTCGACCGGCAGTTCTGGGCGGCGGTGCCGGAGAACGGCAAGCGCGCCGTGCTGCTTTCCCCCGACGCCTGGTGCATCCCTCCGCGCAACATCCGCGACTACGTCAAGCAACTGCTCGACCGGCGGGATCTCAAGGCTGCCTCTGCCATCCTCGATACCTACTCGTCCGGAATCAAGAGCGCGGATCTCGAAGCCCGGCGCCGGACCGCCATGGGACTGAGCGAACTGGCCGAGCTGTATGCCCAGGCCGGCCCGGAACTGCTGCGCAACGCCATCCAGCGGACCGGGGAGCAATTGCAGTCCGAGCCCGGACTGGAAGCGCAGAGCCTGCTCAGCGCCACCCTGGTGCGGCTGACCCAGGAAGCCGCCACCCGCTCGGATTTCCTCGCCATCAGCCAGGCGCTCGATTGCACCGATAGCTTGGCCAAGCACCGCGCCGAACTGGGCAGGGACGTGCGGCGGCGCATTGCCGTCGAAAGCCGCATGCACAAATTCATAAGCGAGGTGCTGCTCGAACCCGACATCCCCGCCGGATTCGTGGACATGCTCCGGCGCGAGGGGCGTGCCGCGGCCGACGAACTGGCCGCGCAATACTCCCGCTGCAACCACCGCGAGTCCTCGGATCGCCTGGTCGAACTGGCGCGCAGCGTGGGTCCCGAGGCGGTCGAGCGCCTAGTGGAGTTGTTGCGCTCGCATCCCGCCTCCAAGGCCGTTGCCTGCATCGGGCTGCTCAGCCATCTGGATGTCGGCGCCGTGCGCGAATTGCTGCCGGACCGTCTGCCCCAGTGGGGGCGCTCATTTCACGATGCGGTGGTGCGCCAGATCGGGATGGGCGCCGTCGAGGAACGCGGTCCGCTGCTGCTCGAATTGCTGGACCTTTTCGATCCCGCCATCCTGCCCGCAGTCACCGACGAGATCGGCGTCACCAGCGATCCCCTGGCCACGGTGCGTCTGCTGCGCATGGCGCAAGGCGACTTGCCTCCCGCCGCCTCGCCCTACGTGCAGGTGAAGGCGATCGAGGCCCTGTCCCGGCTGCACGACACTCATGCCGCTCCCCTGCTGCACGAGCTGCTCGGCGCCCGCGGGCTGCTGGGCTGGAAGCATCCGCGGGAACTTCGCATCGTGGCGGCGCAAGCGCTGATCAAGCTGGAGCCCGGGTTCCTGGTTCCGGCGCGCAGCGGGCTGACGCCGCTGGAGTTAAAGCTGGCGCCGCTCGATCCCGACCCCTCGGGGGACTGGGTCCGCCAGCGCCGCTACTTCCGCATCGCGACGGAACGCGCTTTGCCGGCCTTCCTGCAGACCTCGCGCGGCCGTTATGGAGTGAGGATCAACATCCTGAGCCTGGGCGGCGGCAAGGGCGAGCGCGAGGGCCGGGTGAATCCGGGCACGGAAGCTACCCTCAACCTGCATGTTGGATTGCGTAACCTGAGCTCCCGCGTGCTGGTGCGCGATGCCGGCGACGACGATATGGCATTCGAGATCATCCACATCAATCTCGATGACCGCCTTCGGCTGCGGCGCTTGCTGGTCGAGCAGGTGCTGCATCGCGCCCGCCCCGCCGGGGGCGGCTAGGCTTACGTGATTCTCGGCCCCAAAGGGCCTCACGTTACAATCGACAGGTGGAAGCCTTCGCTCCCGTCGCCCCGCAGGCCGCTGCCAAGCCAGCACCCCAGGCACGATTCACGCGCCGGCAACGGTTCCTGCTCCGGCTGATCACCTGGGCAGGCTACCTGCTGATTCGTGTCCTCGGCGCCACGCTGCGTTTCACCGTCTCCACCGAAGAGGGAGCTCCGGCGGGCGGTTACACCGCGCCGGGCATCTTCGCTTTCTGGCATCGCTGTCTGATCCCCGCCTGTTTCCGATGGCAAAGAAGAAAGATCGCGGTGCTGACCAGCCGCAGTTTCGATGGCGAGTACATCGCACGTATCCTGGAAGCGTACGGCTACACGCCGGTCCGGGGATCGAGTACGCGCGGCGGCGTGGGCGCTCTGCTGGGGATGCAGCAGGAGCTCGAATCCGGGCATGCCGTCGGCTTCACCATCGATGGCCCCAAAGGTCCCAGATAT
>JBIOFT010000113.1:0-12597 GCA_044447375.1 Terriglobales bacterium | reverse complement strand
GATCTCGGTCAGTCCGCCGCGGGGCACGCCTCCGGTGAGTTCATCCACCTGCGGGATGCCGATGGAGATGATCTCGGGCTGCGGACGCACTCCCAGCCGCGACGCCGGGACCACTCCCTCGATCCCGGCTAGGGTATACCGGTCGCGGGCCGGGGAGGAAAATACTCGCAGCGCGGATGCCATCAGGGGATACCTCGCGAGCTGGGATCGGAATGGGCGCGAGCGGAACTACAGGGTTTCCGGGGAGAAGGGTAATTTCGCTTTTTATTCGCCTAACTGCAAAGAGGATTCTGGACCTCGGGCGGCGGGTTGTCAAGCCCTCTGGAATGCGGGGCAGAAGCGCGCTGGAATTGCGTGCCGCGCGCGTTTGTTATAATCCGAACGTCCTCACCGGTGGCGCTATCGTCTAGGGGTTAGGACGGAAGATTCTCAATCTTCAAACCCGGGTTCGATTCCCGGTAGCGCTACCAATTTGGCTTGAGGTCTCTCGCTACGCTCGGGATTTCCCCTCGGCTTCGCTCGGGGCAGGCTCCGCGGGCTCCCGCTTCGCTCTCGCCCGCTAAACGCCTCAGGTTCGATTCCCGGTAACGCTACCAAGTTGGTTTTAGGCCCTTCGCTTCGCGCAGGATTTCGCCGATGGGCCACCATAGGGCCCTGATCTAATTCCTACGCATTACCCCTCCGTCGTGCTGCACGGGTTCCCCAGGAACCAGAGCTACAATGGAAACCGTGAAACACTACACCATCAAACGGATTCAGGACGGCACCATGTTCACCTGCGTACATTGTGAACATCACGTCACCACGTTGGAGTTCCACCGAGAGTCTGGGAATCTCCGCACGCAAGCGGCGACAGCGATCAACATGCATGCTGCCTCGGTGCATGGCCAACCCATGGTGGTCTCGGCGCCCGATCTGCAGCAGCGTGTCTGGCGGTAGCTGAATCCGGTAGCGCCGCCAGACCCTCCTTCTGGCCGGCTCCGTTTACAACTCCAAGAAAATCCAACGGCTACACCTCGGCTCCGGGCGCTATAATGCGCCCCGCAGGCAATTCGAGCCTGCTTATCATCCCAGCGGCGGCGCGGGTTTCCCAGGGCCGGAATTCTTATCGTTTACCGTGAAGCCGCCGGACTTGCACGAAAAGCGCTTGTAAAAAGGAGTGCCGGGCCCGGACCTCGAAAAATCCAATCTCAACCACATGAGGGTCACAATGAAAACGCATTTCTCGCATGCTTACAGGGTCGTCGTTGTGGCGGCCTGCGTCGCAATTTTTCTGGCGTCTGCCGCCGCGCAGGAGAAAACCGTCAAGATCGGCGTGGTGACGTTCTTATCAGGGGCGGCCGCGGCGCCGTTCGGGGTGCCGGCCAAGAATGCAGCCGACCTGGTGGCGGAAGCCGCCAATGCCGGCAAGCTGCCCGCGCCTTACGCCACCAAGGGCGTGGGAGGCGCGTCGATCGAACTGGCGTTCCTGGATGAAGCCGGCGGCACCACCAAGCAGGTGACCGAATACCGCAACCTGGTGCAGCGCGACGTGGACCTGGTGATCGGATACATCTCCAGCGGCGACTGCCTGGCCATCGCTCCCCTGGCCGAGGAACTCAAGAAGCTGACGGTGCTCTTCGATTGCGGCACTCCGCGGATCTTCGAAGATGCCAGTTACAAGTACGTCTTCCGCACCGGGGCCATGGCCACGATGGACAATATCGCGCTGGCCATGTATGTGACTCAGGCCAAGCCGAATATCAAGAAGATCGCCGGCATCAACCAGAACTACGCCTGGGGCCAGGATTCATGGAATGACTTCGAAGCCTCGATGAAGGTTCTGAAGCCGGGAGTGGAAGTGGCCACGGCACAATGGCCGCAACTGCTGGCTGGCCAATATGGGGCGGAGATCTCCGCTCTGCTTTCGAGTGGCGCCGATGTGGTGCATTCCAGCTTCTGGGGCGGCGATCTGGAGGCCTTCATCCTGCAGGCGTCACCACGCGGTCTGTTCACCAAGAGCACGGTCCTGCTGACCGGCGGCGAGACCGCAGTGCAGAAGCTCGGGAACCAGATCCCGGACGGAACCATCATCGGAGCGCGCGGTCCCTTCGACATGTTCGCGCCTGACACGGCGCTCAACCGCTGGTTCCGCAAAGCCTACCAGGATAAATACGGAGTTCCGCCCAGCTATCCGGCTTACAAAATGGCGCAGGCGGTCCTGGGGGTAAAGTCCGCCTACGAGAAAGCGAGGGCGGCCAACAAAGGCAAGACGCCGAACCAGGACCAAGTCATCGCGGCCTTCGAGAACCTGACCTTTGAGGGGCCGGGCGGCAAGGTCCAGATGTCCACCGGCAAGGGGCATCAAGCGGTCCAGGGGACCGCCTACGGCACGGTCAAGCATGAGAAGGGCCAAGTCACGCTGGTGGACGTCAAGACGTATCCGGCGGACAAGGTCACGCCGCCGGACGGGGTAAAGAGCGAAGCCTGGATCAAGGCCGGATTCAAGAAACCCAGCTAAAGCAGATTCACAATTGGTATATGCGGGGTGAAGGGCACGCCTTCAGGCATTATTGGCACGGCTGGAAGCCGTGCCCCTTCACCTTTCAAAACGTGGGGACCGGTTCCTCACACGATCCGGCCGCACACGGGAGTGGCCCATGCGCGAAGTGTTGCCGCTGCTGGTGGACGGGATTATTTACTCGTCGTGGCTCTTCGTCATCGCGCTGGGTCTTACCCTGATCTATGGGGTGATGAAGATCCTCAACATGGCGCACGGGAGCCTGTATGCTCTGGGCGCGTACATGGCGGCAACGCTGGTCGGATACTGGCTGGGACACGGCCACGCGCCGCTCGCCAGCTACGGTATGCTCCTGCTGGCGGCGGTGATCGTGGGCGTGGTCGCCGGCCCGCTGATCGAACGCGGCTTGCTGCGCTTCATGTACGGCAGGGATGAGATCGTCCTGCTGCTGGTCACCTACGCCTTGTTTCTCATCCTGGAAGATGTGATCAAGCTGATCTGGGGCGTGGAGGCGTACTACGTTTCCGAGCCCTACGGGCTCCTGGGGAACGTTGAATTCGCGGGATTGATCTATCCCGTGTACAACGTGGTCCTGATCGTGGTGTCCCTGGCGGCGGGAGCGGCGCTGGCGGCTGTCCTGCGGTACACGCATCACGGCAAGCTGCTTTCGGCGGTGATCCACGATCGTGAGATCAGCATGGCCATGGGCATCAACGTATCCCGCTTTTACCTGGTCACGTTCACCATCGGCACCATGCTGGCTGCCGTCGGCGGCGCGCTCACCGCGCCCACAGTCTCGGTGGTGCCAGGGATGGGCGTGCAGGTGATCGTGCTGGCCTTTGCGGTGGTGGTGGTGGGAGGCCTGGGCAGCCTGCCGGGTGCGGCTTTGGGTGCGTTGATCGTGGGGCTGGTGCGCTCGGCGGCGGTGCACTATCTGCCGCAGGTGGAGCTGTTCAGCATTTATGGAGTGATGGCCCTGGTGCTCATCTTCCGTCCCAAGGGCCTGTTTGCCGGCGCCGAGGTCCGCAAAATATGAAGCGCGCCGATCACACGCTGCTGGTGCTCGTCGCCGCCTTGCTTGTGTTGCTGGTGATTGGGCTGCTTCTGCCCAAGTGGCTTTTCCTTCTCACCCTGTCGCTGGGCAAAGGGCTGGTGGTCCTGGGCTTGATGCTGTTGCTGCGAACGGGATTGGTTTCCTTCGGGCAGGGTCTTTTCTATTGCCTAGGGGCTTATGCAGTGGGGAGTCTCGGGCAGTTCTTCGGGATCAAGGACGTGTTGCTGTTGCTGCTGACTGGGATGGTGGTCGGCAGCGTGGTGGCGTTCCTCCTGGGCTTCCTGATGGCCAAGTATCGCGACATTTTTTTCGCCATGCTGAGCCTGGCTTTCTCCATGATCTTGTACGGGCTGCTGGTGCGGACGGCAGCCCTGGGCAGCACCGACGGCTTCAATGTCGCCCCGCCGACGCTGTTTCGCAGGCCCATCGGCGGCGAGCAACACCAGTTCGCGCTGTTTGCGCTGGCCTGCGTGCTCGCTTTCGTGGCGGCGCTGGTGATGCACGCTTATTTCGAAACTCCCCTGGGACGGCTCTCGCCCGCTATCCGCGATAACGAGATCCGCGTGGAATACATGGGGGCGTCGGTCCGCCATGCCATCCATGTGAAGTACGTGATCGCCGGGGCGCTGGCGGGACTGGGTGGCGCCCTGACCGCCATGACCGTGGGCCACATCGATCCCGACCTGGCGTACTGGACGACCTCGGGCGAGTTCATCTTTGTGGCCATCCTGAGCGGGACCGGAAGCGTGATCGCGCCCTTTCTTGGAGCGTTCGTCTTCGAGATCATTCGCACCTACGCCTACCAGTATTCCCCCAATACCTGGCAACTGGTGGTGGGGAGCGCGCTGCTGATCGTGATCGTATTTCTTCCCGCCGGGCTGTGGTCGGTGTTCGGGCATCTTCGCCGCCGAGGCTCGTCATGACGCCCATCCTCGATGCGCAAGGGCTGTGCAAGAAGTTCGGCGCGGTGACCGCGGCCTGGGGAATCTCCATTTCCGTCGAGCCGGACACGGTGGTGGGGCTGATCGGCACCAACGGCGCCGGCAAGACCACGTTTGTCAACATGGTGACCGGCTACCTCAAACCCGACACCGGCATCATCAGCTTCAAAGGGCGGGACGTGACCGCCCTGCATCCGCGCCAGATCACGCAGTTGGGCATTTGCCGCTCCTTCCAGATCCCGCAGCTCTATGACTCGCTTACCGTGCTGGAAAACGTGATCGTGGCTCTCGGCATCGTGTTGCGCAACAGCAAGCCGTGGCGGTTGCGCACGCCCAAGATCGTTCCCGGCCACGGAACCACGCTGATGGCGGCAGCGGAATCGATGCTCGCGCGCTTCGGGCTCGCCCAGTACCGCAACAGCCCAGCCGGGGTGCTGCCGGAAGGAGTGCGCAAGCTGCTGGACATCGCGGTGGCCCTGGCGGTGAAGCCCGAGATGCTGATTCTGGACGAACCCACCAGTGGCGTCAGCTCGGATGAAAAGTTCGGCATCATGGACACGGTGATGAACGCGGTCCGTTCCGAGGGCGTGACGGTGCTCTTCGTCGAGCACGACATGGAGATCGTCAGCCGCTACTCCAAACGGGTCATCGCTTTCTACGAAGGACGCGTTCTGGCGGACGGCGCTCCGGCTCACGTGCTCGGCGATCCTGACGTGCGCAAGTATATTGTCGGCGGGCAGGTGGCGGTGCGCTCGGAAGCGGAGGACATCGCGAGTGCTTAAGATCTCCGGTCTCGAAGCGGCGATCCAGGCGGTCACGGTTCTGCGCGACGTGCACCTGGAAATTCCCAGCGGCATCATGGCTGGCCTGATCGGTCGCAACGGCGCGGGGAAGACCAGCCTGATGCGCAGCATCATGGGCCTGTTGCCGCCACGCCGCGGCTCGGTCGAGTTCAACGGCGTGGACCTGGCCAGGGTCCCTTCCCATGGCCGGACCCGCGCCGGCATCGGCTACATGCCCGAGGACCGGCGACTCATCCCGGAATTGACCACGGAAGAGAACATTTTGCTGCCGGTCTGGGCCATGAATGGCAGCGGCTCCGAGGAGAGGCTAAAGAAAGTTTATGAACAGATTCCGGAACTCGTGGCCATGGCGGAACGTAAAGCGCTGCAGCTCTCGGGCGGACAGCAGAAGCTGGTGGCACTTGGCCGGGCGCTGATGTGCGGCACCCGCCTGCTGCTGCTCGACGAACCTTTCGAGGGTGTCGCTCCCGCGCTGGCCCAGCGCATCAGCGATGTGATCGCGGGCTTGCGGCAGGAAGGCATGTCGATCTTAATCTCAGAGTCTGATCTGCAACACTCTGCCCGCATGCTCGACCGCGTGTTCCGTATCGAGCGCGGCGAGGTTACCCAGCAAGGAACTAATACGATCGCAAAATCTCAAGGAGGCCAGTCATGAAGATCAAGGCTGCGGTGTTGAACGCGATGGGAACTGCTCCGCCGTATTCGCAGTCCAAGCCACTTTCGATAGAAGAAGTTGACCTCGAAGGTCCCGGGCAGGGTGAAGTGCTGGTCAGGATCGCCGCTGCCGGCCTTTGCCACTCCGACCTGTCGGTGATCAACGGCGATCGTCCGCGCCCGATGCCCATGGTGTTGGGGCACGAGGCGGCGGGGACGGTCGAGGAGATCGGGCCCGGCGTCGATGACCTCAAGAAGGGCGATCACGTGGTGCTGGTGTTTGTGCCAAGCTGCGGGCATTGCCTGCCCTGCTCGCAGGGACGCCCCGCGCTTTGCGAACCGGGCGCGGCGGCCAACACCGCGGGCACGCTGCTGTCGGGCGCGCGGCGGCTCGGCCGAAACGGTGCGCCGGTCAACCATCTGCTCGGTTGTTCCGCTTTCGCCGAGTATGCGACGGTTTCGCGGCGATCGCTGATTAAGATCGATCCGGAATTGCCGTTCGATGAGGCGGCGCTGTTCGGCTGCGCCGTGCTGACCGGAGTGGGCGCCGTGCTCAACACCGCCAAAGTCACCCCGGGCTCGACGGTTGCGGTGGTCGGGTTGGGCGGCGTGGGATTTTCGGCCTTGCTGGGCGCGAGCCTGGCCGGTGCGCGCCAGATCGTGGCCGTCGATGTGTTGCCGGACAAGCTGGCCATGGCCCGGAGCCTGGGCGCGTCCGACACTTTCAGTGCAGCGGAAGCCGACTGCGTCGAGCAGGTTCGGGCCGCCACCCAGGGAGGCGTCGAGTTCGCCTTCGAAATGGCGGGATCGGTGAAGGCCATGGAACTCGCGTACAAGATCACGCGCCGCGGCGGCACCACCGTGACCGCGGGCTTGCCTCCGCCAACTCACACTTTTCCCGTTCCGCAGGTGAACCTGGTGGCGGAAGAGCGCACCATCAAGGGGAGTTATATCGGGACGTGCGTGCCGGTACGCGATCTGCCGCGCTACATCGCGCTCTACCGGCAGGGACGCCTGCCCGTCGACCGCCTGATGACCGGCCGGCTCAGCCTGGCCGACATCAATGTGGGGTTCGACCGCTTGCGCGAAGGCAAGGCCGTGCGCCAGGTGGTCGGCTTTGCGTCCGCCGGCAGCGCTCGGAGCACCGAGGCCAGGGCAAGCTGATCCGGCGTCTGCCGTGGCGGCCTATGCCGGTGCAAGCACGCGCTTGCGATTCCAGCGAGGGGGATGCCTGGAAAAACACCTCCACGATTTCTAATTGCACTTCACACGCATTCCATCGCAGAATGACGGAAAGACTTCTCGAGCCATGCCAGATAGCTGGCTCGCTCGGTCGCACGGGGAGGAGAAGTTGGCAGGGCCGGAACAGGTAATTCCTACATCTCAACAACACCACAGACATCACGTTCGCATCCGTCGTCGCAAGAAATTCTGGCGCCGGCCGTCCTGGTGGTCCACGATCGGAAGGTCGATCATCGTGGTCATGTTGACGGTCACCGTGCTTTTCTGCATGTACCTGGTGTGGGCCGGGATGATCACGCGCGCTCAATAGGAAGCGCCCGCCGCCGCGCCGCACGCGGACCCCATGCCAGGGGGCATCCCCGGGGTTTCCTAGGAGCCTTCGAAGAATTGGGTCAGGCGAGTGAGGTGCAACAGCTCCTTCAGGCGGTCGGTCAGGTTGCGGAGCTTCAGGATGCAGCTCGTCCGTCGGGAGGAGATATACAGCCCCACCAGCGCCCCCAGCCCCGAACTGTCCACATAGCTCACATTGTGGAGATCCAGCACTACGACCCTGTTCTCCAGCATCAGGCTGGTGACCGTGGCTTTCAGCAGGCCGGAAGAGCCGGAGGTGATCCTGCCGCCACAACGCACCAGCATCTCGCTGGATGTTTTTTGGGTCTGCAAGGTCAATTCGGGTGTGGGCGCCACGGGATTGGCCGCCGCCATGTGGGAACCTCCCCTGCGGATTTGATCTGCCCCGGATTGCCGGCCGGAGGGGCCGGATTATACCACCCCGCATCCTGGGGCTGACCCGGCCGATGGCGCCACCGGCGCCGGCACGCCGGAATTTCTCCGCGCCCGGTACAATACCCGGTGTGAAGCCCCTCATTTTTCTGGTCGAGGACGATGCCGACATCAGCCGCCTGGTGCGCCACCATCTGGAGGCCGCCGGCTATGCCGTGCGGGCTTTCCCCGCTGCCGGCGCCGTGTTGAGCGAAGCGGAGAAAGAGCATCCCTCGCTGTTCCTGCTTGACATCATGGTGCCGGGCGGAGACGGTCTCGATCTTTGCCGCCGCATCCGCCAAATGCCCATGCTGGGCATGACTCCGGTGATCTTCCTGACCGCCAAGACCGCCGAATCGGACCGCGTGCTCGGCCTCGACCTGGGCGCCGACGACTACATCACCAAGCCTTTCAGCCCGCGCGAACTGGTGGCAAGGACGCGCGCCGTGCTGCGGCGCTTCGAGAAGCCGCTGACGCCCTCGCTGCTGAAGATCGGCGAGATCGAGATCGACAGCGGGGCCATGATCCTGACCGTCCGCGGCAAGCCCGTCGCCACCACCGCCACCGAGTTTCGCCTGCTGGACTACCTGGCGCGGCACGTGGGACGCGTCTTCACCCGCGACCAGTTGCTGGATGCGGTGTGGCGTGATACTGCCTACGTCACCCCGCGCTCGGTGGACGTGTACGTGCGCCGCATCCGCGAGAAGATCGAGCCCGACGCCGAGGACCCGCGCTACCTGCGCACCGTCCGCGGCACCGGCTATCGCTTCGAGTCGCCCAAGTGAGGAACCGCATCTTCTTCAAGCTGCTGCTGATGTTCGTGGTGGTGATCGCCGCCGTTACCGTCACACTCAACATCACGGTGACGCGCTCCTGGGAGCGCTCGCTGCGCGACCAGATCCAGCTCTCGCTCACCGAAAAGACGCGCATGTTCGCCCAGCGCGTCGCCAGCGACCGCCAGCATCCGCTTCAGCAGATGGTGTACGAAGAGGCCAAGGCGGCCAACGCGCGCGCCACCGTAATCGACCGCTCAGGCAAGGTGCTGGCTGAATCCGAAGCCAATCCCGAGACCATGGAGAACCACGCCACGCGTCCGGAATTCGCCGAAGCTCTCCAGCATGGCCGCGTCGGCAGTTCGATGCGTTCGAGCAGCACCATCGGAGCGCCATTCCTGTATGTAGCCGTGCCGCTCCAGCCGTTTTCCGAGGCGCCCGACGGCGAACCGGCGGCGGTACGCCTGGCCTATCCGCTGGCGTCGCTCCACCAGACCACCGCCGGATTGCGCCACACGCTACTGTGGACGTCAGGAATGGCGGTGCTGGTGGCCGTGGCGCTGTCGTTGATCGCGGCGCAGTCGGTCTCACGTCGTTTGCGGCGGATCGTGGACTTCGCCGCCCGCATTGCTTCCGGCGACCTCACCGCCCGCATCGCCGAGAACTCATCCGACGAAATCGGCCAGGTGGCCATGGCGCTGGACTCGACCGCGCACCAACTCGAGCGCAGCTTCCAGGGCATCCGCACCGGCCAGCAGCAACTGGAAACCCTGCTCAACAGCATGCAGGAAGCGGTGATCGCCATCTCCGCCGACGGCAAGGTGCAATGGGCCAACCGCGTGATGGCCAGGCTCACGGCGTCGGGAGTGCGGCTGGGAGCGCCGGTGGTCGAGACCGTCCGCGACCCCGACTTCCTGCGGGCGATCACGGAAGCCATCCAGAGCGGAGGCGTGCGCACGACGCGCGCAACCTCCATCCTGCCCGGCCGTTTCTACAACGTGACGGCCGCTCCCATGCCGGGAGCTGGGGCGGTTGCTGTGCTGCACGACGTCAGCGAGATCGAGCGGGTGGAGAAGACCCGCCGCGATTTCGTTGCCAACGTTTCGCACGAGCTGCGCACGCCGCTGACCTCGATCCAGGGATACGCCGAGACCCTGCTGGAATCGGCCCCGGCCGAGGGACCGGATCGCGAGTTCCTGGAGATCATCCGCAAGAATGCCGTACGCATGGCCACCTTGAGCGAGGACCTGCTGACCTTGGCGCGCGTCGAATCCGGCGAAGTGGCCTTCCGCTTCCGGGCGGTCCCTCCCGCGGAGATGCTGGAGGACGTGGCCAAGAGCTTCCGGGAGATCGCGCGGTCGCAGCGCGTGGAACTGGTGGTCGAAGCGCCCACAGAACGCGCCGTGGAAGCGGACACCGACGCCGTCCACCAGGTGCTGGCGAACCTTATCGACAATGCCCTGAAGTACGCCTCCTCGGGCGGCAAGATCGTCCTGGGGGCGCGCGACGACGGCGCCGCTGTCGAGTTCTACGTGCAGGACTTCGGCCCGGGCATCGCTTCCGAACACCTGCCGCGCCTGTTCGAGCGCTTCTACCGCGTGGACAAAGCGCGCTCGCGCGAGTCGGGCGGCACCGGCCTGGGGTTGGCCATCGCCAAGCACATCGTGCGGGCGCACGGCGGCGCCATCCGCGCGGAAAGCGCTCTGGGGCACGGTTCGACCTTCTTGTTCACGCTGCCGGCCGCCACCGCCGCCGTTGCCGGGCAGTCCTGATCATTGGCTGCTGTTCTTGCTGGTTTCCTTGGTCTCCCGGTTGAAGACGAGGACTTGGTTGAGCTGGCCTTGCGGAGCCGTAATCTGCCGCTCGATGGTGAGAGTCTGGCCGTCGGCGGAAAGTTTCCAACGGCTGGTCCACCTGATGCCGGGAGCTGGATGGGCAGGGCGGGCCTTTTGCCGGGCTTCGAACACCAGCACCGGACCCTCCCAGAAGGTGCGCGTCCAGACCTCGGCCTCATTGTTGGAATCGGTCATACGCTCCTGGCCGTCGGTGGTGATCTCTACACGCGTGGTCTTCGACTCCTGGGTGTAGTCGAAGGCGAGCTTGGCGCCGATGTGCCGGATCACGTACCCAGCCGAGTCCGGGGGCGGAGCGCCGCCGAGGTCGCTTTTCTCCGGGTTCAGCTTCCAGTAGCCGGAGAAGTTTGGCGCAGGCCTGGTCTGGGCCGCGGCGCCCAGGGCCAGCAGCAGAAACCCGCACACTGCCAAGCCCGACCTGTGGCTAGCCCTCAGCATCGGCTCCTATGATACTTCGCCATCCGTTTACAATGCGACCCCAGGCACAGCCAACATTCGCATGACGGAAAAAACCAGCCTTCTGCTGATTAGCAACTCGACGCTTCACGGCAGCGGATACCTCGACCATGCCGAGGGCGAAATTCGCGACTTTCTCGCCGGAGTGCGCCAGGTGCTGTTCGTCCCCTACGCGCTGCGCGACCGCGACGGTTACGCCGCCAGAGTTGCCGAACGCCTGGCGGGCATGGGATTTCGAGTCAGTTCGGTGCACCAGGCGCCCGACCCGCGCGCCGCCGTGGAGACTGCTGAGGCTATCTTCATCGGCGGCGGCAACACCTTCCGGCTGCTGAAGACGCTTTACGATAACGATCTGCTGGACCCGATCCGCCGCCGCGCGCAAGAGGGCAGCCTGCGCTACATGGGCGCCAGCGCGGGATCGAATGTCGCTTGCCCGACCATCCGCACCACCAATGACATGCCGATCGTCGAGCCACCGTCGCTCCGCGCGCTTGACCTGGTGCCGTTCCAGATCAACCCGCACTACATCGATCCCGAGCCCAACTCGACGCTCATGGCCGAAACCCGGGAAGAACGGCTGCTGCAATTCCTCGAAGAGAATGAGACGCCGGTGGTGGCACTGCGAGAGGGCGCCATGTTGCGCGTCGAGGGTGGAAAGGTGATGCTCAAAGGCGTGGCTGCGGCTCGCATCTTCCGTCGTGGCCAGCCTCCCCGCGAACTCGCCCCGGGGGCACGTCTGGAGCTTTGATCCTACGCCGGGACACCCGCCGATCACACCGGCGAGATTGGGGAAGAGATCGGGCGGACACTCGCAGCCAGGTTTCGCGAAACGCGCGGCGCGGCCTCGCTGCCCGTGAAGTCGGCCAGCGCTGCGCTGGCGATCACCGCCAGCAGCTCCAACACGTGTTCATCGGTGTCGTCAAAGGCGTGCGGCCGGGTAGAAAACACCTCCAGGATGCCGACGGCGGCATTCCGCCGCACCAGAGGCACCAGCAGCATGGACCCCACGCCGCCCAGGCGAGCGCAGGCTTCGCGGTTGACGCGCGGGTCGCTCTCGGTGTCGTCACAGCGCAGGGGACGCCGGCTGCGCACACACTCTCCCGAGAGCCCGGAATCGATAGGCACGGGGGCGCCTAGCGGAGGCGCTGTGGGTCCGCTCATTGCCCAGCAGGTCATCTCTCCCTGGGCGCCAATGGCAATGGCGGCTCCAGTGGAGCCGGTGGCCTGCAGCGCGCGCGTGACCACCAGGTTTAGAGCCGCCCTGAGGTCGCTGGACTCAACCACGGCGCGGCGCGTTGCGACGATGGCCGCCAGCCGTTCGCCCTCCCGCTGGCCGGCGCGTAACCGGTTCTGTTGACGCAGAAAAGAATTGAAGAGGAGGGCGCGGAAAGTATCCTGGTCCAGCGGACCGGTGAAGGCACCGTCGCTTCTAAGGCCGTCGTTGAAATTTCGTTCGGACATGGTCACCCCGGGAGCCGGAAAGCCGGACCTGCCTAGCTCGCACAACCCGACGCTGTGGGAAACAGTCACCTCCCCCGGCCCGTCGGAGGGCGGGCGGG
>JBIOFT010000112.1:0-12995 GCA_044447375.1 Terriglobales bacterium | reverse complement strand
TCCCAGAATTCCGCGCTGAGCAGGGTGAAGGCTGGGACCTCGCGCTCGGCCTGCCAGCGGGCCATCAGCGTGCGCCCGAAATCGGTGGAGTCGGAGATGATGACGGCATTCTGGGTTTGGCTCATGGCGGTTTCTCCGAAACGGGCGCTTCACTCCGGTTCCCGGCCAGGTTCGACCGGGAACGCTGGAGGGAGTGAAGGCGGTATGCGTATTGCACGATATCAGCCACGGACCGCGGGGCGGTCGGCATGCTGGAGATGATTGGTTCTAAAGGAGTTCCAACCTGAAACGAGGAAGGACACGGAATCCGTGTGTCTCAGCCTGAGACACGGTCTCAAGCTGGCTGAACTAAGTGAGTCCTGCCGAAGCGCCTGTGCTTGCGTCTACGCCGATGTTGTAGCGCTTGAGCTTGCGGTAGAGCGTTGCGCGGCTGATCCCCAACATCTTGCCGGCCAGCATCTTGTCGCCATGGACCTGCTCGAACACACGCTGGATGGTGATTCTCTCCAGGTGCTCCAGGTCGGTGGGAGCTTCGGGCGCAAAGGGCTCGGAGATGGCCGCCGAGGCCGGCAAATCGCACAGCGCCGAGGGCAAATCGGCGACGTCGAGGCGGTCGTGATTGCGCAGGGCCACGGCGCGCTCGATGCAGTTCTCCAGCTCGCGGACGTTGCCCGGCCAGTCGTACTGCAACAGCGCGTTCATGGCGGCGGCGGTAATCGCCAGAGGCAAATCCGGCGCGAAGCGGTCAAGGAAGCAGCGCACCAGGCTGGGAATATCCGACTTGCGCTCGCGCAACGGCGGCACGTGCACGGCGACGACGTTCAGGCGGAAGTAAAGGTCCTTGCGAAAGGCGCCGGCGCGGTAGGCGGCCTCCAGGTCGCGGTTGCTGGCGGCGATCACCCGCACGTCCACCTTCACGCTGGCGTTGCTGCCGACCGGGCGCAGTTCCTTTTCCTGCAGGACGCGCAGCAGCTTGGCTTGCATTTCCTGGGGCAGCTCGCCGACTTCGTCGAGAAAGATGGTGCCGCCGTGGGCGGTCTGGAAGAGCCCCGGACGGGACTTGAGCGCGCCCGTGAACGCCCCTTTCTCGTAGCCGAACAGTTCGCTTTCGATCAGTGTGGGCACCAGGGAGCTGCAGTCCACGGCGACGAAAGGCCGCTGGGCAAAGGGACCGCGGAAATGGATAGCCCGCGCCACCAGTTCCTTGCCGGTGCCGCTCTCGCCGGTGATCAGTACCGGGGTGCGCGTGTCCTTCAGGCGTCCGATCAGCCGCAGCACGTCCTGGATCCGGGGCGAGGAGCCGGTGATCTCGTTCAGCTCCGTCTCCGCATTCACGCGGTCGCGCAGGAAGTCGCGCTCCGCCACCAGGCGGACTTTCTCCGCCATGCGCTCGAGGATGAGCTTCATCTCCTCCACCGCGAAGGGCTTGGTGATGTAGTGATAGGCGCCCAGCCGCATGGCTTCGACCGCGCTGCCGATGGAGCCGTGGCCGGTCATGATGGCGACTTCGGTGCGCGGCTGCGCGCTCTTGATTCGTTCCAGCAGCTCCACCCCGGACTTCTGCGGCAGGCGAAGATCGGTGACCACCACCTCGGGAGAGTCGCTTTCCAGCAGGCGGAGCGCGGCTTCGGCGCTTTCGGCCTCCAGGCAGAGGAAGCCCAGCGACTCGGCGATGCGCGTGCACAGCGTGCGGATGGTGGGCTCGTCGTCCACGATCAGGAAGCGGATGCGGAAATCGCCGTTCATTGCGGTTTCCCGAAGACCTTCTCCACCATGCCGATGAGCTGCTGCACGCGGAAGGGCTTCTCGACGCAGGGAGCGCCGGTATGCTGGAGCACGGCGGCGGTGTCCTCGTTGACGGTATCGCCGGTGACAAAGATCACGCGTGAAACCAGGTCGTGGCGATGGGCGCCAATCCAGGCGTGGACGTCGGCGCCGCTGACCCCGCCGGGGGTCCGCATGTCGGTGATCACCCCCAGATACTCGCCGCCAGCCAGCAACTTCAGAGCTTCCACGCCGGAAGAAGCGGCCACGGTGGTGTAGCCGCCACGCTCCAGCGCCGCGCGCATGAACTCCATGACCGCGGGCTCATCCTCGACCACGAGGATGGGCAAAGATCCGGCGGCTGGCGAACTGGAAGAGCTCAAAGTAGTGCTCCTGCGGCAGGCAGGCGGACGATGGCGGCGCGGGTTTCCAACTGGCTAACGCGCATGGGCCCTTGGGACAATCCGGCTGCCTGTTGAAATGCGAATGGTACGGGAGAGTCCAAGCGGAAGCTAACCGCGAATCTCATTTTGAGTCAAGGGAATAGGAAGCCATGTGCCGAGGTGACAACGGGCAGCCCGGAAGCGGAAGTCACTGAACCAAGACCTAGGGCGTCATGGCAATGAACACGGGCGTGCCGCCGGCGTCGATGGTCAGCGGGGTGACGCCGTCGCTCCCCTTCACGGTGGTGTCGCCGGCGGTTTGAATGATGGAGACGTAAGGCAATACGGTAGCCGTACCGCCCACGAAAGAGGAGGCGGGGAGACCTGTTTGGGAGTAGGTGAACTGGGTCGAAGAGATCACGGCGGTAATGCCAAACACGCCAGCATAAGAAGCATCGCTTACCCCGGCGATGGTTACGGGCTGGCCGGCCACGAACGGATTACTCCCGGTAGTGGTGACCGTAACTACCCCCGTGGTGGCGCGCGAAATCGACGCGATGGCAAAGGGCGCCGTCTGATATTGGTTCGCCGTGTACACGCGGGTGGCATCGGAGTTGGAGGCGATGAACACCGGGGTGGCGCTACCCACGCACGGAGCTGTGGGAGCTGCGGGAGTCGCCGGGTCCTGCACCAGGCAAATGCGTTTGGTGAAGGTGTTTGAAGTCGTGTTGAGGACGCAGACACTATTGCCATCCCTATCGGCTACATAGGCGCGCGTGCCATCGGCCAGCGCGGTGACGGAGATGGGATGCTGCCCATTGCAGGGCGCACCGGCCAGGGAGATGGGTGGCAGTACCGTGCCGGTATTGTTATCGATGATGGACAGGCTGTTCCCCGCCGGGCTGGTCACGTAAAACCGGTTCAGGGTCGCCTGGTAGGTGATGTAGTTGGGGCCGGCGCCGACTGGGAGCGGGTTGTTTGGCTGAATTACGGTCTCGGTGTTGGTGTCGATCACCGATACGTTGTTGCTCCCCTGATTGACGATGAATACGCGGGTGCCATCGCTGCTCACCGCTCCCCAAACCGGCTTTGCACCGGCGGGCAGATTGATGGTAGCGACGTTCTGGTCGGTGGCGGGGAAGATGACGCTGACCGTGTTGTCGCCCTGGTTCAGAGAGTAAAGCTGGGTACCGTCGGGCGTCGCGACCAGCGCAACCGGGTTGCTGCCCACAGGGATATGCCGGTTCACGGAATTGCTGGCGGGGGAGATATCGGCCACGCAGTTCCCAGGTCCGTTGCAACTGGGTGCCACCAAGCCGGGCTCGGTCACGAACAGCTTCCCCCCCGCAGGAGCGGCGAAGACTGGGCTAGCCGACGCGGCACCAGAAGGCGGCGGGCCGGGCAGGGTGATGATGCTGTTGGACGGATCCGTCTGACTACCCGCCACCGGCACAATGAGGGCATTGACGTTGTGGTCCGCTTGATTGACGATATAGTCCGTTCCCAAAATAAAGGCCGCGTGCACTGGGTTCCTGCCCACCGTGAAGGAGCCGACGACGGTGTCGCCGGAAACGTCGATGATTACAGCGGTGCCCTGGTTGGGTCCGTTGGAGCTCACCACCAGGGCATGGGCGGTGCGCTGCGGATCGCCTCCGGGTTGCAGAACCGGGTTGGCCACCGGACGATACACGTCCCCACAACTGCCACAGAACAGCACCAAACCCACAACCGCAACAGCCTTGGCCTCGGACTTCCACTTCAGACTCATCCCTGCTCCCAGCGGTTCGGTTCTCGAACGAAGCGCCTATTCTAGCGGGAAAGGGAGATCGGCGCAAAATTGAGTACCGAGTACCCAGTACCAAGTGCCGAGTACCAAGTAACCCCTCCGTGTTTCGGTGTTTCCGTGGTGGATTTGAACCTCGGGTAGTACTCGGTTCGTATTTGGCGCGGTACTCGGTACTTGGTACTCGGTACTGAGCACTACCTGCGCGCCGACCTGCGCTGGGTTGTCGTCGCCTCGGATGCGCGCTCGGCTTCGGCCACGCGCTGCGCCGGTTTCTTGGGGATCTGCGCCAGACTCTCCTTCAGCGCCGCCATCAGGTCCACTACCGGGGCGAGCTTGCGCGGTTTCTCCACCGCGGCGACTTCCTTGCCTTCCAGGCGCGCCTGGATGAGATTCTTCACGTTCTCTTCAAACGTGTCCGTGTACTTCTTGGGATCGAAGTCGGCGGCCAGAGCCTCGACGAGCTGGTGCGCCACCTTGATCTCGGCCTCTTTCAATTCGATGCCGCTGGTCTGGCCGAACTGGTCCACCTGGCGGACTTCGTTCTCGTAGTACATGGTGTGCAGCATGAGCCCGTTGTTCATGGGGCGGAGGAAGACGGTGTACTCGCGGTTGTGCATGGAAAGCTTGGCGATGGCGACGTATTCGCTCTCTTCCAGAGCGCGCGTGAGCAGCGCATAGGGCCGCTGGCCCGCCTCTTCCGGCACCAGGTAGTAGGAAGACTCGAAGTACACCGGGTCGATCTGCGACGACTTCACGAACTCCAGGATCTCCATCGCCTTGGTGGTCTTGGGTTCGATCTTCTTGATGTCCGCGGGCTCGATGACCACGTACTCGCCCTTCTCGTACTCGTAGCCCTTGACGATCTCGTCGCGGGAGACCACGCGCTCGTCCTGCGGGCAATAGAGTTGCTGCTTGATGCGGACGTGGTCGTCGCGGTGCAGCATGTGGAACTCGACGCGGCTGCCGCGCGCCGCCGAGAACAGCCGTACCGGCATGGAGATGAGCCCGAAGGTCAGGTATCCCGACCAGACTGATGCCGCCATAACCCCTCCCCCACAATTGCCAGACCGGGTGACGCCGGACAAGCGCGCGCCACTCTGGTAGGATGCGCTCGGCCTAAACCACTGCCGCCTTGCGCCTTCCCTGGCAACCAGATTTTATGCACAGAAGCCGCGCACCAATCCGCAGCGCCTGGAAAAGACTGGCGGGATTGCTGGACTGCCGTACGGGCTTCCACCCCAACCAAGCAAAAGCGGCTTCGTTGGGGACCCCGGGCTGGGCGGCGGCCTTGTGCATCATACCGTGGCCGGCGCTGGGAATGCAGTTGCATTCGCTGGTGCCCCCGAGGCGGGTCTTGTGGGCCCTGGGATTCACCGTGGCTTTCGCCGTCTCGGCTCGCTGGCTGCGGGCGGTGACCCTCTCGGGAGCCATCGCCGGGGGCGTTCTCGCCTTTCTGCTTTTCGTGGCGGGAGGGCCCGGGGCCTTCGCCGCGCTGATCGCGGTCTTCCTGCTGACCTGGATCACCACCCGCACCGGACACCAGCGCAAACGGCAACTGGGCACCGCTGAACAGCGTGGCGGCCGCTCGGCTTCGCAGGTGATTGCCAACGTCGGAATCGCGGCCGTCGCCGCCCTGATGGGACTGATCACTCGCAATCCAGCAGCGCTGGTGGCTTGCGCGGCGGCGCTCGCTGAAGCCGCCGCCGACACCACTTCCAGCGAAGTCGGCCAGGCGGTCAGCGACTCCGCTTACCTGATCACCCATTTTCGCCCCGTTCCGGTGGGCACGGATGGCGGCATCAGCGTCGCCGGCACGCTGGCCGGGATCGCGGCGGCGGCGGCGGTGGCGGCGGTCTGCTGGGCCACGCGGATGATCGCCGCGCCTTGGCTGCTGCCGGTGGCCGCCGCGGGAGCGCTGGGAATGTTCGTGGACAGCTTTCTCGGAGCGACCCTCGAGCGCCGGCGCCTGCTCAATAATGATGCCGTGAACCTGCTGAGCACCATCGCCGCGGCGTTGTTCGCGCTGTTTCTCTATTGGTCGAGGCATGGGGAGTTTCCGCTGCCGTAAACAACGATCCCCAGAGGTGCAACATCTGAAGTAAGCAGCCGCTGAGTTCCGCCCTTGGTCGGACGCCGTTTACAATTGAAGACTCCATCGCAAAATCGCCGGAACTTTTTGTAAGGAATGCAGGTCTTTAGCCATTATGAAGTTCAAGACCTTCACCATCGCCTCCGCTTCTATGCTGACGCTGTTCCTGTTCGCGCAGCGGCGCGCCCAGCCGGCGCCGCCACAGCTCTTCGCTGGGGTTGTGGACCTGACGCATTCTGTCAGTGAAAAAGCTCCCAATTGGGAAGGAACGGCGGAGTCACCGTACAAAGTCAAGCAGCTTGCCAGTTTCGAGAAAGACGGCTACTTCACGCGTTACATTTCGCTCCCCGAGCACTTCGCCACGCATATCGACGCGCCCGCTCATTTCGCCCAGGGTGTGTGGACGGTGGACCAGATCCCGCCGCAGCGGCTGGTAGCGCCGCTGGTGGTGATCGATGTGCACGGCAAAGCCGCCAACGATCCCGACTACCAGGTCTCGCTCGACGATCTGGCAAACTGGGAGCACGACAACGGGCCGGTTCCTCCCGGCGCGGTGGTGATGGCGCGCACCGGCTGGGCCGCGCGCTGGGAATCGATGAAGGACTACCGCAACGCCGATGACAAGGGCGCCATGCACTTCCCCGGCTTCGCCCTCGAGACCGTGAAATTCCTCGTACAGGCGCGCAAGATCGCCGGGCTGGGCATCGATACCCTCAGCGTGGATTACGGGCCCTCGAAGGACTTTCCCATCCATCACTTCACCGCGAAGAACAACGTCTACCACCTGGAGAACGTCGCCAATCTGGAAATGGCGCCGGAAGCTGGAGGCATCGTGGTGGCAGCCCCCGCCAAGCTGGAAGGCGGCTCGGGCGGACCGGTGCGGATCTTCGTCCTGCTGAAGCAGCGACCGTAAATTCAGTCATTGGGCCATTGGGTCATTGATTCATTGGTTCTCAATGGCTCAATGACTCAATGGATCAATGAGTCAATCCCCTCCGCTTACGTTTCTCCCCATCCCCGGTCTAAGTGACTGGCATCACGGCGGGCCCCGGGCGGAAAGCTTCTAATCTTTAGGGAACTAACCGTGGGGCGGCCTCGTACCAGCCTTCAGGGACAAGGCCACGCACCTTGTAGTCGAGGAGGCGCCAGGTGGCGAACGGTAACGGCAAGAATCGCAAGAGGAAACGCGTTTTTTACGTCGGTGGCTCGATTCTGGCGGTGATCATAATCGCGGTGGTCGTCATGGCCGCCACCCGTGGCGGCACCAAGATCGACCCCTCCAAGCTGGGGAAGGTCGAGCGCGGCGACTTGGCCAAGAGTGTCGTTGCGACCGGCAAGATCGAGCCCATAACCAAAGTAGAACTCAAGTCCAAGGCCAGCGGCATCGTCGAAAAGTGGGATGCCGATGCCAGTGACAAGGTCAAGGAAGGTCAGGTGCTGGTGGAACTGGACCGGCAACAGATCCAGGCGGCGGTGCGTGAATCCCGCGCCGCCCTGGCCGCTGCCGAGGCCAACGAGCGTGCCGCAATGGCCGACGTCAACCGCGCCAAGGCCGACGCTGAAGGTCCCGACGTACCCCTGCTCTACCGCGCCTACCAGCGCGCCCAGAAGATGGCCAAAGAGGGCGTGGTGTCGGAATCGGCGCTGGATGACGCGCAGAGGGGCTACGAGATGGCCGTCAACAAGCGCGATGTTTCGCGGGCCCAGTTGACCGTGAGTGATGCCAAGCTCATCCAGGCCAAGGCGCAGGTGCAGCAGGCCCGCGCCACCCTGGACCGCGCCGAGGAAGACCTGCGCTACGCCACCATCACGTCGCCGATCACCGGCGTAGTGCTCTCGCGCGATGTGGAGATCGGCGACGCGGTCAGCTCCATCCTGGTGCTTGGCTCCACGGCCACCCTGGTCATGACCCTGGGCGACATCTCGCAGGTGTACGTCAAGGGCAAGGTGGACGAGGCCGACATCGGCAAGGTCTATCTGGGGCAGCCGGGGCGCATCAAGGTGGAGTCCTTCAAGGACAAAATCTTTAACGGCAAGGTAACCAAGATCGCGCCCCTCGGAGTGGAGAAGGACAACGTGACCACGTTCGAGGTGCGGGTCTCGATCGATAATGCCACCGGCGAGCTGAAGGCGATGATGACGGCCAACGCCGAGATCATCCTCGATGAGCACAAGAACGTGCTCATGATCCCGGAAGCCTCCATCATCTACGACAAGGACAAGAATGCCTCGGTCGAGGTCCCCGAACCGCACGGCAAAGACGGCAAGCGCAAGGTGGCGGTGAAGGTCGGCATCTCCAACGGCGCCAAGACCGAGCTGCTATCCGGGTTGAAGGAAGGGCAGCAGGTGGTATTGCAGTAAGGGGAAAATTTTATCAGGATTGTCATCCTGAGCCGCCCGCGCCGAGCGGAAGCGAGGTGAGGGCGAGCGAAGGATCTGCGTAGTCTTATTACCCCGCCCGCGCTGGTGGAGCAGGGCACCATCAAGATCCTTCGCTAGCGCCCGCGCGGCCCAAGAGGCTGGGCCGCAGACAAGGAACACGCGGTCGCACGCTCAGGATGACAGCAACCTTTGCGTGGCAATGCCCGTTGACCAAGCAGGCCCGTACCGGATCGGGAAACATCAATATCCAGCAGCCAAAGACCCATCCTTGGCAACCGGGGACGCCTTCCGCTTCCCGCCCCGCTGTGTTATAAATCGCGGTTCCCTGCCAGCGGTTAGAGCGGGAGAACCCGGGCGCGGCCAAACCTCAATCCTTTCTTGTCGTGGAAGCGCGTCTCGGAATCCGGAGGGCTGAGGGTTCAGCTTGCCGGACGTAATCCTATCTGCTCCCGTTTTCGTGAGGTCTTAAACCTACGGAGGTCTAATGCATATGTGGCTCTCTGCAGCGGCGATCTTGTGGCAAGTCGACCCCTTGAATGAAGGGGCGGGATTCCTCTGGCTGGCCCTGGGCATCAGCGTGCTGGCGCTCGTGACCGTCTTCTACTTCGCGCACTATGTGCTGCGCGCCGACACCGGCACCGAGCAGATGCGGACCATCTCCGATGCCATCCGCGAGGGCGCGGAAGCCTTCCTTCGCCGACAATACAAGACCATCGGTATCCTCAGCGTGGTGCTGGCGATCCTGATCTTCATCGGATACAGGGTGTCGCCGCGCAACGCGCCGCTGGCCACCAAGACGGTGATCGCCTTCCTGATCGGGGCCGCCTGCTCCGGCCTGGCAGGGTTCACCGGGATGTACGTTTCCATCCGCGCCAATATCCGCACCGCCAGCGCCGCCCGCACCAGCATCAACAACGCTTTGCGGATCGCCTTGCGCGGTGGCGCCGTCACCGGATTGGTGGTGGTGGCCCTGTCGTTGCTGGGCGTCGGTCTGTTGTTCTTCTTCTTCGGCGGACTGGCCACGCCGCGTGAAGTTCCGTACCAGGTGGTGGGCTTCGGCTTCGGCGCTTCCTTCGTGGCGCTGTTCGCGCAGTTGGGCGGCGGCATCTACACCAAGGCCGCCGACGTCGGCGCCGATCTGGTGGGCAAGGTCGAAGCCGGCATTCCCGAGGACGACCCGCGCAACCCCGCCGTGATCGCCGATCTGGTGGGCGACAACGTGGGCGACTGCGCCGGCCGCGGCGCCGACCTGTTCGAGTCCACCGCCGCCGAGAACGTCGGCGCCATGATCCTGGGCGCGGCGCTCTATCCGCACTTCGGGCTGAAGGGCATCTTGTTTCCGCTGGTGGCCCGCGCTTTCGGTCTTATCGCTTCCACTATCGGCGTGCTCATCGTCCGCACCGACGAGAAGGAAGACCCGATGCAGGCCCTCAACCGCGGCTATTACGTGACCACGGTGCTGGCCATCGCCGGCTTCGCCGTGGCCGTCCACTACCTGTTGAAGGACAACTGGTGGTTCCTTGCCTCGGGCGTGGTGGGCATTCTCGCCGCCTTCCTGTTCGTCTACATCACGCAGTACTACACCGAATACCGTTTCCGCCCGGTGGCCTCGATCGCCAAGGCCTCCCTTACCGGCCCGGCCACCAACATCATCGCCGGCCTCGCAGTGGGACTGGAAACGCCCGCGCTGCCCGTCATCGTGATCGGCGTCGCCCTGATGCTCTCCTACTGGTTCGGGCTGAAGGCCTTCCAGGGCGCCACCCTCATCGGAATTAGCGACTACGCCAAAGGCATCTACGGCACCGCTATCGCGACGATGGGTATGCTCTCTACCTGCGCCTACATCCTGGCCATGGATACCTTCGGGCCGATCACCGACAACGCCGGCGGCATCATCGAGATGTCGAACCAGCCGGAGGAAATTCGCGTCAAGACTGACCGCCTCGACGCCGTGGGCAACACCACCAAGGCCCTCACCAAGGGATACGCCATCGGCAGCGCCGCTCTGGCGGCCTTCCTGCTCTTCTCGGCCTATCTCGACGAGGTGAAGGAGATCGTGCGCAGCCGCATAGGCGCGGCCGCGAGCAATTTCACCTTCGACACCGTGAACCTGGCCAACGTGCCGGTGTTCGTGGCCGCCATGCTGGGGGCCATGATGGTGTTCCTGTTCTCCTCGCTGGCCATCCGCGCCGTGGGCAAGGCGGCGCAGTACATCATCGAGGAGGTGCGCCGGCAGTTCCGCGAGAATCCCGGCATCATGCAGGGAACGGCGAAACCCGACTACGGCGCGTGCGTGGACATCGTCACCAGCGCCGCGCTCAAGCAGATGGTGCTGCCCGGCATCCTGGCCGTAGGCATGCCGATCGTGGTGGGGGTGGTCTTCCGCTACTTCACCGGCTTCCACGTCTCCGGCGGCGTGCCCATGATTGGCGGACAGCCCGTCAACCTGGTGGGCGCCGAGAGCGTGGCCGCCTTGCTGATGGTGGGCACCATCACCGGCATCCTGCTGGCTACCATGATGAACAACGGCGGCGGCGCCTGGGACAACGCCAAGAAGTTCATCGAGACCGGCCAGTACGGCGGCAAGCGCTCCGACGCGCACAAGGCGGCGGTGGTGGGCGATACCGTTGGCGATCCCTTCAAGGACACCGCCGGGCCTTCGCTGCACGTGCTCATCAAGCTGCTTTCCACCATCACCCTGGTGATGGCGCCGCTGTTCGTGTAGAGAGCAAGCGGGACCGAAAATGAGTCCGCGCCGGGGACATCCCTGTCCGCCACGATTATGTGGTCACATATGCTATAATGTAGCCTCATTAGAGGCGCCATGAAAGAACGCCAGATAGGTATCCGCGAGCTTAAGTCGAGACTGAGCCAGTGCATTCGTGAAGTGAAGACGGGAGAGACCATCGTCGTCACCGATCGTGGCCGTCGAGTAGCTCGCATTGTCCGGGAAGGGAATTCGCTTGCCGAGCGCATGGATACGCTGAGAGACGCCGGCAGCATTCAGTGGAGCGGCCGCCGCTTGCGGGCGACCGAAACGGTGTCTCGCCTGCGCGGGAAGCGAACGGTGGCTGAGATCATCATTGAGAACCGCGAGTGATCGTCTACATCGATGCCAGCACTCTGGTAAAGCGATACGTGGCCGAGCGCGAGTCAGAAGCGGTCATCGAGCTAACCGCCAAGGCGGACATTGTCGCAACTTCAGTGGTCAGCCGCGCCGAGCTGGCGGCGGCCCTTGCCCGCGCCGCCCGCCTTGGGGCCCTCGATCACGATGGCGCCCGTCAAGCGCAGCGCAGATTCTCACGCGAGTGGCCTGATTTTGCGCGCGTACCAGTTACCGAAGCGCTCGTTGCCCGCGCCGAGCGTTTAGCGTGGGACTACGAGCTGCGCGGTTACGATGCCGTCCAACTCGCCGCGGGTTTGATGTGGCAGGAATCGATTGGCGAGGATGTCTTGCTGGCAACCTTTGACCGTCAACTTTGGGGCGCGGCCACCAGAGCTGGTCTCCAGGTTTGGCCCCAGAAACTGGGAAAATAGATAGTTGTGGCTGGGACAGCGGCGTACCTGCGGCAAGAGACCTTCGGTTTATACTGCTTCGTTTGGCAGCAAGCGGAGCAGCCTCACTGAGCAGCGACCTGCAATCCCTGATTGACCGCGTGCGCGCGGGCGAACCGCGTGCGCTGGCGCGTGCCATCTCCGTGGTCGAGGACCGCGTCCCCGAAGCCACCAGCCTGCTGCGCGAACTGTTTCCCTACACCGGCAAAGCGCGGGTGATCGGGCTCACCGGCGCGCCCGGTTCCGGCAAGAGCACGCTGGTGGACCAACTCGCGCGCGCCTATCGCCAGGAGCAGCGTACGGTGGCATTGTTGCGGTCGATCCCACCAGCCCGTACACCGGTGGGGCGATCCTCGGTGACCGCATCCGCATGATTGGCCATCACGCCGACCCCGGCATCTACATCCGTTCCATGGCGACGCGCGGCTACCTCGGAGGGCTGGCCTCCACCACCGCCGACGTGGCTACCGTCCTCGACGCCGCCGGCAAGGACATCATCCTGATCGAGACCGTCGGCGTGGGGCAGGACGAGGTGGAGATCGTCCGCCTCGCCGACGTCACCATCGTCATTCTCGTTCCCGGCATGGGCGACGACGTGCAGACCATCAAGGCCGGCATCATGGAGATTGCCGACATCTTCGTCATCAACAAGAGCGACCGCGAGGGCGCCGAGCGCGTGGAGCGCGAGATCCGCTCCATGCAGACCCTGGCCCTGCGCGCCGACAAGTGGACGCCAACCATCGTCAAGACGGTGGCGGTGGACGGCGTGGGCGTGCCGGAACTGGTGGACGCCATTGCCGAGTACGAAGAGTTCCTCCAGAAACAGGACCTGGTGCTCAAGAAGAAGACCGAAAGCTGGCGCGAGCGCCTGGTGGAGATGCTGCGCGAAGCGCTGCTGGAGCGCGTCCTGCGTGAGCAGATGGGCGACGGCGCCGTAGCCCGCTATGCCGCCGAGGTGGCCGAGCGCCGCCGCGATCCCTACGCGCTGGTAGAGGAGATTGTGAGCAAGGTCGGCAAGTAGGAGAAACACATGTTC
>JBIOFT010000111.1:0-12997 GCA_044447375.1 Terriglobales bacterium | reverse complement strand
GTGTACATCGTGCTCGGGATCCTGTACGAGAGCCTCGTCCATCCCATAACCATTATCTCCACCCTGCCGTCGGCCGGCGTCGGCGGCTTGCTAGCTCTGCTGATCACGCGCACCGATCTCAGCGTGATTGCGATGATCGGCCTGATTTTGCTGATCGGCATCGTGAAGAAGAACGCCATCATGATGGTTGACTTCGCGCTGGCCGCCGAGCGCAACGAAGGCAAAAGCTCGCGCGATTCCATCTTTGAAGCCTGCCTGTTGCGCTTCCGCCCGATTCTGATGACGACGATGGCGGCTGGGCTGGGGGCTTTGCCGCTGGCGCTCGGCCACGGCACCGGATCCGAGCTGCGCCGGCCGCTGGGAATCACCATTATCGGCGGGCTTATCGTCAGCCAGGTGCTGACCTTGTATACGACTCCCGTGGTCTACCTGCTCTTCGACCGTGCGCAGCATTGGTGGGACCGCGTCCGCGCGAGACGTCGCGCGAGAGAAGCCGGGCCCATTGGCTCCGAGGCGTGACGCGGTGACCGCTGACGGCAATTTTTGCGAAGGAGGATTATGAACCAACCTGTCGCTGCAGCTCGCCGGTTTCACCTCTTCGCCGTTCTTGCGCTGGCGGGCATCATGATGCTTGCCGGCGGCTGCGCGGTCGGCCCGAATTACCGGCGGCCCGCGGCTCCGGCGCCGCAGGTCTTCAAAGAACCGCCGCCCGAGGGGTGGAAACAAGCGCAACCGAATGCCGGGGCGATCCGCGGCAAATGGTGGGAAATCTACAACGACCCGCAACTCAATGCTCTCGAGGAGCAGGTCAGCATTTCCAACCAGAACGTGTTGGCGGCAGCGGCGCAGTATCGGGAGGCCCGGGATTCCGTGCGGATCGCTCGCTCCAGTCTGTTCCCCACCGCCACCGCGTCACCCGCCGTGACGAGACAGCGAACGCCCGCCAGCGTTCTGGGCCCGCGGTCGTCCACTAGCTCTACCCCCACGGCCATCACCCAAACGACTTATGACCTGCCGGTTGATGTCTCCTACCAGGCAGATGTGTGGGGAAGCATCCGGCGCAACCTCACGGCAAGCTACGCGAACGCGCAAGCCTCCGCCGCCGACCTGGAGAATGCACGCTTGTCGTTCCAGGCGGAACTGGCGGAGTTTTACTTTGAACTGCACGGCCTGGATGGCGATGCCGACCTGCTGCAGCGCACCGTCAAAGCCTACGAAGAATATCTGAAACTCACCCAGGACCGGTTCGAGCTGGGAGTGGCCTCGGGCGCCGACGTGGCGCAGGCCAAGACCCAGCTCGATACCACCCGCGCGCAGTTGATTGACGTCGGGGTGCAACGCGCCCAATTCGAGCATGCCGTCGCGATCCTGATCGGCAAGCCGCCGGCAGAGTTGTCAATCCCTGCCATGGTGCTCAAAACCCCGCCGCCAGCGGTTCCAATCGGTGTTCCTTCCGCTCTGCTGGAACGCCGGCCGGACATCGCGGCATCGGAGCGGCAAGTGGCGGCGGCCAACGAGCAGATCGGCATTGCCAAGGCGGCGTTCTTCCCCTCGCTGCTGCTCAGCGCCAGTGGCGGCTTCGAATCCACAAGCTTTTCTAAGTGGCTGACCTTGCCAAGCGGCTTCTGGGCCGCCGGTCCGCAAGTGGCGGAGACGTTGTTCGAAGGTGGCAAGCGTCACGCCCAGTTGGACCTGGAACGCGCCGCCTACGACGCGACGGTTGCCAACTACCGGCAGACGGTCCTGACGGCCTTCCAGCAAGTGGAAGACAATCTGGCGGCTTTGCGCATCCTCGAACAGGAAGCCACCGCCGAAGATGCGGCTGTGGCGGATGCGGAGGAGTCGCTCGCGATTTCCACCGATCAGTACAAGCAGGGAATTGCCACTTATCTGCAGGTGATCACGGCTCAAACGTTCGCTTTGCAGGATGAGCGGTCGGCCGTGGACATTCTCACCCGTCGCATGACGGCGAGTGTCCTGCTGATCGAAGCGCTCGGCGGCGGATGGGATGCATCTCAATTGCCGACGAGAACGGAGATATTGGCGAACAGCAAATAGGAAGATTTCGCGGTGTGCAAGCTTTTGCACATAGCTGGATGCCAAAATGGCCTGCTCCCAGCCAAGCCTCCATCGAGTTGAAAACCCAAGGTGTTGCCGCGATTTTCGCGGGACGATTCTGGCAAAACAAATGCTCCATGTGTAGTGAGCCAAGCGGGTACGATTTGAGCAAGGCTCAGGCTGAGGAATTCGCCCGCGCTACGCACGGCAGGATTACGAAATCAAGCCGGTGGGCGGAAACTGAGAGGTTGAACACCATGAAAACCATTTTCCTGATACCGCTGCTGCTGTTGGGCGTTGGAGCTTTCGGGCAATGCTGCCAGTCCTCAATTGGAGCCGCGCCGATGACAAGCACGTGGACCGCGCCTGACCATTCGCTGCACGCATCGCGTCACGGCTTAGGCACTGAATACGATTTGCGAGAAAGCGGCGGCGTTACAATGGCGCGGGGCGAACTTCCAGCGTGGGAGGTTATTAGCCTGACAGAGGAAACTCCGCTGGGCGACGTGGCGCGGGACTACCGCAAGGAGCACGCGGCGGCCCAAAAAGCGCGCATCGTGTGGGAACAGGTTGGAAACTGAAACGCCGGAAAAGGCATTCGCAGAAACCTTCGGCTTGGAAAACGATTAACCAACGTATACCCCGAATACTTCTCCCGTTAACCTGCTGTTCCCGGTTGATCTCAACGACATGCGAGTGAGGGAACGGCTCTCCGCTTAGCCCCGCATCCAAATCCGTCCGGCCAGCGTACCTTAACTGGGTCCACAAATCGAATCACAAGGAGAGCGGTATGAAGAAAGTTTTCGTAGTTGCGTTGGCGCTGTCGATCCTGACCGGAATCGCGGTCGCGCAGTCGGGGATGGGAAGCGACATGAAGAAGGACAGTCCGGCCTCGGCGCCGCTGAAGAACATCAAAGGCACGGTGAAAGCCGATGGCGGCAAAACCTGGTTCGTCGCCGACAAAGACAGCAAGTCCTGGGAGGTAGTGAATCCCGAGGCGCTGAAGGGACACGAAGGACATCACGTACAGGTGAGCGCGCACGTTTACGCCGACAAGAACCAGATCCACGTGATGAGTGTGAAGATGCTGCCCGCTTCCAAGATGCAAGACGACAGCATGAAGAAAGACAACATGAGCAAGTAGTCCCGCAAGCTCTCTTAGCTTCCTTGGCCGCGGATCAACGCTGGGGAACACGAATTCTCGGTTGAAATTCGCGTTGATCCGCGGAGATGGAGGGTGGGCGAAGCGTTGGCGCCGGCGGATACCGGCTACTTTTTCCAGTGGCCGGGTTTCTCGCCCGACGCGTACTGTCTGCGAGACCCGCACTCGAGGCACATTTGTTCGTCTGCGATCGGAACCGTCCTTACATCGTGCGTGCAACCGATTCCGGTCCAGAACAAGACGCCGGTCATCAGCACTCCGAGGATGGCCAATACTCGCATCAGTGTTTGCTCCGCGATAACGCTCCGGCAGGAGCGTGCGCAGCGGCGTCGTGAACAGAAAGGCTCTACTGCGCGTTAGGCAGGCGAAAGGGAGGGCTCTGGCAGGGGAGAGGCTAACCATACGCGATGCACCAAGAATGGGGCAAGCAAATTTCGCAGCCAGAGGGTGACAGCGGTGCTTGTGGTGATTACGGTGGTCATCTCCAGACGGTTACGAATTTGGTTTGCCGGCAATTTGTGCGGGATTCAGGATAGGCGGGCAGACTCAATAGAGCCGTGGGCGGCCCGTAGGCCGCCCTCTTCTTGAGCTGGTTCTTGCGTTTTCTACATCTTCCCGTTCAACCAGTCTTCGTAGGCCTTGAACCCGTACGGACGCCCGAGGAAGTCGGTCACCAGCGTGGCTGCGGGTTTGGAGCCGCCCGGCTCCAGCACCGCATGACGATAATGCGCCGCCGCTTCCGGGCTGAGCAGGCCATCGTGCTTGAAGACGGTGAACATGTCCTTGGCGATCACCAGCGACCACATGTAGGTGTAGTAGATCGCCGAGTAGCCGTCCAGGTGCCCGAAGGCTTCCTGCATGTAGGTGCCCTTCACGTACTTGAACGGGGTGTAACGGTCCTGGAGTTGTGCCACCACCTCGGTGCTGTCGAGCCCTTTGGGGTTGCGCGCGTAGAGTTGCAGGCTGAGCGCGGCGTAGAACATCTGCTGCCGGACTTGCAGGCCGCGCCCAAAATCGTCGGCGGTCTTCATGCGCTGGGCGACCGCGATGGGAAGCGGCTCGCCGGTCTTGTACTGCCTGGCGAAGGTTTGCAGCACCGCCGGGTCCCAGGCCCACTCTTCCAGCATCTGCGACGGAGCTTCGATGAAGTCCAACTCCAGGTTGGGGCCCGTCCAGCGGGTGTTGCCGCTGAAGATGCCGTGCAGCAGGTGGCCATACTCGTGGAAGAAGGTGACCACGTCGCCGTGCTCCATCAGGCCGGGATCATCGCCGCTGGGCCGGGGGAAATTGCAGACCAGCACGGCTTCGGGCAGCGCCCGCCCGCGTTTGCCGCTGGCCAGCCCGAAGGTGGCGTAATGCTTGTACTTGTTCTCCCGCGGGAACATGTCGAAGTAAATCCGTCCCAGCACGCGGTCGCCATCGTAGACGTCGTAAGTCTCAACGTCGGGGTGCCAGACCTTGGCGTCGGGCACGTGGCGATAGCTGATGCCGAACATCTTGCTGGTCAAGTCCATGATCCCCTGCTTCACCTTGGCGTACTGGAAGTAGGGACGGACGGTGCGCGCGTCGAAGTCGTACTTCTCCGCCCGGACTTTCTCCGACAGATACGGGCTCTGCCAGGGATAGACGACCGTGGCCTTGGGATCGTCCTGACGTTTGCGCTCCAGCAGTTCCTGGTAATCGTGCTCCATGCGCGCGCGGGAAGCGGTGGCAATCTTCTCGATGAAATCGGCGGCATTCTTCTCGCTGCCGATCATTTTGTCTTCGGTGATGTAATCCGCCCAGTCCTTGTAGCCGAGCAGCGTGGCCAGTTCGTAGCGTTCCTGGAGCATCTCGGCCAGCGTGCCGAGATTCTTGGGGTGCCCGCGCTGGCGATAAAGCTTCCAGAATTCCTCGCGTCCCTTGTCGCTGGTGGAGTAGGTCATAAAGGGCAGATAGTCAGTGTTATCGCTGGTCAGCGTGACCTTGCCGTCCGTGCCGGGTTTGTGCGCGGCGCGGAAATCGTCGGGTAGTCCGGCGAGCTCTGCGGGATCGACCTCGATCCTGCGAACGTCCGACTTGATGTTGTTGCCGAACTGCTGCCCGGTCTTGACGAGATGCTCGCGGAGGTCCTTGATTTTGGCGCGCGTGGCGTCGTCACGGTCCACGCCGGCGCGGCGGAAGTCGCGCAGCGTGTGCTCCAGGTAGAACTTGGTTTCGGCGTCGAGCTTGGAGCGATCCAAACCGGTCAGCGCGTCATAGATGCCGCGGTCGAGGGAGAAATCGGTGTTCAGGGCGTCGGCTTCCTGCTCGCATTTCTCCGCTGCGGTGCGCATCTCGGCCGTGGGCTCCACCTCGTGGGCCAGCCCGGAACGAGCCAGCGCATCGCCGAGCGCCAGCTCGGCTTCGTCGTAGGCGTCCAGCGCCGGGATGGGATCGCGCGGCGCTTTCATGGCCTTGAGCGCGGCCATCTCTGACTTCGCATGATCCATGTCGGCATGGCAGGCCGAGAGATATTGTTCGGGCGTCCCAGCCATGATGGTAGCCGCCCCTGGTGTGGGCGCCTTGTCGGCGGCCAGGCTGGAGGCGCACAACGCAGCAACGAACAGAAGAACAGCAGTCAGACCTGTAAAACGCACAGTAATTTCCCTCGGCTTATTGGACTTGGACACGCACAAAACGTAAGCGGGCAGATGTGGAGTCTAAACTGTCGCCTTCTGGTTGGGAAGGGCGGCCTAGCGCTCAACCAGCGCCTCCAGCGTGGTGAAGAACTCAGGATAGGAAATCTGGGCGGCGCCGGCCCCATGGATCAGCGTGTCGCCGGTGGCGCGCAGGGCGGCCACGGCAAAGGCCATGGCGATGCGATGGTCGCCAGCGGAATCGACCTCCGCTCCGTGAAGCTGCTGGTTGCCGGGAACCCGCAATCCATCCTCGCGCTCCTCGACGGCAGCGCCCATGGCGCGCAGATTAGCGGCGACGGCGGCGATGCGGTCCGACTCCTTGAACCGCAGTTCGCGCGCGTCGCGAATCTCGATGCCGCCGGTGGTGTATGGAGCGATGGCCGCGAGCACCGGCAGTTCGTCAATGAGCGCGGCCGAGAGCGCGCCGGCAATCGTGACTCCCTTTAGCTCCGCGCCTTCCACGGCGACGCTGCCGACCAGTTCGCCATGATGTTCCTCCAGGTTGACCACCGAGATCCGGCAGCCCATCCCCATGAGCACGTCCAGCAGCGCGGCGCGCGTGGGATTCATCAGCACGGAATCGAGCAGGAGATTCGAGCCGGGGAACAGGGCCGCGGCGCACAGGAAGAACGCGGCTGAGGAGATGTCGCCGGGGACGGAGGCTTCGATGGCGTGTAGCTTCTGTCCGCCGGCCATGGTGACGCGGTTGCCATTGCGCGTGAGTTCGGCGCCGAAGGCCTGCAGCGCCAACTCTCCATGATCGCGGGTGCGCACCGGCTCTTCCACCGTGGTCGTGCCCCGCGCGAAAAGGGTGGCAAACAGGATCGCGGTCTTCACCTGGGCGCTGGCGACGGGCAAGCGGTAGTCGATCGCCTGCAGCGGCTGTCCGGAGATGCGCAGCGGAGGCCGTCCGCCGGGGCCGGCTTCGATGCGCGCGCCCATCTTCGCAAGCGGCTCGATGACGCGGCCCATGGGGCGCCGCGAAAGCGAATCGTCGCCGGCCAACTCGGCGGTGAAGGGCTGTCCTGCCAGGATGCCGGACAGCATGCGCATGGTCGAACCGGAGTTGCCGCAGGCGAGCGGCGCTCGCGGCGCCCGCCAGGGAGAGCCCTCGATCTCGACTGCTCCCTCTTCGCCGCGCCGGATGGCCACGCTCACGGACGAGAGCGCCCCCAGCGTGCTGGCACAGTCCGCGCCGGTCGAGAAGTTGCGCAGCCGCGTCGTCCCTTCGGCGAGTGCGCCCAGCATGGCGTAGCGGTGCGAGATGGACTTGTCGCCCGGCAGCCGCACCGCCCCGGCCACGTTCTTTGCGGGATGGATGACGATATCGTTTCGCGGCGTCACGGAGCAGCCGCTACGATGCCGCGCCCGCGCGCGCATCGGCCAGCACGTCCTGCGGCACTTCCTTCGCGCTCAACTGCAGCTCGAAGCGCGGCCCCTCGGCGTGGTGTCCCCAGCGGCCGACTGCCCAGCGCGCACGCAGAAACTTGATGCCCGGGTGCTTCGACAGGTCGAGCAGCAGCGGGTGCTGACCGCGGTAGAACTTCTGCGGGAATGAAAGCAGCGGCTTCTCTCCCCAGTTGACGCCGTCGGGAGAGCCCCAGACGGCTACGTCGATTGACTGTTGCTCGATGATGTCGGTGATGTTCAGGGTGAGGAGCAGGACCTTGCCGGCGGCGGAAGAAACATCAACAGCCGGACCGTCGCCCTTGTCGCGCACCACGGTCTTTTCGGGGATCAGGGAAGCGTTGAACATGACACGCCGATTCTAATCGGCAACGCGGGGATTTTCCAGCCGCGACTCACCAGGTCTTCAGCCCGTCCAGGAATCCGCGGACGGCCTTGCCTGCCGCCTCGGGCTGCTCGAAGACCGCGTAGTGTCCGGCGCGGGGGATCACTTGAAGACGGCTGCCGGCGATGTTGCGCTGCATGAGCTCAGCTTCGCTTAGCGGGGTGAGCGTGTCCTCGGCGCCGACCATCACCAGCGTGGGAACATTGATGGTCTTCAGGTCGGCGACGGAATCGGGCCGCGCCGCCATCCCGCGCTGCACCGCCGCGATCCCGGCGGCGGACATTTCCAGCATCATTTTGCGGGCGCGCTCGACCAGGTCGGGACGGGTCGTGCGCGTGGTGTCACCCAGCAGCTTGGGAATCATGCTGTCGATGAAGGAGTCAGGGCCCTGCTTCTCCACATCATCGGCGGCCTTCAGGCGGCTGGCGCGGCCTTCGTCGGTGTCGGCGCCCGCGCGGGTATCGCACAGGATGAGGCCGGAGACGCGCTCGCGATGCCGCCGCCATAACTCGAACAGCACGTACCCGCCGATGGAAACGCCCGCGAAGACAGCCCTGCCCACGCCGCAAGCATCCGAGAGCCGGAGCAGGTCGGCGGCGTGCTTTTGCATGGTGGCGGGACCGGCGCCGGGAGCCGATGAGCCGTGCCCGCGCAGGTCGAGAAGGATCAGGCGATAGCGGCCCGCCAGCAGTTCGGCCGCCGGCAGCCACACCTTGTGGTTCGCCGGAAAAGGATGCACGAGCACGACGGGCGGACCCTCGCCCATGACGGTGTAGAAGATCTCCGTGTCGTCGGTGCTCAGGTTCATGTCAGGAGTTATGGACGCGTTCGGCGTTGACGGGCGCGGCCGGCAGCAGCAGCGGTTCATTGGGCATCACGATCCAGGCGATGATGTAGGCGATGAGGCCCGCGCCTCCGGAGAGGAACGCGCCCACCAGCCACACCACCCGCACCAGGCTGATGTCCAGATCGAAGTACTCCGAGAAACCCAGGCAGACGCCGGCGACTTTTCTGCCCGCGTGTGGACGCACCAGCCGCTTGCGGGCCGCCACCGCGGCCACTCGCTTGCCGCAGTAGGCGCAGAGCTGCGCGTCGTCCTGGATCACCTTGCCACAGTAGTTGCAGTACATAAGCGCTCCTTGTTCCATTGTATATACGGCAGGGGCCGCCAGGGTGTTCCCCACGAGCCGCGAAAAAAAGTAACAACTAAATGCTGTTTGGGTGCACAGCGGTGAGGCCGCCGAAGCGGCTAAAATCCGCCACGTTCAAGGTTAGTATGTGGATCACGCCGTGCACGTACATAGCCGCTGCTAAACGTGCGTCGTGTACCTGAACTCCCGAAACGCCGTACTGCACGACGATCCTCCGCCACTCCCGGTAGACAGCCTCACCGTCTGGCAAGAGACTCATGCCCGCCTCAACCACACGGACCTCGCGCTCGGCTTCGGCGACGGTCAACCCAAAGCCATTACGGGCAGCGGGCCGTGTCATCGCATTCCAAAGTTCAGCGATGTTCTGGTGCGTGTAGTGAAGAGTCGTAGCTTGCCCGGCGAGTCGAGCGAGAGCGGCGTCGACCAGTTTGTGCTGGGGGTCGGAACGTCTTGTTGCGCGTAGCAGGACGTTGGTATCGACCAAGCACGAGCCAATGGCCATCTAGTCGTGGTCCTGGTAGATCCACTCGCGCGAGATGGTCTCCGGCAAGGGCGGGATCTTCTCCGAAAACTGGGCGAGCGAGTCGAGCCAGGCGCGAATCTGTTCTGGGGTGCGCGGCGGCTTAACCTCGGCTGAACGCGCCGCGACCTGTTGTGCCAAGAGTTCTTCGACGTAGGTTTCCAGCGGCACACCACGCGCCTGGGCCTGGGCAGCGAGTTCGTCGGGAATGTTGACCCTGATCTCCATGGCCAAACTCTAGCACGAAGTGGGTCGAGAGCACGACCCATTAGGGCGAGCCCCAAGGGCGGTTCTGAGTTTTCGGCGTACATGCCACTTCACGGATTTCGATACGGCTCCTTCAAGTACCGGCGGGCGGTCTCGGCATTAGCCGAGCCGGCGTTGGCGGTGATCACCGCCTGATACTTCTTAACCGCCAGCTCGCGCTGGTTCAGCAAGTCGTACATCTCCCCCGCGGCCAGGTTCGCCTTTTCGACCAAGTCGCTGTCGGCGGAAGGCGACTCGCGCACCGACTCGTAGGCCTCAGCGGCACTGGCGAAGTCGTGCTCTCCGCGCAGCGCCTCGCCCAGTCCAAAGGCGGCCAGTTCGAGATGAGGATGGTAGTACACGTTGCCCTGGCGGCCGAGGGCAAGCACTCTGCGGTAAGCGGCGGCCGACTCGGGCCCGTGGCCGGTATCCTTGAGGACGTTGGCCTCCTCGAGCGCGAAGAGAAAGTTGCGGGGATGGGAAGCCGTCAGGCCGCGCACGAGCGTGAGCGCTTCCTCGAAGCGCTGCTCGCGGCGGAGAAACAGCACCAGCGCGACGCGCGCATCCACGCTGGTTTCGCCCCCGGCGTTGGCCGCGTCGTAGAGATACTGGATTCCTTTCTGCTTGTTTCCGTTCAGGGCCACCAGCGAGGCCGCCGCCTTCAATGCCCAAGGCAGGCTTCCGGCGACGTAGTTGTGCACCCCCACGATGGTCTTGGCGTCGGCGTAATCCGGCGCCAGCCTGAGAACTTCCTCGTGATCGCGACGGGCCCCGATGGCGTTGCGCAGGGCCGCCAGCCAGGCCTTATCGACCAGCGCCAAGTACTCGGCGCGCAGGGCGCGGCTGAGGCCGCGCGCGTAGAGAGCCTGCACGTCCTGCGGGTCCTTGGCCAGCCGCTGTCCGGAGAGCAGCAGCGCCCGGTCGGTCAACTGGTTGACCTGGGCGCTCACCTTGGGATCAAAGGGGAATTTCTTCTTGACCAGAAAACTGTTGCTCGAGTACAAGCCGGTATCGAGCGCTCCCACGCGGTAGAGTTCGCGGTAAAACACGGCGCTCAGCAGGTGGTTGACGGCGAAGGGATCGTCGGGATGGGCCTTCAACGCCCGCTCGAAATCGGTGACGGCGCCGTCGTAGTCGAGGTCGTAATAGTGCTCGAAGCCGCTGCGCGTCAGCGCATCCTGCGCCGGAGGGCCGGTGGGAGAGGCGCCGCGAAGCGGAGCTACTGCCGCGGCAACCAGCGAACACACCAAGAGGCCGGCCAGGAAGTGGCGTCCTGCGAAGGGAAAACCGTCAGGTATCATCAAACCGAGACTACTGGCAGTTTATCCGCTGGCATGTGGATTCCAAAACCTTCGGGGGCACGCGTAATTCTTGCCCGGTAAACGGTGCGGGCTGGCAGGCACGCCACCCGGAACTTACTGCTGGCCAATGGGTTACATAGTTTGTTCTTTGGTCATTGGCTTGCGATAGCAAGGCAAAGGTGTGGAAATGGCAAACACAGCCAGCAATGTTCATGGCCACGGCGAGTTCTGGCGGCCGCCGCTCGGGACCCGGCAGGAAGCCATGACTGGGATCCAAACCGAGAGTTGTGCGGGCTGTGGGACGGAATACATCGCGGGCTCGCGTTTCTGCCATGTCTGCGGCATCGAGCGTGCGCCTCAGGCCGCAGCTCGCCGCTTGCAGTGGGCGCGATTCCTGAACCTTCTGCGCCTGCAAGAGCGGTTGGGTCTGCCGCTGGCGTCGGTGATAGCCCTCAGCGTGGGCATCCTCTGCACCCTGGCGGCGATTGGCACCGGGCTGGTCTATACCGCTGCCACCGTACTGGATTGGCAGGCAGTGCAGATCTGGCGGATCGAATGGCTGCTGGTTGCCATCGCAGCCTTCCTGGCGGGAATCCTGTTGCGGGCTGCCGGCGGTCCGAAAGCCGAATAGTTTTTTCTCCCCCGAGCCCGCCAAGGGCGACGCCTCCGAGCGTCGCCCTTTTTGCTTTTACCTGCGTTCCGATTTGAAACGGCGAAGAGGGCGCGGAGCGCCCTGCGGCCCGAATTGGGCATCGAGATCCTCGCCGCGCGTACCCCGATTCTTGCCCTCCGCTTCAACGCCACTGCTAAATCACTGAGTTACAGTCGCTGGAAAAATTTCAACCAGTTTGGAAGCTGTGCTGCTGGCATCGGACGGAAAGGTGGGGGTGCCCCACGTCTGTGATCTGGCAAGACCACGGCATCGAAATCAGCGGCTACAGCGTCCCCGTGGGCGGCTGTGTGATTCACTTTTACTACACCAAAGCGGAACAACAGCGCCTGCTCGGGTTCCTGCTGGAGGGCGCAGCTCGCCGCGAAGGCGTGGTCATGGCTTGTGCCGAGAACACCTCTGAGGCCCTGTCCGATGGATTGGAGATGCTCGGCGTTCGCCGCGCGGAGCACGAGATCATAAAGGTAGAGATCACATCCAACGTGCGCGCCAGCATCGACGCAATTTCGGCTGCCGCCAAGGATGCGCTGGGGAACGGCCATCGCTACTGCGGCCGCGTGCTCTGTGACTTCGGTTCCATGATCGGCCAGGAGGCCATCGTCGAACTGGAGGGCTCGTTGAACTCCGCCCTCGCCGGGCTGAACCTGGTCTCAGTGACCCAATACGACGGCCGCGGTTTCGGAGCCCCCATCACCATCGAGCAGTTCCAGACCCACGCCCTGGCCATCGTAGGCAGCGCCTTCTTCCGCGAAAACCGCCATTACACTCGCCCCGAAGCCTACTTCCGCAAACGCGCGGTGGGCGGGCGCAAGTAACCTGCGAACACCTCCTTCTATACAAATTACAAAGCCCCTGCGCCTGAGCAATTGTGTACATACGGCGGAGCTGCCGGCCCGTAGGATCGTGTTACGACCGAAATAGGGTGAAGTGTTCCTTTTTTTGTACAGACGCCCAGGTCGTAACCGCCTGCTAAGGGATCAACGGATCACACTTAGCACGGAAGGAGCAGTTAAATGAAGCCAGTTGGAGCCATCAGCACCGCATTTCTGTTCTTGGTTCTTGGCACCGCAATTCCTGCATGCGCACAGCACGAGCAGCAGGGCGAAAGTCAGCGAGCGCCTGAGAAGCAAGCCCAGCCCGCCAAGCAAGCACAGCCCGAGCAGCAACAGGGCAAGCAACAACAGCCAGCCAAGCCCGCACAGCAGCAGCAACAGCGCGCCCAGCAACAACAGCAGCAGCAGAACCAGGACAAACAGACTCAACAGCGCGCTCAACAACAGCAGAACCAGAACAAGCAGACTCAGCAGCGTGCTCAGCAACAGCAGCAGACTCAGAACAAGCAGACCCAACAGCGCGCCCAGCAGCAAAAACAGCAGGACCAGAACAAGCAGACCCAACAGCGCGCCCAGCAGCAAAAACAGCAGGACCAGAACAAGC
>JBIOFT010000110.1:0-13085 GCA_044447375.1 Terriglobales bacterium | reverse complement strand
GCCCCGCATTCCAGAGGGCTTGACAACCCGCCGCCCGAGGTCCAGAATCCTCTTTGCAGTTAGGCGAATAAAAAGCGAAATTACCCTTCTCCCCGGAAACACTGTAGTTCCGCTCGCGCCCATTCCGATCCCAGCTCGCGAGGTATCCCATGATGGCATCCGCGCTACGCGTATTCCCTTCTCCGGCAACCGGCCGGAGCGCCCTGGCCGGAATCGAGGGAGTGGTCCCGGCGTCGCGGCTGGGAGTGCGTCCGCAGCCCGAGATCATCTCCATCGGCATCCCGCAGGTGGATGAACTCACCGGAGGCGTGCCCCGCGGCGGACTGACCGAGATCTTCGGGCCAGCCTCGTCGGGCCGCACCAGCCTCCTGCTCGCGCTCATGGCCCAGGCGACGGCGCGGGAGGAGGTCTGCGCGCTGGTGGACGCGAGCGACGCCTTCGATCCCCACTCCGCCCAAGCCGCCGGCGTGGACCTCAAGCGGGTGCTGTGGGTAAGGTGCGGAGAAGTTTCACGTTTCAAGTGTTACGTTTCACGTCATCCACGGGAAACGCGAAACGTGAAACGTGAAACGTTCCCGCGCGTCGAGCAGGCGCTGCGGGCCGCCGACCTGCTGCTGCAAGCCGGAGGATTCGGCCTGGTAGTGATGGACCTGGGCGACATCCCGTCCGCGATCGCGCGCCGCGTGCCGCTGACCTCGTGGTTCCGCTTCCGCCGCGCGGTGGAAAACACGGCAACAGCGCTGGTTGTCGTCGAACAGGATGCCTCGGCGAAGAGCTGTGCGTCGCTGGTGCTGAAAACCAAGCACTTAGCAATTAGCACTCAGCACTTAGCCAAAACGGGCGCAGCTCCCACGCATACGCGGCTGTTATTGGGATTGCAGTTGGAAATTGAGATTCTGAATTCGCGCATGCTGCAACGAAAACCAGTTCGCTCGGCGACAACTTCGTTTGAATCACGAGCCTCATGGGTCGGCTAAATGCCAAGTGCTAACTGCTAATTGCCATGCCCTTCGCCGCCATCTACGTTCCCGATTTCCTGGTAGCGGCGGTGGTGCGCCTGGAGCCGTCGCTGCGGGGGAAAGCGGTGGCGGTGCTGGAAGGCAAGCCTCCGGTGGTGACGGTGGCGGCCATGAATGAAGCTGCGACCGCAGCCGGCATTGAGCCCGGCATGACCAAGTTGCAGGCTGCGGCGTATCCGGTGGAATTGCGCCAGCGCTCACCGGCGCAGGAAGCCGCCGCCCACGCCGCGCTGCTTGATTGCGCGCAGGCCCTCTCGCCGCGCGTGGAAGATACGGCTGCCGACACGATCGTGCTCGACATCGCCGGCCTGGAGCGCCTGTTCGGTCCGCCGGCAAAGCTAGCGCAGGACCTCGCGCGACGCGCCTCGGCACTTGGGCTGGAAGCGAATGTCGCGGTGGCTGCGAATCCCGACGCTGCGATCCACGCCGCGCGAGGATTTGCAGGCGTAACCATCATCCCGGCCGGCAAGCAAGCGGAACGCCTGGGGTCGCTTCCGGTGGACGTGCTGCAAGTCGCGCCGGAGATCCTCCAGACGCTCGACCGCTGGGGCGTGCGCAATCTCCGCGCGCTGGCGGCGCTGCCCGAAGTCGCCATGGTCGAACGCCTGGGACAGGAAGGACTGCGGCTGCGGAAACTGGCGCGCGGCGCTGTGGAGCGTCCGCTGGTCCCGGCGGAGCCGCCGCTCGAGTTCGAAGAGACCCTGGAGTTGGAGCATGCGGTCGAGCTACTGGAGCCGCTGGCGTTCGTCCTGGGACAATTGCTGGAGCAACTCTGCGCGCGCCTGGGAGCGCGGGCGCTGGCGACGAACGAGCTGCGGCTAACACTGGATCTTGATTCAATGACCCGATCACCAGATGACCCGATGACCCGATTCATCCGTCTTCCCCTGCCCATGCTCGACGCGCGGCTCTTCCTTAAGCTGCTGCAACTGGAGTTGCGCGCGCATCCGCCGGCGGCTCCGGTGGTGAAGGTGATGCTGGCGGCCAAGCCGGTCGAGCCGCGTCCAGGCCAGGGCGGATTGTTTCTGCCGGCGACGCCGGCACCGGACCGGCTGGAGCTTACGCTGGCGCGTCTCGTAGGAATCGTGGGGGAGCAGAAGATCGGGGCAGCGGAGGTGCTGGACACGCATCGTCCCGACGCGTTTCAGATGAAGCGATTCGCGCCTTCTGCGCCGCAGGGACTAAAACCTCGAAGGGAATCGGGTGATCGGGAGATTGGGTCATCGGAGCATTTGAAAACAGATCACCTGATGACCCGATCACCCGATCCTGCAATGTATTCCACGATGGCGCTGCGGCGTTTCCGCCCGCCGCTGGCAGCGACCGTCGAAGTACGCGAGGGAGAACCGGTGCGCATCGCCGCCGGTGAGATCCGAGGCGAGGTGGCGTCGCTCTCCGGTCCCTGGCGGAATTCTGGGGATTGGTGGAAAGGAAAAACGCCACGGATTGACACGGATGGTCACGGATCAAACTGGGCGCGCGACGAGTGGGACATCGCCGTGCCAGGTAAGCAAGGCGTCGCGCTCTACCGGATTTATCGCCAGCTCGCGAATGGCACGTGGTTCGTGGAAGGAAGTTATGACTGAGGAAAATCGGGTCATCGGGAGATCGGGTCATCGGATCATTTGAAAACAGATCACCCGATGACCCGATCACCCGATCCTGCAATGTACGTCGAGCTCCATTCCGCCTCCGCATTCAGCTTCCTCGAGGGCGCTTCCGTGCCCGAGGAACTGGTGGATACGTGTGTGGCGGCGGAGATGCCGTCCATGGCGCTGCTCGACCGCGACGGGGTTTACGGCGCTCCGCGCTTTCATCTTGCCGCGAAAAAGACTGGAGTGAAGGCGCACATCGGGGCGGAAATTACTGCTTCACTTCCACCACGGAGGCACGGAGACACGGAGGATCGGGAGATCGGGTCATCGGGTCATCGGGTGATCGCGCCAGACTCGATCACCCGATCGCCGGATCACCCGCTCACCCGATTCTCGGTGTTTCCGTGTCTCCGTGGTGAGTTCCGTATTCCCCTGCTCGCCAAAAACCGCGCCGGCTATCAGAACCTATGCCGGCTGATTACGCGCATGAAGATGCGCGGCCCGAAAGACGCTCCGCCGGAGATCATCGCCGCCCGCGAAGACGATCTGCGGGAATACGCCGCCGGCCTAGTCTGCCTCACCGGCGGCGACGACGGTCCGCTGGCTGCGGCGCTGGCCGTGGGCGGGATCGACGCAGCGCGCCGCGAGGTCGAGCGCCTGGTCTCGATCTTCGGTCGCGACAATGTTTACGTCGAGCTGCAACGCCACTTCCTGCGCGAAGAAGAAGCGCGTAACCAGGCGGCGGTGGAGATCGCGCGCGCACTCCGCCTGCCCATCGTCGCGACCAACGGCGTGCGCTACGCGCGGGCCGGACAGCGCGAGATCCTCGACGCCTTCACCGCCATCCGCCATCATAAGACGCTGGAGACTGCCGGACGCCTGCTGGCGCGCAACTCCGAGCGCCGCCTGAAGACGCCCGCGGAGATGGCGCGGCTGTTTGCCGACCTTCCCGAAGCCATTGCCGAAACAGGACAGCTTTCGCCGCGCCTTGAATTCACGCTCGCCGATCTTGGCTACGAATTTCCGCGCTACCCCGTGCCCGAAGGCGAGACCATGATGTCGTTCCTGCGAAAGCGCACCGAGGAAGGGGCACGCGAGCGTTACGGCCGCGCCGAGCGCCACTTGCGCCAGCGCGCGAAACGACAGATCGAGCGCGAGCTGGCACTGATCGAAAAGCTCGAGCTCGCCGGCTATTTCCTGATTGTGTGGGACATCGTGCGCTTCTGCCGCGAGCAGGGCATCCTGGTACAGGGACGCGGCTCGGCCGCCAACTCCGCCGTCTGCTACTCGCTCGGCATCACCGCCGTCGATCCCATCCAAATGGACCTGTTGTTCGAGCGCTTCCTCTCGGAAGAGCGCGGCGAGTGGCCGGACATCGATCTCGACCTGCCCTCGGGCGAGCAGCGCGAGCGCGCCATCCAGTATGTCTATCAACGCCACGGAAAACTCGGCGCCGCCATGACCGCCAACGTCATCACCTACCGCGGGCGCTCGGCGGCGCGCGAGATCGGCAAAGTGCTGGGCTTCGATCCCGAGATGCTCGACCGGCTTTCGAAGTTGGTGGGCTCGTGGGAGTACCGCGACCCTAACGAAACGCTGGAGCGCCAGTTCCGCGACGCCGGGTTCGACCTTACGCATCCGCGCCTGCGCAAGTTCCTCGAGCTGGCGCTCGCGGTGCAGGACCTGCCGCGCCACCTCGGCCAGCATTCGGGCGGCATGGTGGTCTGCCAAGGACAGCTCGATTCCGTGGTGCCGCTCGAGCCGGCGACCATGCCCGGGCGCGTCGTGGTGCAGTGGGACAAAGAAGACTGCGCCGATATGGGCATCATCAAGGTGGACTTGCTCGGGCTGGGCATGATGGCGGTGCTCGAGGACTCGATCGAGCTGATCCGACGCGACTACGGCGAGCAAGCAGACCTGGCGCACCTGCCGGCGGACGATCCCGCGGTCTATGCTGCGCTGCAGAAGGCCGACACCGTGGGCATGTTCCAGGTGGAGAGCCGGGCGCAGATGTCCTGCCTGCCGCGGCTCAGGCCAAAATGTTTTTACGACATCGTGGTAGAGGTGGCGATCATCCGCCCCGGGCCCATCGTCGGGCAGATGGTGAACCCGTACCTGAAGCGCCGCCAGGGACGCGAGCCGGTCACCTATCCCCACCCGTCGCTGGAGCCGGTGCTGGCGCGGACCTTGGGCGTGCCGCTCTTCCAGGAGCAATTGTTGCGCATGGCCATGATCGCCGCGGGCTTCAGCGGCGGCGAGGCGGAAGAGTTGCGCCGCGCCTTCGGCTTCAAACGTTCGGAGCTGCGCATGCGCGATATCGAGGTGAAGCTGCGCGCCGGCATGGAGCGCAACCGCATCGCGCCGGAGGCGCAGCAACAGATCGTCAACTCGATCACCTCGTTCGCGCTCTACGGCTTTCCCGAGTCGCACGCCGCCAGCTTCGCCCTGCTCGCCTATGCCAGCGCCTGGCTGAAGTGCCATTACCTGGCGGCGTTCACCGCCGCGCTGCTCAACAATCAGCCCATGGGCTTTTATCACCCTTCCACCATCGTCAAGGATGCGCAGCGCCACGGGCTGAAGTTCAAACCGGCGGACGTGATGAGATCGGAGTGGCTGTGCACCCTGGAAAACGTTTCAAGTTTCGAGTTTCAAGTTTCGAGCGATGCGCAAATCAACTCGAAACTCGAAACTGGAAACTCGAAACTGTTTGCCGTCCGTCTCGGCCTCCGCTACGTCAAGGGCCTGCGCGAGGAGGCGGCGCGCGCCCTGGTGCGCGAGCGGGAGCGGCGGCCGTTCGCTTCCATCGACGACCTGGCACGGCGCGTGCCCGAGCTGCGCAAGAGCGAACTGGTCGCGCTGGCGGAGGTGGGAGCTCTGAATTCAGTTTCAAGTTTCGAGTTTCAAGTTTCGAGTGAAAGCCAACCGGCCAACGTGAAACGTGAAACACGAAACTCGAAACTCCATCGCCGCGATGCGCTCTGGCAGGTGGAAAAGGCCGCCCGACCGCCCGGGCCTCTGCTGGAGGAGATCGCCGAACCGGATGCAGCTTCGCCGCTGGCCGCCATGCGCGACGAAGAGCGCCTGGTGGCGGACTTCCGCGGCACCGGGCTGACGTTGGGACCGCATCCCATGGCCTATCGGCGCAGGGAGATGGATGCGCTGGGGGTGCGTCCCGCGCGCGAATTGCCCGGCCTGCCCGACGGCCAGCGGGTGCGTGCCGCCGGGTGCGTGATCGCGCGGCAGCGCCCCGGCACCGCCCGCGGCTTCGTCTTCCTCAGCCTGGAGGACGAAACCGGCATCGCCAACGCCATCATCACTCCTGACCTGTTCGAAAAGAACCGGCTGCTGCTGGTGGGAGAGCAGTTCCTGCTGGTGGAAGGAGTGCTGCAGAACCTGGACAACGTGGTCTCGGTGAAGGCCGAGCGGGTGCTGCCGCTGGCGATCACCGGCGCCGCTACCCGTTCCCATGACTTCCACTGAGTCTCCGCTGCTCTCTTGCGCGGAAAAATTCAACCTCGGGAAAATTCCACAAGAATTTTTCGCGGATGTCACTTACCCGTAAGCATCGCCACCAAGAAATGCTCTATACTGACTTCGGTTCCCCGAGGGGTAACGCTGCCGATATCCCGGACTTTTGAAGGAGTGCTGTTACATGCCGAGAGCTACCGCCCTGAAGAACAAGAAAGCGTACACCACCAACGGTAACAACCACGCCGGGTCATCTGTGACGGTGATTTCAGCCCCCAACAGCCTGGAAGAGGAGATTCGCATCCGCGCCTACCTGCTGTACGAGCAAGAAGGGCGGCAGGACGGCCGCGACGGGGAATACTGGCTGCGCGCCGAGTCGGAGATTCTGGAGCAGTACGGCCTGCGCAGGAGTTAGTCCGGGTTTGACCGCGGTCCTTCTCATCGACGACAACCCAGTGCAGTTGCGCGCACGCGAGGCGGTGCTGCGCAACGCCGGGTTCGCAACCCACATTGCCACCACCCAGGAAAGCGCCCTGGCTCTGCTGCGCGGCCAGGGGGCGGACGGCATCGGCGCCATCATCACCGACCACATCATGCCGGGCAGCAGCGGGGCGGAATTTGTGCGCGCCTTGCGCACCGCCAAACCCGGGGTGCCGGTCATCGTGATCACCGGACTGGCGGAGGCCGAAAGCGACTACCGGGGGGCGGGCGTCACCTTCCGCCAGAAGCCCTGCCCGCCGGAAGAACTCATCGCGCTGGTACGTTCCAGCGTGGCCGGCGCCACCGGTTAGGACATCCCACTCCCGCAGCCACCCTGTGCTTTCTTAATTCCCCGCGGGTGCCCCTCTTGGCGCGGGAGCGAACATGCCGGCTTCCTCGCTGTGACGGGCATGAATGTCGTCGAAGTCGGGGTGGATCTCGCGGAAAGCGGCCAGTAACAATGGATCGAAGTGTTGGGCGAGGGTTCGGCCGTCGCCTTCGAGCATCACCCGGCAAGCGGCCGGGTGGCTGAGCGCGGGCTTGTAAGGACGTTTGATGCGCAAGGCGTCGTACTGGTCCACCAGCATCACCACGCGGCCCGCCAGAGGAATTTCCAGGCCCTTGAGCCCGTGCGGATAGCCCTGCCATCCCAGCGTTCGTGGTGGGTGAGGGCAATCTGCCGCGCCATTTCGATCAGGGGAGAACGGGAGCCGGAGAGCAGATCGGCGCCGATCTCGGTGTGCCGCTTGAGCAGCTTCCATTCGTCCTCGGTTAGGGGGCCGGGCTTGAGGAGAACGGCGTCGGGCACTCCGATTTTCCCTAGGTCATGCATGGGAGCGGCCTCGAACAGCAGCTCGGCGTCGGGCGCAGCCCACCCCGTACACAGTGCCAGCCGGCGGGCGTAGTGAGCGATGCGCACCACGTGCTCGCCGGTCTCGTGGTCGCGGCAGCGGGTGGCGCCCAGCAGCCGCAGAACGTTGTCGTGGTAGGAGCGCTCCAACTCCCGCGACTGCCGCCGTTCGGCGAACAGAGCCGACTTCAGGTCCTGGGCATAAGCCTGCAACTGGCGGTTGGCCATCTCCAGTTGGCGTGTCCGCTCTTCCTCTTCCGCCAGCACCCGCTTCAGATCGCGGGCATACAGTTCGAGCTGCGGGCGCAGATCGGGGATGCGCTGCGGCGCCCTCACGCACGTCTCAACCCCGTTGCATCTGCCCATGGGCCTTGTCCCTCCGCTGGCTCGCCAGCGCTCCCCGCACGCACTCCAGCAACTGCAGCGGGCTGAAAGGCTTCACCAGGTAAGCCCGGATGCCGAGCGCCAGCCCCCGCTGCCGGTCTTGCTCCTGATCCCTGCCGGTGAGCATGAGGATGGCGATATCAGCGGTGGCCGCTTCGCCGCGCAGCACTTCCGCCACCTCGATGCCGGTCTTGCCCGGCATCATCCAGTCCAGCAGGATGAGGTCGGGATGCTCGCTCCGCGCCAGTTCCACAGCCTGATTGCCATCGGCGGCGTGCAGAACCCGCAGCCCCGGAGCTTCCAGCGTGGTCTCGATCAGCGTTCTCAGGCTTTCTTCATCATCGGCAATCAAGACGGTTTTCATTATGGCCCTCGGTCCCATATATCGGCGCGATCATGAAATACGACAGTGAAGATGAGGTCATTGCACGCACACCTCCAGCCGGCGAGCAAATTTTGGGAATGGCGCTATCGCGCCCTTAGTATGGAGTTGCCGGAGCAACGGCGGGAATGGGATAGCACCAGAAACGCCTCGCGTGTTGCCAATCTGGTAAGAATCGCCACTGCGCGTTTCAATTGGGGAAGCGGCCATCCACAGCGTTGTACGTTTGGACCACGATCATCCCCGACTCATGGCGGGCACCTTGCTAATCGCGCGTTGCGCAACTTTTTCCCCTCTGTGAGAGAATAATGAGAAGCCGCGGTGTGGACTGATGCCCCTATTTGGTAGTTATGCGCTATTGCTGGCGCTCGCCCTGAGTGTCTATTCCCTGGTCGCCGGCGCGATAGCCCTGATGCGCCGTGGCCCTTCCGCCGACCGCATCGGCGACACGGCGCGGCGCGCGGGCATGGCCGTGTTCATCGCCATCACCGCCGCGGCGGTGGCGCTGGTGGCCGCTGCCTTCACCGACGATTTCTCCGTCGCCTATATCTTCCACCACAGCAACCGCGACCTCGCCATCCCGTACAAGTTCTCGGTGCTGTGGTCGGGACAGGAAGGCTCGCTGCTGTTCTGGGCGTGGCTGCTCTCCGCCTATGGATTCGTCTTGCGCTGGCGGCACAAGGTGGATACACGCCTGGTGGCTCATGCCTCGGTGATCGTGGCCGCGGTGCAGGTGTTCTTCACCCTGCTCATCAATTTCGCCGCCAATCCGTTCGCCATGATGATTGGCGACATCCCGCCCGACGGCAATGGACTGAACCCGCTGCTGCAGTATCCGGAGATGGTGATCCATCCCCCGATGCTCTACTTGGGGTACGTCGGCTTTTGCATCCCCTTCGCCTTCGCCCTGGGCGCGCTGATCATGAAGTATCCCGGCGAAAAGTGGATTCACATCACCCGCCGCTGGACCATGGTGACCTGGCTGTTCCTGAGCTGCGGCGTCGCGCTGGGCGCGCACTGGGCCTACTCGGTGCTGGGCTGGGGCGGGTACTGGGGCTGGGACCCGGTGGAGAACGCCTCGTTCATCCCCTGGCTGACCGGCACCGCATTCCTGCACTCCGTCATGATGCAGGAGAAGCGCGGCATGCTGAAGATGTGGAACATGTGGCTGATCTTCGCCACCTTCATGCTTTCGATCCTCGGCACCTTCCTGACGCGCTCGGGTGTGGTCAGCTCGGTGCACGCCTTCGCGCAATCCTCGATCGGCACCTGGTTCCTCATCTTCCTGGCGCTCACCTTCGCCACCTGCGCGTATTTCTTCGTGCTCAATCGCGGCGAGCTGAAGAGCGAGAACAAGCTGGAATCGCTGGTCTCGCGCGAGTCCAGTTTCCTGTTCAACAACCTGGTGCTGCTGGCCGCCTGCTTCGCGGTGCTGTGGGGGACACTGTTCCCCGTGCTCTCGGAGTGGGTGACGGGCACCAAGATCACGGTGGGGCCGCCGTTCTTCAATCGCGTGATGCTGCCCATCACCATGCTGCTTTTGGTGCTGACCGCGGTGGGACCGCTGCTGGCCTGGCGCAAGACGTCGCTGGAGAGCCTGCGGCGCAACTTCCTGTGGCCCGCAGTGGCCGCGGTAGCAACCGCCGTCCTGCTGATCGCCTTCGGCATGCGGCCGTGGCAAGACATGTCCGTTTTCTATTCGCTGATGGCCATCTCGCTCTCAGTGCTGGTGATGGCGACGGTGGCTTCGGAGTTCATCCGCGGCGGACGCGTGATCCGCGAGAAGACAGGGCAGAGCCTGCTGGCCTCGATGGTGCAGTTGACGCGCCGCAACACCCGCCGCTACGGCGGATACCTCGTCCACCTCGGCGTGGTGGTGAGCGTGATCGGTATCGCCGGCTCCGCCTTCAATCAGCAAAACGAGGCGCCGCTGGGCGTGGGCGATCGCATGAGCATCGGCCCATACACGCTGGTAGGCCGCTCCTACACCCAGGACGACAATCCCAACTACGGCAGCGAGTCCGCCATCGTGGACGTCTACAAGGGCAACGACAAAGTCGCGACCATGTATCCTGAGCGGCGGATGTTCAAGGCCAGCGGCCAGACCGCTACCATCGTAGCCAACCGTTCCACGCTGAAGGAAGATCTCTATCTGGTCTATGCCGGCCGCAACGAGGAGAACGGCCCGCCGATCATCCGCGCCCACCTGAATCCGCTGGTGGAGTGGCTCTGGTTGGGGGTTTACGTCATTATCTTCGGGACGCTGGTGGCGCTGGTGCCCAACGCCGCCGCGGTCACCTTGCGGCAGCCGGTGCGCGCGCCCGCCGCGGCAGCGGTGGAGGCGGGTGACTGATGCGGCGCCTTGTCAAAGGTTTTCTGGCAGGCTGCTTTGAAAGGGCGCGGCTTCAGCCGCGCCGCAATGCGTCCCAAAGAGTTGTCATCCCGAGCGACGCGCGACCGAACGGTAGTGAGGGAGCGCGAGCGAGGGATCTGCAGTTGTCCCGGTTGAACCTAAACTGCAGATCCCTCGCGTCGCACTCGCTTCGCAAGCTCAGCTCGCGCTTGCTCGGGATGACAATTCATAAATCCAGCGGCTACGGCGCGGCTGAAGCCGCGCCCCTTCAAAGAAGCCCCCTCCCGAGGGCACTCCAACTCGCCGCCGTTTTCCTCGCCGCCACCTTCCTGCTCGGCGCCGATCCCAGCGGCGCGCGCTTCGAAAACCTCGGCCACAAGCTGATGTGCCGCTGCGGCTGCAATCAGATCCTGCTGGAATGCAACCACGTCGGCTGCGCCTACTCCGAGAAGATGCGGCAGGAATTGATGGCTGGCCTGCAGGGTGCGGACAGCGATGACCTGGTCCTGCAGCGCTTCGTGCAGGAGTATGGCGGCGTAGTGTTGGCTGCGCCTCCCGCCACCGGCTTCAACCGTGTGGCGTGGATCACGCCGTTCGCCGCGCTGGGTGCGGGCGTTTTTGCTGTGGTGTGGGTAGTCCGGCGCTGGAAGTCGGGTTCGCTACCGCCCCCCGCCGCGCCCCCCGGCGGTGCGGTGGAGATCGACGAGTTCCGCGAACGCGCCCGCAAGGAGACGGAGCTATGATCATCGTCCTCTGCGTGCTGTTCACCATGATCCTCTTCTTCTATGTTTTCTACACGGAAGACGAAGTTTGGGTGGGCGAGGAAAAGACGCGGCTAGGATACCTCTACGAGCGCAAGGAAGTGATCTACGAGAACCTGCGCGACCTGAACTTCGAGTACAAGGCGGGAAAATTCCCCGACACCGACTTCCAGGCCATGCGGGCCACGCTGGAAGCGGAAGCCGCGCAGGTGCTGGCCGAAATCGAACAACTGGAGAACGTGGCCAGCGCCGCAATCCCCGCGCCGCCCCGTAAAGGAGCCCGGAGTTGAAGATTCCGAAGATGCTGCGCGTGCTGGCGGCCTTGCTGGCGCTGGGCGCGTTGTCCACGGCCACCAACCTGAAAGGCACAGTGAAGAACGGCACCACCGGCAAGCCCGCCGCCGGCGACGACGTGGTTCTACTGGATATGTCGCAGGGCATGCAGGAAGCCGGTCGCACCAAGTCCGACGCCCAGGGACGTTTCAGCTTCAACTACCAGGAGACCGGCGGGCCGCACATGGTGCGCGTGCTGCACCAGGGCGTGAATTACTTCCCGCAGGGCGGCGTCATTCCGCCGGGAACCAGCACAGCCGAGGTGACGGTGTACGAGGCCGCCGCGAAAGTCCCGGGCATCGGCCTGACCGTGGACATGATGCGCGCGCAGTCGGAAGGCAGTAACCTGCAGGTGACCGAACTCTGGGTGGTGAAGAACCCTTCCAGCCCTCCGCGCACCCAGATGAGCGACAACGCCTTCGAGGTCATGCTGCCCGCGGACGCACAGGTGGATTCCTCGATGGCCTCCGGTCCCGGCGGGCAGCCAGTCAGCTCCGCGCCGGTGCCCCAAGCGGAGAAGGGCAAGTACGCTTTCATATTCCCGGTGCGGCCCGGTGAGACCCGTTTCCAGGTGAACTACCACCTGCCCTACTCGGGCACGATCAAGATCGGACCCAGGCCGCTCTATGCCACCGATCACGTCGTGATCATGCTGCCGAAATCCATGCAGTTCGCCGGCGGCGGTGCCGGATACCAAACCATGAGCGGCGGCGACCCCGACGCCAACATCCAGGTGATCACCAACGTCAACCCGGGACAAGACTTGAGTTTCAGCCTATCGGGCACAGGCACCATCCAGGAAGGACAGCAGACAGCAACTGCCGGCGGCGGCGGTGGGCAGGGTGGCGGCATGGCGCAGCGCCGCGGCGGGCCCGGCGGCGGGCTGGGCACTCCGGAAGAGACTCCGGATCCGCTGCATCGTTATCGCGGGTTCATTCTGGGCGGGCTGGCGGTGGCGCTGGCGCTGGGCGTGTTTTACGTGGTGACGCGGCCGAAGCCAGGGATCGCGGTCAGCAATGCTGTACCACCGCAGCCCGCGGCAGCCATCAAGCGAGCGGCAGCGTCGCCATCGCGCGTGGACGTTCCACCCGTGGCTGAGGCGCCCCCGCGAAATGGCGACCGTCTGCTCGACGCGCTGAAAGAGGAGTTGTTCCAGCTCGAAATGGAACGGCACCAGGGAAGGATCTCCGCCGAAGAATACGAGACGGCTAAGGCAGCCCTCGACACCACGCTGGCACGCGCCGCCAAGCGGGCCAGCTCCTAGCTCTTAGCGATGTAGTCCTGGAACCGCCCGTAACTCTCTGGCGGATAACCCAATGTAGGGCAATAATATACTTGACTGACTGCGGTTCGCGTGCTACATTTCTACACATGGATGCCGTCACTCCTAGCGAATTGCTCATTCGGCTGCTCGATGCGTTTGAGATCGTGTATGCACAAAATCTCTGCTACAAGACGCT
>JBIOFT010000109.1:0-13423 GCA_044447375.1 Terriglobales bacterium | reverse complement strand
GATTGCCGCCGAAGGTAGAGATCTGCAGCCCGCGGAAGCTGGCGGCGATCTCGGGACGGGTAAACGTCCCGCCGACGGGTGCGCCGTTGGCGAGGCCTTTGGCGGCGGTGATGATGTCGGGCGTGACCTCCCAGTGCTCGATGCCGAACCACTTGCGGCCGGTGCGGCCCCAGCCGGTCTGGACTTCATCGGCGATGAAGTCGCCGCCATACTGCTTTACCGTCTTGAAGACGATCTTGAAGTACTCGGGCGGAGGCGTGATGAACCCGCCGACACCCTGGATGGGCTCGGCGATGAAGCCGGCGATGCGCCCGGAGGTCGAAGTCTGGATCACGGCTTCGACATCGTTGGCGCAAGCGACGCCGCAGTCGGGATAAGTCTTCCCCAGCGGACACCGATAGCAATACGGGTTCATGGCGTGAACCACGCCAAAGCCCCCGGGCAGCGACTGCCGCCAGGGGTTCTGCCCGGTGAGCGACTGCGCCAGTTGCGAGCGGCCGCTGTAGCCGTGGCGCAGGGCGATGATCTCGAAGTTGCCGCTGTGCGCGCGCGCGAGCTGGATGGCCATCTCGTTGGCTTCGGTACCGCTGTTGGTGAAGTAGCTCTGGCTGATCTCGCCTGGGGTCAGCCGCGCGATCTTCTCCGCTAGCGCCACGATGGCCTCGTTGGGAAAAACCGTGGAGGCGTGCTGCAGCTTGTCGATCTGCGCCTTGACCTTCGAGGTGATGCGCGGGTTGGCGTGGCCGGCGGAGATGGTGACGATGCCGCCGAAGAAGTCGAGATACTTCTTGCCGTCCACGTCCCACAGGTACTGCATGCTGGCGTGGTCGGTGACCAGGGGCTCGGAGTAGTAGGTGCTGACCGAGGGGAACAGGTACTGCTTATATTTGCGGATGATCTCGTCTTTAGTCATGGCAAACCTTAATCTGCGGCCGCAGCCCGGCCGCCGGTGGAACTCTGTGCGGTGAGGACGCCGTAGGTCTCGGGACGGCGATCGCGGAAGAACTGCCACACCTTGCGCACTTCCGCGATCAGGTCGAGGTCGAGGTCGGCGACCAGCACCTCGTCCTTGTCGCGGCTGGCCTGGGCGACGATCTTGCCGCGAGGATTGCAGAAGTAGCTCTTGCCGTAGAACTCGCCGATGCTCCACGGCTTCTCGTCGCCCACGCGGTTGACGGCGGCGATGAAGTACTGGTTGGCGACGGCGTGCGCCGGCTGCTCCAGCTCCCACAAATACTCGGAGAGCCCGGCTACGGTGGCCGAGGGATTGAAGACGATCTCGGCACCGTTCAGGCCCAGCGCGCGCGCGCCTTCGGGAAAGTGCCGGTCGTAGCAGATGTAGACGCCGACCTTGGCGTACTTGGTCTCGAACACCGGGTACCCGAGGTCGCCGGGAGTGAAATAAAACTTTTCCCAGAAGCCGGGATGGCAGTGGGGAATGTGATGCTTGCGGTACTTGCCGAGATAGCGGCCGTCGGCGTCGATGACCGCGGCGGTGTTGAAGTAGAAGCCGGGCATGGTCTCTTCATACACGGGGACGACCATCACCATGTGGTGGCGGGCCGCGAGTTCCTGCATGCGGCGGACGCTGGGGCCCTCGGGCACGGACTCGGCCAGCTCGTACCAGCGCGGGTCCTGTTCGGCGCAGAAATACGGACCGTAGAAGAGTTCCTGCAGGCAGAGCACCTGAGTTCCCTGCTTGGCCGCCTGCTCGATCAGGCCGACGTGCTTCTGGATCATGGCTTCCTTGATCTCGGCGAGAGAGCGGTCGGGACCGAGGACATTGCGCGCCTGAATCAGGCCGCAGCGGACAATGCGAGGCATGGCGAGTGAACCCCCGAAGATCGAAAATATAGCAGAAAGCAGGGAGTAGGGAGTAGCGAGTAGGGAGTGGGGAGGACATATAGAAACGCAGCATGCTGGGTCTCTACATGTCCTCTTACTGGTTAGGGCTTGCTGGCCGGCGTCTTCGCCTGTTTCACAAAGATGGACTTGGGCACCATGCAGTGGACGCCTTTGCGGATGTCCACCACCTCCATGACCCGGCAATCGGCGGTCATGGAAGCCAGCGCGTATGCCTCGTAGCGGTCCATAGGCACCATCTTCTGGCTGGAGAGCCAGTCGATGGTGTTGCGGGTGGCGATCTTCATGGCTTCGTTGAGGTCCTCGTCGAAACCGGTGAAGATCCAGTACTCTTTGGTCTCCGCCTGCGGCCACTCGATCTTCATGTCCTTGCGCACGATGGGCTGGATCTCAATCTCCTTGTAGGCGCACTCCAATGCTTCCAGGTTGACTTCGCCGTTGCCCTGCAGGCAGTGGGAGTCTCCGGTCCAGATCAGCGCGCCCTTGACGAACACCGGCAGATACAGCGTGGAACCGGCCTGCAGCTCGTTCAGGTCCATGTTGGAGCCGTTCTTCCACGGACGCAGCGTGCTAGTGCGGCCTTTGTCGTCCTTGATCGGCGGCCCGGCTTTCTCCTTGGGCTCGTCGGGATCGGGAGCGACGGCGATGACGCCGGGAAAGGGCTTGAGGTGGAGCACGATGCCGGGTTTGAACTCCGTCGTCATCTTCGCCAGGTCGAACTTGTAATAGCGGACGAAGCCCTCGGGGAACTCCTTCGGCAGCAGGCCGGTGGGAAACTGCTTGCCGGGCAGGTTGAAGTTTTGGCCGTACTCCTTGGGAACGATCTTGAGGATGCGGATCTCCAGAGTGTCGCCGGGCTCGGCGCCGTTCACGTAGATGGGACCGGTGATGGAGTGCGGGCCGCCACCGTCATTCTCCTTGCGCAGACGGGCGAGGTCGTCCATCGCCGGACCTTCGAGCGTGTGATCTGCCGGCTTAGGCTTGATCTGGTCAAGAGCGTGGTACCAGGTCTCGATGGAAACGGTGTCGCCGGAATCAACCGTGAGCTTGGGCTTCTCGTTCACGTCGAACCATCCCCACTGCACGTTCTCCTTGGTGGCGGGCAGGGTGTAGTGCTTGCCGGCCTTGGCAGCCGTCTTCTTGGCCGGAGCCTGCTGAGCAAATGCAGCACAGGTTGCAAGGACAAGCAAAGCCAGTGCGCAAACGAGGGTGCCGTTTCGCTTCATGATCGCCTCCCTGATGTGGAATGAATAAAAAAGGACCGCAATGCCGCCACCATCACGGCATTGCGATCCCGAAGGTTACGCGTAGAGCCTGTCTGGAAGCAACTCCGCCGTAAGGGCGATCAGGCCACTCCCCGAACTGCGCGGGACGCGGGGACTGGCTCGCCTAACGCGGCTTCTGCCTGAGCGATGGTACGCCTGGCCACCGGCTTGAGCCACAGCAGGGCCAGGAAGGCCGCGATCAGGTCGCAGGCGATCATCATCCAGAAGACCTTCGTCCAGGCGCCGGTCTTGGAAAACAACCACGCGGCGCCGGGACCGGCGAACAATGCCGCCGTTCCCTTGGCGGTGTAGACGATCCCGTAATTGGTGGTCGCCCACTTCTGCCCGAACAGGTCGCCGGTGATCGAAGGGAACAGCGAGAAAATCTCACCCCAGGCGAAGAAGCACAGGCCCGACAGAACGATGAACCAGAGGGGACGGCTGATCAGTTGCAGCAGCGCGAACACCGCGATCGCCTCCGCTGTAAAAGCGATGAACATGGTGTTCTCGCGGCCGATGTGGTCCGAAACCCACCCCCAGAAGGGCCGCGTCAGGCCATTCAAGATGCGGTCTATCTCGATGGCCAGCACCAGGGCGGTCATACCCCCAAAAACGATGATCTTGTCCACGTGGTAGGAAACCGCCATGGGATTGATCTGGGCGGTGACCACCAGGCCGCCGAAGGCGACCAGCGTCATCATGAAGTAGATCATGTAGAAGGAGCCGCTCTTCAGCATCTCAAGCGGGGTCATGTCCACTTTGGAGCTGCGCACGCGGGCTTTGACCTGCGCTTCCTTTTCCTTCCATCCGGGCAGAGTCCAACCCGTCGGAGGCTTGGCCAGAAAAAGTGCCGCCACCACCACCACGGCCCCCTGGATGAGGCCGAAGAAGATGAAGGTGTGCTGGTAGCCGGAAACCTTAATCATGTTGGCGATGGGCGCGACGCTGACCGCCGTGCCAATGCCATAGGCCCCGGCGGTAAGTCCCACGCACAGCCCGCGGTGGTCGGGGAACCACTTCAGGGCGTTGCCGATGGTGCCGCCATAAATAAAGCCGGCGCCGATGCCGCCCAGCATGTACCAGAGGTAGAGGCTGCGCAGCGTCTCGGCATAGCCGGATCCCATCCAGCCCAGGCCGACCAGGACCCCGCCCATACCCAGCATGAAGCGCGGACCGATGCGATCGATCAGCGCTCCTTCAAATGGGACCAGCCAGGTCTCCACCAGGATGAAGGCCGCAAAGATCCCCTGGACAACAACCAAGGAGACATGCAGGTGGGCTTGTATAGGTTTGGTGAACAGGGTCCAGGCATACTGCAGGTTCGCGATGGCCATCATGGCGATGACCCCGGCGATCAACTGGACCCAGCGATTGATGATGCGCGATGGGTGAATCGCGCCTGCGGGCGCTGCGTAATCGGCCATAAGCACACCTCCCGGGTGGCTCCCAACTGACTAGAAGATGAAAAGCAAAATGCCGTTCCTTCTTACGTCCCAGCCGGTCGGCGTGCTGAATCCACAACACGAATTATGAAAACCCGCCCGCTTCCTTACGCGGGCGGATGGTCAGCTTCAATCTCCTTATGGAAGGGGATGGCCCCCGGGATCAACCATTTGTTCCACATCTCGTCCACTTTGCTCTGGAAGTAATCGATATCGTCGTCGGTGAAGTGGGCGAAGCGTCCCTGCCGGAGCAGGTAATCGCGCACCGGCTGCCGCGGAATGCGTTTGTCGGCGATCTGCTGGGTGCGGCCGGTCAGCCGCAGGACGCCATCTTCCACCTCGTACAGCGGCCATATCCCGGTGTTCACCGAGAGTTCGCCCAGCTCGTGCGACTGAATGGGGTCGTAGTCCCAGCCCTTGGGGCAGGGATCGAGCGAGTGGATGAAGGTCGGCCCGCCGATGGTCAGCGCCTTGCGGATGGAGTTCATGCCGTGCAGACCATACGACATGCAGATGGTCGCCACGTAGCGGCAAGTCGGGTGCCCCGCGGCCATCATCCCCGCCATGTTCTTCTTCCAGCGATGATGCATGATGCGCTTCGTCTTTCCCGGAGGACTGAACGTCGTGTGCGCGCCCCAGGGTGTGCTGCCCGAAAGCTGGATGTCGGTGTTGGCGTAGGACTCGTTGTCGTACATCAGGATCAGGCAGTTGTAGTCGGGATGGGTGAGGGTGGCGGAGATGCCCCCAAGGCCCATGTCCGCCCCGCCGCCATCGCCGCAGAAGGCGATCACGTTGATGGGCTCGTTCTTGATCTTGCCCTTGCGCATGAGCGCTTTCAGGCCGGCGGCCGTGCCCAGCGCCGCCGAACCGCTGCTGCCGAGCTGGGTGTGCATCCACGGCACCGCCCACGAGGTGCTGTAGTACGTGGTGTTGGCCACGTACATGCACCCGGTGCTGCCCAGCACGATGGTGCGCGGGCCAGCGGCCTTCACCATCATCTTCATCACCAGCGCCGACTCGCAGCCCTGGCAGGTCCGGTGCCCAGAGGTAAAGAATTCTTCCAGGGGCAGCTTCTTAACTCCCTTGAAAGGATCTAGATTCTGGGTCGGCTCGATATTCACGTAAGTAGCCATCGCTTGCTCGTCCTTTCTACCTGTGGAGACGCAGCATGCCGCGTCTCTGCGCATAATGGCGGCCGATCAAACCGCCGGTTAATCCTCTATTCGCGCAGTCCGATCCACTGCGTCAAAGGTTGCGCCTTGCCTTCCGCCGCCTGGTACACGGATTCGGTCATGCGGGAGATGTCGGGCAGGGTCACCTCGCGGCCGCCCAGGCCGCAGATGAAGCACAGCACCGGCGGCTTGGGACCGGGCGCAGAGTAGAGCGCGGTTTTGATTTCGTTGGCGACCACGCCACCCATGTAGGGTGAACCGAAGGAGTAGTCGCGGTCGACCACCCCCACCGCTTTGAAGCGGCCCAGCGCCTTACAAAGCGCTTCCGCCGGGAAGGGACGGAACCAGCGCAGGCGCACGAACCCGACTTTCTTCCCCTCCTTGCGCATCTGGCGGACCGCCACCTTCATGGGGATGGAGAGCGTGCCCATGCCCATGAGCACGATGTCGGCGTCCTCGGTCATGTACTCCTCGAAGAACGGGTTGCCGTAGGAGCGCCCGAAGATGCGCTCGAAGTCGGCATAGGCTTCCTTGATCACCGCCGTGGTCCGCTCCATGGCTGCGTAGTTCTGGCGGCGGATCTCCATCACCCAATCCTCGTTAGCCTGGGGGGCGACGGTGATGGGATTGTCGGGATGCAGCAGCAGGTCGGCGCGGTTGTAGCGCGGCAGGAACTCGTTCACCTTCTCTTGCGACGGAATCTTGACCAACGCCTGCGAGTGAGTGAGGAAGGCGCCGTCGCAACTGATGCCGCAGGGCAGGAAGATTCTGCGGTCCTCGGCCACGCGATAGGCAATGAGCGCGGTGTCGAGGGCTTCCTGGGCGTTATCCACCCAGACCAGCATCCAGCCCAGGTCGCGGACGGTGAGCGCGTCGTTGTGCTCCGTTCCAAAGGCGCCGGGATCGTCCAGGGCGCGGTTGCCCACCATGGCGATCATGGGGATGCGCAGCGCGGGCGTGACCGTCAGCGCTTCCATGGCGTACATCCAGCCCACGCCGCTGGAGCCGACGAAAACGCGCGCGCCCACCGCGGACGCGTGCTTGACGATCTCGAACTGCGAGTGTTCGCCCTCCGCCACTATGTATTCGCAATCCATCTCCCCATTCGACACCAGCTTGGCAACGTACTGCATGACGGTGTCGTAGGGGCGAATGGGGTAGGCCGTGATCACGTCCACGTCGGCCAGCTTGCAGGCCACAGCGATGGCCTCGCTGCCCGTGATCAGGGCGATCTCATCCGTCTTGTGGTGTTGTTCCAGCGTTTCTACCATCTGTGCCATAAACCGATTTCCTCCTGAGCGGGGTCCCCGGCACGCGCGTTTTTCGCGTGCTGGGGTGGCTGCCCGGCTAACCTTCGCGCGCGATCTCCAGCATGTCGGGGATTTGCTCCTTATACTGCCCGCGGAAACGGAAACCGTGCGAGCGTTCCGGCCGCGATTCGATCTTGTCCGTCAACCAGGTCTTGTACCCGGCCTTGTCCTTCCTCCACGCCTCCCACTGGCTGGAGTTGTCCCGGAATTCAGTCTCGTCGATCATGGTGATGCAGTTGGGCACCGGGCAGACAGCCTCGCAGACGCCGCAGCCGCAGCAGGCCTGCATGTTGGCGTCGTAGAGCCCTTCGGGGGTAACGTCGAAGCAGGTGTCGGGGCACTGCAGCCAGCACAACGTGCACTTGATGCAGGTGTCGAAGTCCACCACCGGGCGCATAGTGCGCGTGCTGAACTTCTTGAAGGTGGGATTGCGGTCGGGGCGATACCCGCCCATCGCATGGGTGCCGGGATCTTCGATCTGCTTGCCCGTAGTGATGCCGGGAATCGCCACACCTTCGCCCATCTCGTGCCACTTGGGCAGGTCGAACTTGTAGGGGGTTTCCGGGTTGCCCTGGTTGGGACGGACCGTAGTGCTGGTGCAGCGCTCGTAGGCCCGCTCGGCCGAGGCCGCCTTCACCGAATCGTGCCACTCGTCCAGGATGACCTTCTTCAGCGCGTCGAGCGTGAACAGGTCGGGCAAGATGCGGGCGATGGTGCCCAGGATGCGCACGTCCGTGTGGTCATCTTTGTAGACCCACAACCCGGAGAAGCTACGCGTGCCTTTCACGATGCAAAGCTGGTACGGATGCTCCTTGCGGTGCGCCATGGAGATGAGCGCCTCGGGCGTCTCTTTCGAGGTGACGATCAGCGTCCCGCCCTTCTGGAGCAGCTTGTTGACCGGCTGCAGCCCATACCACGCCCAGGACTCCACTCCCTTGCACAGGGTGTCGTCCACGGAGATGGTGATGTCCACCTGCTTGGGTTCGTACTTCGCCATGCCCTGTTCGAGCGTCTCCTGGTCGGAGCCCACGATGGCGAAGCTCTTGGCGGGGATGCCGTTGCGCTCCGGGCTGTCGCTGTAGCGCCCGAAGCTGATGCCGGGCTTGCCGGCCTGGTGCGCCGCCAGCACGATACCCCGGCTGATGTTCTTGGCCAGGGTCTTCTGGAAAATCCCTCGGTAGATAATCTCGACCGCGAATAACCGGCCCATGCGAAACCTCCGTCGTTTATTCAAGACTTGTTAAGGACGATCTCCGATACTTCTTCGATGTGCCGGCGCATGGCCATTTCCGCCGCAACCGGATCGTGCCGCTTGATGGCGGCCAGTATCCGCCGGTGGCCGGCAATGGATTTCTGCGGGCGCCCCTCCACCTGCAAAGAGCGCTCGCGGGTCTCGCGCAAAAGGTCCATCAGAACATCCAGGACCTTCAAGACCACGCTGTTGTCCGACGCCATGGCGATGGCGTAGTGGAACTCGTTGTCCTCCTCGATGGCGGCATCGCCCTGGCGGAGTTTCTCGCCCTGGCGTGCCAGCACCTCCTCCATCTCAGCAACGTCGGCGGAGGAGGCGTGGGTGGCCGCGCGCGCCGCCAGCGGCGGCTCCAGCATCTTGCGCACGTCCAGCAGTTCCACCACCAGCTTGCGTTTCTGCACCAGCACCGAGGTCAGGGGATTAATAAGGGCGTCCGTGGAAAGCTCGCGCACGATCGTGCCCGAGCCCTGCCTGGGTTCGACCATACCGACCAGCTCCAGCCGGCGGATGGCATCGCGGATCGAGCTGCGGCTGACGCCGAAGCTCTCCGCCAGTTCGCGCTCCGGGGGCAGCATGTCGCCAGGCTTCATGCGCTCGGCAATGAGCTGCTCCAGCCGCCGCGCCACCTCTTCATATACCTTGTTGCGGCGGATGGCCTCGAATTCGGGTTTGGCGGTGGCGCTCACTGTAGCTGGGATTGGTCCAGTCATCAGGCCATTGGTCTAGTTAGCGGACCAATTGTACACCTGCGTGTCAAGTCCTTTTCTGCGGCGGCCAGAGTGGCCCCAAAAGACACCTCAAGATCCCTCGCTGCGCTCGGGATTTCGGCTGCGGCCCTTCGACTTCGCTCAGGGCTCGGCCTCGCGTTGCTCGGCCTCGGCTACGCCCCGCAATCGCCTCAACTTGCAACCGCCGCGCCCATCCACTAAAACTAGTGGCAGCCGCGTGCAACCGGGTTCCACACATCCGCCGATGGCAAAACACTCCAAGGCATTCGCCGCCGGGACACTGCTGTTCGTCCTGCTCCTCGTGTGCCCGAGCACCGCGCCATACTTAGCTGCCAGCCCGGCTCCTGCGCGGGGCACGAACGAACTCCAGCAACTGCTCATCAAGCTGCACACCACGGCGCGGCTGATGCACACCGTCGCCCATCCGGACGACGAAGATGGCGGCATGCTGGTGCTGGAAGCGCGCGGAGAAGGCGTCACCACGCTGCAGTTGACCCTGACCCGCGGCGAAGGCGGACAGAACCGCATGGGCAGCAACCTGTTCGACGAGCTGGGGGTGCTGCGCACGCTGGAATTGCTGGCCGCCGACCAGTATTACGGGGTGGAGCAGCGCTTCACCCGCGTCGCCGACTTCGGTTACTCCAAGAGCGCCGACGAGACCTTCGACAAGTGGCACGGGCACGACGTCGCGCTCGCCGACATGGTGAGGGTGATCCGCACCTTCCGGCCGGACGTGATCGTCACCCGCTTCCAGGGCACGGTGCGCGACGGCCACGGCCATCACCAGGCCGACGGCATTCTCACCCGCGAAGCCTTTCGCGCTGCCGGCGATCCTTCGCTCTTCCCCGAACAAATCAGTGAAGGTCTCCCACCCTGGCAGGCGACAAAGCTCTACATCCGCGGCGGCAGTGACGATTACACGCTGGCGCTCGACAGCGGCGCCCAGTCGCCGGTGCTGGGCATGAGCTTCGTGCAGTTCGCCATGCAGGGCCTGCGGCACCAGCTCTCGCAGGGCGCGGGCGAATGGCAGCTTTCCGCGCGGCCGCACGTCTCCTACTACAAGCTGGTGGATTCGGCGCCGCCCCTGCCGCGCGAGCGCGGGCACGAGCATGATTTCTTCGACGGCATCGATACCACCCTGCCCGGGCTCGCGGACCGCATCGGCGAGGAGGAATCCAAGGTCCCCTTCCTGCGCCCGGCGCTGGGCGCCATCAAAGAGCGGGTGGACGAGGCCACGCACCTGATTCCCGGGCCTTCCTCCCGTCTGGCCGCGCCATTGCTCGCCGGCGAGCAACAGGTGGCGGAACTGATGGACCAGATCGAGCAATCGCAGCTCTTGCCCGCGGCGAAATCCGAGTTGCTGGTCAACCTGCGCACCAAGCGGCAGCAGTTCCAGCGCGCCGCCGAGCTGGCCTTGAACTTGGAACTGCGCATCTCCACCACGCCGGCTGGCAACGGCATGCTGGTTCCGGGACAGACGGTGCGCCTCGCGGCTGAGCTGCGCAATTCCGGCGACGAGGCGGTGCAAGTGCAGCAGATCGCGCTCGAATTGCCCGACGGCTGGAGCGCGCCCCCGGTGTGGATCAGGCCGGCGCGTCTGAAACCGGGCGACAGCACCACCGTGGCCTTCAACCTGACGGTGGCGCCGGATGCGGAACTGACCCGTCCTTACTGGCACCGCAACGATCCGGAAACCGATACGGTGTACCAGATCGACGATCCCCGCTATGCCACGCTTCCCTTCCCTCCGCCGCCGGTTGAGGCGCATGCGGTATTCGCGTTCGGCGCATACCGCGGCACGGTGCGGGCGATCGCGCGCGCTTCCATGGCGGAGAACAGTCCGCCGCTGGCGGTGGTGCCGGCGTTTTCCTTGCTGATCGCCCCGCGCACGCAGGTGGTGCCCGCCGATTCGACTTCGCCGACCACGGTGGCAGTTGAGGTTCGCGGCTACGTCTCGGGCGAAGCCAGCGTTTACTTGCGCGCGCCTCAGGGATGGACGGTCTTGCCCAACTCCGCCCCGGTGCGTTTCGAGCACAGCGGCCAGGAGCGGAAGGTAAATTTCAAGCTGACCCCGCCCGGCGGCGGCTATCGCCCGGGAAAGCTCCGCGTGCGCGCGGTGCTGGAGGCCGCAGGACGGCAGTATTCCGAAGGCTTCACCGTGGTGACGGGCGAAGACCTCGGCACTTCTTATTACTACCAGCCGGCGGTGGAGCAGTTGAGCCTGGTGAGCGTGAAAGTGCCGGCGGGACTGAAGATCGGCTACATCATGGGCGCGGGCGATGATATCCCCACCGTGCTGCGGGAACTCGGCTTGAGCGTGGAGATGATCTCGCCGGAACAGGTGGCGCGCGGCTACCTTGGACGCTTCGACACCATCATCCTCGGCATCCGCGCTTACGACACCCGCGCCGACCTCCGCCAGAACAACCACCGCCTGCTCGATTACGTGGACCACGGCGGCACGCTGCTGGTGCAGTACAACACCAATCCCGAGGAATTCAATGCCGGCCACTACACGCCCTATCCGGCCGAGCTCAGCCACGACCGCGTGAGCGTGGAAGAAGCGCCGGTCACGCTGCTCGAGCCCTACGACCGCCTCTTCCGCTTTCCCAATGCCATCACCGAAAAAGATTTCGACGGCTGGGTGCAGGAGCGCGGGCTTTACTTCATGGACAAGTGGGACAACCACTACCGGCCGCTGCTTTCTTGCTCCGACCCGGGCGAACCGGCGCGCGAGGGCGGATTGCTGCGCGCCCGCTCCGGCCACGGCACCTACATCTACACCGGCTACGCATTCTTCCGCCAGCTTCCCAATGGAGTCCCCGGGGCCATCCGACTGTACGTGAATCTGCTGAGCGCCGGCCATGGCAAGCCCTAGCCCGCCAGGGCACGCGGACCGCGGCACGACCCTGGTCCGCGGCGTAGGTCTGGGCTCGGCCACCGCGCTGAACATGATCGACATGATCGGCGTGGGGCCGTTCATCACCATTCCCCTCATCATCAGCGCCGCCGGTGGCCCGCAGGCCATGCTGGGATGGATCCTGGGCGCGGCCCTGGCGTTGTGCGACGGCATGGTGTGGGCGGAGCTAGGCGCAGCCATGCCGGGCTCGGGCGGCTCGTATCGTTACCTGAAAGAAATCTACGGCCCGGCGCGGCTGGGACGGCTGGTGTCATTCCTGTTCGTATGGCAGCTTTCCTTCAGCGCGCCGCTCTCCATCGCATCGGGTTGCCTCGGACTGGCGCAGTACGCGAGCTACCTGCTGCCGTCGCTGGAGAAAACCTATCTGGTGACGACGCTTGCGTGGTCCGTGCCCGGGCTGGGGCCGCTCGAGGCGCGCGTGCTCGTCAGCCGCGCAACGTTTGTCGCCATCGCCGCCTGCGGCATCGCCGTCCTGCTGCTGTACCGGCGGATCGCTGTGGTGGGACGGCTCTCCAAGCTGCTGTGGGTAGGCGTGCTGGCGACGGTGGCGTGGGTGATCGTCGCCGGCCTTGCGCACTTCGACCGCGCCCGCGCCTTCGACTTCCCCGCCGGCGCCTTCCGGCTCGACCATGCCTTCTTCGCCGGCCTGGGATCGGCGCTGCTCATCGCCACCTACGACTACTGGGGGTACTACAACGTCTGCTTTCTCGGCGACGAGGTCAAAGAGCCGGCACGCACCATCCCGCGAGCGTTGGTGTATTCGATCCTCGCCGTGGGCGCGATCTACGTGGTGATGAACGTCAGCATCCTGGGCGTAGTGCCCTGGCGGGAACTGGCGGCGGCGGGCAAGAGCGAGACGCGCTATTACGTCGTGTCATTGATGATGCAGCGCCTGTACGGGAACTGGGCGGGATACGCGGTCACCCTGCTGGTGATCTGGACGGCGTTCGCCTCGGTGTTTTCGCTGCTGCTGGGATATTCGCGCGTGCCCTACGCGGCGGCGCTCGATGGCAATTATTTCCGCGCCTTTGGCCGCGTGCATCCCGAGGGCCGCTTTCCGCATGTATCGCTGGTTGCGCTGGGAGCGGTGGCGGCGTGCTTCTGCCTGCTAAGACTGGCGGACGTGATCGCCGCGCTGGTGGTGATCCGCATCGTGATCCAATTCCTGGTGCAGGCGGTCGGGCTGCTGATCCTCCGCGCCAGACGTCCGGAAGCGACGCGGCCCTTCCGCATGTGGCTCTACCCGCTGCCGGCGGCGATTGCCATCGCGGGATTCCTCTTCGTGCTGATCTCGCGGCAAGATTTTCTGAAGGAAGTCCGCTACGCGGTGGTGATCCTGGTGGCGGGATTGCTCATCTTCTTCCTACGCGCCTGGGGACGGCGCGAGTGGCCGTTCCAGCGCGCATCCGCTCACGCTGGGGAATGAACCGCCGAGACGCAGAGGACACCGAGGTGCTTGTGCATTTGAATC
>JBIOFT010000108.1:0-13500 GCA_044447375.1 Terriglobales bacterium | reverse complement strand
CGGTCTAAAATGTCAGGGATCTCCCCGGCCGCACACGCCGCAGTAAACATGAGCATCGCGCCCCGCAGGCGGAAACGCCTGTGCGCAGGCAACTCAGCCTCAGGGGCTGAAGCCCATGGAGAGGGTAGCCGGATTATGGCACGGCTGAAGGCCGTGCCCTCCCGTTTTGCTCGCAACCGCGCTAGCTCAGCGGCTGAACCCAAGCTCCTGCCTGCTGGGTACGGCAACGCCTGAAGGGCGTGCCCCTTCACACGACCTGCTACGTCTAGCGTGGGACCGCTCTAGCGCACCCGGCCGCTCCCGTGACGGAGACCCAATTCCCCTGCTTTTTTCCGCGCGCCGCCTCTGCTATATTCGCTTGCTTCCATGGAACTGACCTCGCCCGTCGACTACACGAAGCAGTCGGTCCTAGCGATCCAGGATTACTCGGTGCTCGCCTGGCGCTCCATCGCCAACCTTTTCAGCCACCCGCGCTACCTGGCCGACACCCTGATGCAGGCGGACTTGATCGGCGTGGGCTCGCTGCCCATCGTGGTGCTGACCGGGTTCTTCACCGGCGCGGTGCTGGCGCTGCAGACTTCCGCCACCCTGCAGCAATTCGGCTCACTCTCGCTCACCGGCCAACTGGTGTCGCTTTCCATGGTCCGCGAACTCGGCCCCGTGCTCACCGGCCTGATGGTCTCCGGGCGGAACGCCAGCGGCATGGCCAGCGAGCTGGGCTCCATGGTGGTGACCGAGCAGATCGACGCCATGCGCGCTCTGGGCACCGATCCCTCCAAGAAGCTGGTGACTCCCCGCGTGGTCGCCACCGCGACCATGCTGTTCTTCCTGACCATCATCTCCGATCTGGTTGGGCTGGCGGGCGGCTGGGCGGTGAGCCGCTTTATCCTCGGCCTGGACTCCGCCCAGTACTGGACCACGGCCTGGGAGAAGCTGCGCTTCGCCGACGTCTTCATGGGGCTGCTGAAGCCGACCATATTCGGCTTCATCATCTCCACCGTGGGCTGCTATTTCGGCCTGACCACCAAAGGCGGCACGCAAGGAGTCGGCCGCTCCACCACGCAGGCGGTGGTGGCGTCGTCGGTGCTTCTGCTGGTGGCCGACTTCTTCGTCACTAAGCTGCTGATGGCCTTGCTGGACTAGCCCGCCCATGTCCACTCCTCTAGCTCCCAGCCCCGCCGGCGCGCTCGCGGTTGAACCCGTCCCGCAGAAGGTCATCACTTTCGACAACGTGAGCCTCGCTTTCGAGGAGAACCGCGTTCTGGAGGACGTCTCGTTCCACCTCGAGCACGGCGAGACCAAGATCATGCTGGGAGTGGCCGGCACCGGCAAGACCTTGCTGCTCAAGCTGGCGCTGGGCCTGCTCAAGCCCGACCGTGGGCACATCTACGTCCTGGGAAACGACGTCACCTCCCTGCGGGAGCAGGAGCTGTTCGCGCTGCGCCGCCAGATCGGGATGGTGTTCCAGGAAAGCGCCCTGTTCGACTCCATGACCGTCAAGGAGAACGTGGCCTACCGGCTGATCGAGGAAGGCACCCCGGAGGCGGACGTGGAAGCGCGGGTGCGCGAAGCCTTGCGCTTCGTCGAACTGGAGCGCACCGTCGACATGTTCCCCTCGGAGCTCTCCGGAGGCATGCGGCGGCGGGTGGCCATCGCCCGCGCCATCATCACCCACCCCGATGTGCTGCTCTACGACTCACCCACCGCCGGCCTGGACCCCATCACCTCGACCACCATCATCGAGCTGGTGGTGAAGCAGCGCGACGTCTACCACACCAGCGCGCTGCTGGTAACCCACCGCCTGCAGGACGCCTTCATCATGGCTTCGCATTATTTCGACAAGCAAGCCAACCGCATGCGGCCGATCGAGAAAGGCGAGCAGGTGGAGGCCAATATCAGCTTCCTCATCCTGAAGGAGGCCCGGGTGATCTTCGACGGCACCGCCGCGGAGCTGGCCCGCTCGCGCGACGAGTACATCCGCGAGTACATCTCCTAGGCGGGCGAAAGGAGGCTGCGATGCTGCAGTTCGATTCGGTGCGCATGGAATTCCCCTCCGACGCCAACATCATCGTGGGGCAATCGCACTTCATCAAGACGGTCGAAGACATCTACGAAGCCGTGGTCGGCACCGTGCCGCAGGCGAAGTTCGGCATCGCCTTCAACGAGAGCTCCGGCCCCTGCCTGACCCGTTCGGAAGGCAACGATGAGGAACTGCGGGCGGCCGCCGTCGGCAACGCGCAGGCGCTGGCGGCGGGGCACGTGTTCGTCCTCATCATTCGCAATGCATACCCCATCAACCTGCTCAACGCAATCCGCAACATCCCGGAGGTGTGCTGCATCTTCTGCGCTACGGCTAATCCAGTCGAGGTGATCGTGGGAGCGAGCGCACAAGGCCGCGGCGTCATGGGCGTGATCGACGGCAGTGCGCCCAAGGGCGTCGAAGGCCCGGAGGACGTTGCCGCGCGCAAGGAGTTCCTCAGGAAGATCGGATATAAGCGGTAGCCCGCCCCCTAATCGTGCGCCATTGCCGGTTGCACCGCCCGCTGTTCTCCTCCGATCCTGCGCCACGCGCGCCAGGCGTCGTAGGCGATCACGGCCGAAGCGATGAACAGCAACACTGACACCAGGATCATCGCGATCGCTCCAATGCTGTTGATCGGCTGCGACGCAATCTTCGGGTTAGACAGGATGCTGGCGTACAGGTTGTAGGCCGTGACCAGGGTCGCGGCCATGGTGGTCACATACATGAACAGCATGGGATAGAGCGCATAGGCGGGATTACGCCCGGTCGACCGCAACCACAAGGTGACGATCAGCAGGCCGAGCGCGGCCATGAGCTGGTTCGAGGCTCCGAACAACTGCCACAGATAGATCCAAGTGCCGCTCAGCACCAGCACCAGAGTCAGCAGCATGGAAACGATGGCGGCGACGTGTGCGTTCTTGAATCCCACCCACACCACACCCACCCATTCGCTCAGGGTTACGCGCATCATGCGGAAGACGAGTTGCGTCACGGTGAGCACGATCACCACGAATGAGCCGAAGCCCAGGGCCGTGCCGTAAGCCATGGGGATAGCGCCGAAGCTAACGATACCCAGCAGCTTGCCCACGCCAGAGGCAAATGCGCCAGCGCCCGCTCCACCCACGATCGAGACTGCCACCAGCGAGAGCAGCCCCAGCGTGTTCTCGCTGAACATGGCGCCACCGCCCACCGGCAAAGCGTCGGTCTCATATTCCAACTGGCGCGCCGTGCCGATGGCCCCGAACAGCGCGTGCCAGCCAGAGATGGCGCCGCAGGCGATGGTGACAAACAGCATCGGCCACAGCGGCTGAACGGCGCGCATCGTTTGCCCGGCTGCTTGTGTCGCCGGCATCCAGCTGGCGAATACTTTGCTCTGGAAGGTGACGGCCATCATCATCTCCGGATTGCCCAGCAGGCCTCGCACCGCGCCCAGAACCGCGCCCAGCGCCGAGAAGATGATGGTCAGGAAAGTGACCCAGAATCCGATGTAATTCACCGGCTGAGCGAATCGCCAGATGGGCAGGATGGTTCCCAGATAAGAGAAGATGAACAGGAACAAGCACCACAGGAGGAATGAGGGCATCATCTTGATGGCGCCGCTCGAGTCCAGATACTTGGGGACGACCTTGCCCTCGGGCGTAAGCGTCGTCGCGGCCAGCCGCGGGTCCGACTTGGTCGGGTCGGTAACGGTGTAGAGCGGCTTTTGGCCGGTGATGCGGTTCACGCCGCTGCTGATCTGTTCCACGGCGTGGTTGATGGCGCCGGCGAAAACGATCGTGGTCGCCGGTTTGCCGTCGGGCGTGGTTCCTTTGGTCGGGCTCAGGCCCTTGGCGCCGATGGCCATCGAACCCAATGTGACCAGGATGGCGACCGCCGTGACCCCGATCAGGTCCATCTTCCAGCGGTAGAGCGCTTGCCCCATCAGCAGGCCCATGATCGCCAGCATGAAGATGCCGAAGGGAACATCGGCGCGGGGATCCAGAATGCCCGCCAGAATCCCGATGAATGCCCCGGCAATCAGCAGCAGGTAGAAGAAGATAAACACGAAGAAGATGATCCGGGTGCGCGGCGCGATCAGCCGGTGAGCGATGGCGGAGAGCGACTGGCCCTCATTGCGTACCGCCAGCATGATGGCGGAGTAGTCACTGACCCAGCCGATGAAGGTCACGCCCAGGATCAGCCACAGCAGGCTCGGCATCCAGCCCCACAGGTTGGTCGCCGTGATCACGCCGACGATCGGGCCGGCGGCGGCGATGGACTTGAAGTGATAGCCGTAGAGCACGTGCCGGCTGGTAGGCATGAAATCGACGCCATCCATGTACATGCGGGCGGGCGTAGCCTTCTTAGGATCAGGCTGGATGATTTCTTGATCGATGCGCCGCGCGTACTTGGTGTAGGCCAGCCAGATCATGACGCCGCCGAGTACGGCGATAACCGCCGCATTCATCGGCCAATGCATGGCTGAAAAAGTGCCCGCCACCAGCACCGGGATGAGCGCAAGAACAAAGATCGTGTATCGCAGTTTCATGGTGTACCTCCCCTTCGGCGAACCGCGCCCTGCGGCTTGGTCCGCCATCACCGGGACCCGAAGTAGACCACCAATGCGCTGGCTATTCTAGTGCCGGACGGGCTTCGTTCGGAGCATATTTTGCGCGTGATCTGCCGCCGGTGCCGGGTGGCCAACATCAGCGCACCGCGGAATCTCTGGTACACGTCCGGAATACTGAGCCAGGCTGTTCCACTGCCCCGGTTCCCGGCTCGGGCGCTGGGCCACAATAGTGGCATCCATGCGCACAAGAATCGTGTTTACGTCCATCCTGCTTCTTCCGCTGCTGATCGCTGGTTGCAGCGTCGGAGGAGGCTCCAGCGCCAGCAACGGCGGAACCGGCCCTGGCGGTGGTGGCAGCAACTCCAGCGCCTGCAATACGATAAGCCTGGGCCAGGGCGCGAGCCTGAACGGCTTTCTTCCCTTTCCCGCCGACAACGCCTGGAACCAGGACATCTCCGCATCCGCCGTCGATCCCAATTCCGCAGCCATCATCAACTTCATTGGACCCTCGATCGGTCTGCATCCGGATTTCGGCTCCGGCCTGTACAACGGCTCGGACATCGGAATTCCCTATGTTGTAGTGGGCAGTTCGCAGGCTCCGGTGAGCATCGATTTTACGGCTTACGGCGATGAGAGCGATCCCGGACCGATGCCGGTGCCGGCGAACGCTCCCATCGAGGGCGACACCAATCCCGGCAGCGGCGACCGCCACGTACTGGTTTTGGACAACGCCAATTGCTGGCTGTATGAGCTCTACAGCTCCTATCCCAACGCGGATGGAAGCTGGAACGCCGGTTCGGCGGCGGTGTGGGACCTGCTGGCCGACGAGCAACGTCCGTGGACATGGACCTCGGCCGACGCGGCCGGCTTGCCGATCTTCGCCGGACTCGCCCGCTACGACGAGGTAGCCAGCGGCCAGATCCGCCACGCGTTGCGCTTCATGCTGGCCGAGAGCCGGGCGGCTTTCGTGCCTCCCGCATTACACTGGGCCTCGAATACTTCCAATGCCTCGGCGGCGCCCATGGGGATGCGCTTGCGGCTGAAGGCGAGCTATGACATCTCAGGGTTCTCGGCGAACAACCAGGTCATCCTGACGGCACTCAAGAAGTACGGCATGATCATGGCCGACAACGGCAGTTCCATGTACATCAGCGGCGCGCCCGATTCGCGCTGGGACAACAATGACCTGCACAACCTCGGGCAGGTGACCGCTTCGGCGTTCGAGGTGGTACAGATGAATCCCATCTACACGGCGGCGAATGTGCCGCAGGGCGCGGCGCCTGTGATCACGAGCTTTTCCGCCGCGCCGTCGTCGACCACGGCCGGCACGCCCGTTACCTTGAACTGGAACTCGACCGGAACTTACTTCCTGATCTCGCCGCAGCTCGGCCCCGTGCGCGGCAACCAAGTGACGGTCTCTCCGGCCCAGACCACCACCTACACGCTCTACGCTACGAATCCCTACGGCCGCACCACGGCCACGGTCACCGTGACCGTTCATTAGTGGGCGTACTTAACCGAGCAACCGTACGGGCGCGACGTGGGCGTCGCGACCGGCTTGCCTGACATCGCCTCGCTGAGCGCCAGTGACACGTAGTTTCTGGAGCTCGCGATGTCGGCCGGGTCGGACGTTGGTTTGTCATCGATGGCGCCGTCGTAGATCAGCACACCTTCGGGGTTGATGATGAACATGTGAGGCGTGGCCTTGGCGCTGTAGAGATGGCCGAGGTCGCCCGTGGGATCGAGTAGCGCCGCCGTCGGCGCGGCATTCATCCTGCGCAGGTAGTCGTTCTCCTGCTCGGCGGTGACATAGCCCTGCGTGCCGGGAGCGGAGGAGATCACCGTCAGCCAGACCACTCCTTTCCGCGCCCACTCCTTCTGCAAGCGCTCCATGTTGCCGCTGTTGTAGTGCTTCTGAGTGTAGGGACATCCCTGGTTATGCCATTCGAGCACCACGAACTTGCCGTGATAGGCGGCCAGCGTGTGGGCTTGGCCGTTGCTGTCGATGGCCGTGAAGTTCGGGGCCGGTTCGCCCACCCTTGCGGCTGGAGCGGCAGTGGACAGAACCATTAGAAGCAGCGCCACCACGTAAGCGAATCCTCGTTTCATCTCACTGCTCCTTGTTGGGCCTTTTCGCCGGCGCGGGCGCGACCGGCGCGTCGATCAGATACGCGCCTTGGGGCAGAACCAGCACGCCCCGCAGCCGCGAAACCGGCTTCAATAACTGGTCAGACTTCTTCACTATCAGACGCACGCCTGCTGCCGTGGTTACACTTTTCTGGGGAGCGGCGTTCTCGATCTGGAGGGGTTCGAGCGGTGCGAACCAGGCTTCGGATGCCGCGTGACCGGTGTTCACCCTGAGTTCGAAACTGGCGCCCATATCCTCGGCAGACGGCCTCCAGCTCGCGGGCGCAGGCTTGGGTAATGCTTTTCGCGCGGCGCTGAACATCGCAACCGTTTCCGCGGACTCACGCGGCTGCTCAGCCCGCACCGGCAGCGATAAGGAAAGATTGGCCTTCGCCGGAATGCAGACTTCGCGACAGACAATTGCCCTCAGGTCCGCAGTCAGCGCCACCTCTCCACCGGCGGCCAGGCCTGAGGTGTTCTCGATCGGCACCGGAAGGAGGACTTCTCCTTCGTATCCATAATCCATCAACGGCGGTATCGGCAAGCGCCTCGGCGCCGGCCACTCGATCGCGCCGGCCCGCAATCCCGCGGGCAAGTGCCATTCCAATCGCGGAGGCTCTCCCGAATCGCCGGGATTGATCCAATAAATATGCCATCCCTTCTCCAGCCGGAAGTGGAGCCCGAGATGGATCGCGTGCCCAGGCTGAATGCTCTCCTGTTCTGACAGCAGCTCCACAGTTCCGTGGGGGATGGCAACGCCGCGCTCATCCGCGATGGCCCTGGCGGCCAGGCACAACATGACGAGCGCAACTGACTTCCACTTAAGTTGGGAACCGCGAACCATCAGACAGCGCAGTTAGTCTTTGCTGGGCCTTTTCGGAGTCAGATCGCAGGCCTGCCTCACCCGGGCGAGATCCAGGCCAGCGGGCGAGAATTCCGCGATTTCGGGGCCGTTGCGGCCGCGGATTTCCACCTTGAAGACGTGCGCTCCAATCAGTTCGCGCGTGGTCCCTTTGTCCATGGAGAGGAAGCGGTCACGCATCCAGTTCCAGCCGTGATCGTGGTGCGTGTCGTCGACGCGGACCCTGACCTCCATCTGGGGCTGTCCCCAAAAGCCGGGACGGTTGGGCGGGCCCAGCCGGATGCCGGGATTGAAGTCGGCGTAGGTGTATTTGCCATTGGTGCAGACGAGTTCGATGCGCGGCTTGTAATCCGGGTCCTGGCTCAGGTAGTTGTCCGCCAGAAGCTCAAAGCGGACTTTCTTGGCGGCGGTCATCTTGTCTTCGGAATGGAACTCGACCCACTTTCCGCCGACGCTGACGCCGTCACTTTCGTCCTGATACGGGCTCCTGACGCGGTTTTGAGCGCCGGCCGAGAGCGCCGCCGCGCAAACCACTGCCAAGCCTGCCAAGAAGGCCAAGGCCCGGCGGTTTCCTCTAGGTAAGAATTGCGATGCTTTCAAGGTTTCCCCCAAACACGGCATTGTCACCTATATGAACCCGGAAAGTCGCCAGGAGTTGCACGACTGTGCGACCTCGGGCAGGGATGAACATCGGGAGGCAGGACCCAGCCCACAGGCGGCGGTACGAGTGGCTGGCGCGTCTCACTGCCGGATAGATCAAACCTCATAACTCCGTGCGAGACTTAATCGCTGCCCTACGCGGCCTTCGGCTTCATTTTGCCCTGTGCCCAGCGCTGCTTCAGCAACCGCGACAGCTTCCTCCGCGCCGCAGCGCTCATGCGGCCACGCCTGCTCGCCTTTCGTGCCGCTCCTGGCGGGCGACCTACTCTCCGGCGTCCGGTCGAGTTGACGGCTTCAAGTGCGAGAATCGCTTGGTCGAGACGGCCGCGCTCTGCCCGAAGAGACTGGCAAAGGGATGCCGGCCAGAGGACCCCATTTCTATTATGTGGTCCCGCGGCGCTGCTTGATTTCAGCCAGCATGCGCTCGATCTCCTCTTCCTTCTCCAGTTTGGCGAAGCGGTCGTCGATGTCCTCGCCGGCCAGCGCCGTTTTTGCCTGTCCGACCGCCTCCGAACGCTCGACTTTGTGCTTCATGCGGTCGAAGGTGGCGAGCTTGGCGCGGTCGCCCATCGCCGCCTGCGCGTCGGCTGCCTTGCCCGCGGCGCGCGTGCGCCGGTGCTGCGCCACCAGCAACTCGGCCTTGGCCTCGGCCTCCGCCAGCTTCTGCTCCAGCTTGCGCAGCGCGGACTTCAGGCTCTCCACCTGCGTCTTCTGGTCCTCGATCTGCTGCGTGAAGCTCTCCGCCACCGTCTGGTAGCTCTTGTGACGCTCCAGCGCCGCGCGCGCCAGGTCGTCCTGCTTCTTGTCCACCGCCAGTTCCGCCTTGCGCATCCACTCCGCCACCTTGTCCTCGTTCTCCTTCCTGCGCTTCTCCAGCAGATGGAGGTCGGCGATGGAGATGGCCACCTGCGTCTTCACCTGCATGAGCTGGTTTTCCATGTCGAGGATCACCTGCTTCAGCATCTTCTCGGGCTCCTCGGCCTTGTCGATCAGGTCGTTGAGGTTGGCCCGCACCAGGGTTGAGACTCGCTCCATCAGTGCCATGACGTGACTCCTTTTCTGAGTACCGAGTACCAAGTACCGAGTACCAAGTGTTGGTGATGACTACTTCTTCCCCGCGCCCGCAGCGTCCGCTTTGCTCTCGGGCGGCAGGACGTCCGGCGTGGGCGTCTTGTCGCCGATCATGCGGATCTTGCCCAGCAGATCCGACATCTTCATGCCCGAAAGCGCCTCGAACAGTGCCGGCACCTGGGCCGCGATCTGTGCCATGTCGCCGGTGATTTTGTTCAGCCCGGCGGCGCTCCCGTTGCCGGTAGAGACGATGGTGATCTTGTCCACACTGGCCAGCGGCGCCGCCATGGCCTTCACTATGTCGGGCAGCCCGGTGATCAGCTTGTCCACCACCGCCGCCTGGTTGTACTCCTGGTAGGCCGCGGCCTTGACGTTCATCGCCTTGGCTTCCGCCTCGCCTTTCTTGAAGATGATGTCGGCCTCGGCCTCGCCTTGCTGCCGTATGGACGACGCGCGGCCCTCGGCTTCGGCCATCAGCCGTTGCTTCTCGGCCTCCGCCAGGGTCTCGATGCGCTGCCGCTCGATCTCCGCCTGCTTGAGCACGGTGGCGATCAGTTCCTTCTCGCGGCGGGCGATCTCCGCCTCCTGCACCTTCACCTGCTGCTCTTTCTCCACCTGCTGCACCTTCACCTGCTCGGCGGTGAGCTGCTGCTGCATGATCTGGGTCTGGATGTCGTAGGCCTTGTCGGCCTGCGCCTGCTGCTTCTTGGTGGTCTCCAGGAACAGTGCCTTCTTGACCTCGAGATCCCGTTGCGACTCGGCCTGCTTGGCCATGGAAAGCGTTTCGGCCAGCACGCGCTCCTGGTCGGCCTGCGCTTTGGCCACGGCGGCATCGCGCGTCGCCACCGCGCGCCTCATGGCAGTGTCGCGCTCGGCCTCGGCGGTGGCCACGTCGGCGTCGCGCTTGATGCGCGCCACGTCCGGCTTGCCCATGTTGGCGATGTACTCGTTCTTGTCCTTCACCTCCTTGATGGTGAACGACACCACTTCCAGCCCCATCTTGTTCATATCGTCGGCGCAGGTGGAGCGCATGCGGTCGGCCACCATCTCCGGCTCCTTGACGATCTCCTCCACCGTCAACTGCCCGATGATGCCGCGCAGGTGGCCTTCCATCACCAGCCGGATCAGGCCTTCGCGCTCCTGATCGGTTTTGGTGAGGAACTGCTCGGCGGCGGTGCGGATGCTCTCGTCATCCGACTTCACCTTGATCTGCGCCACCGCCTCCACCGTCACCGCCACGCCTTGCTTGGTGTAGAGGTCCTGCTGCGGCGCCACGTCGAACGACATCAGCTCCAGTGACAGCTCGCGGCAGCTTTCCACCATGGGGAAGATCAGCGTGCCATGCCCCTTGATGATGCGCGTGCCGCGGAAGCCATAGACGATGAGCGCCTCATGCGGCCCGGCTTTGCGGTAGATCCTCGCCAGAAAACCCATGACGAAGAACAGCAGCACCAGGCCCACGCCCACCAGAAACCAGATACCGCCGACCCATTGCAGGTTCTGCATAAAACCTCCAGCCACATCCGCCGGATTTCCGTAACCCGGCCAAAACGAATCAATGCTGGTCCGTGCCCCGCGCCGGTTCGGGGCGTGGCTCATCGGTCAACTCATCCCACCGGCGCACGTATGCGATCCCCTTCTCGTACCGCTCGATCACCACCTCCAGGCCCTTCTCGATGGGACGGCCGTCCTCACTGCGCGCCGCTGCGCTCTTGCGCGCGCCGCCATGCACGTACACGATCTCGCCCGTGCCCTTCTTGCGGATGCCCACCGTCAGTTTGCCCAGCGTGCCCACCATCACATAGTCGGCAGGGTCGAGGTTCTCATCCGGCTTCACCAGGACCTTGGCCATGAACCAGAACACGATCGCCGCGCCCGCAAGTCCTGCCACGGCGGAAACCAGCAGCCCCAAAAAGCCCCAGCCGTGGCCGTAGTGCGTTAGCAGATATCCCGTGCCGCCGAACCACACGAGAAAGATAAGAAGCGTGGGGAAGTTCAGCGGCGACACTTGATAGCCCGCAGCTCCGCCTTGCGCCGATCCTCCGCCGGCCGCATGTGCTCCCCCGGCGTGCGCGCCGCCAACATGGCCTCCACCCACGTGCAGCCCGCCTCCATGATGCGGGAAGCGCAGATGGAAATGAGGCAGGTGCAGCACGCCTGACAAGAACGAGACGATGATCAAAACACCGCCGACCACGAAGCAGATCAGATAGAAGGTTTCCCAGGTCATCGTGATCACCTCCTCATCCTTGTCGCTTGGCCTTGGGCCCGGATTTGAGCACTTCCATCAACCGCTCGGCCAGGTCCGGTGTCTCCAGGATCTCTCCCAACAGCAGCAGGCATTTGCGCGAGTCCTTGTGCTTGGCCACCTCGAGCAGCGCGTGCCGCAACTCCAAGTCGCGGCGGAAGCGCTCCGCCCCGTTGATGAGCCAGAGGTCGAGCGTGTCCTCCAGGCCGCGCACCTCCGAGGTGAGCTCGGTGTGAAAGCCCTCGGGGTCGTCCACCAGGTATCCCGGGTGCACCTTGAAGAACCGCGCCAGCAACATGCGCGTGGTGTTGGTCAGGTGCGGCCGCGCGCCGCTTTCGATCTGCGACAGGTACGACTGGCTGATGCTCGCGCCCCGCTCACGCTTGACCTCCCGGACGATCTCCTGTTGCGTCATGTCGCGCCCCAACCCGCGCAGCGTGCCTTCCATCTCGCGCAGGTAGCGGATTTTCTCGCCCAGGGTCATATCTCAATGCGTGATATTAATATCGCGATATGTAATATGTCAAGGATTGTATCTGCCGCGTCCTCATCGAGATAGGAACCAATCAGCTAATCACAGTGCCGTGTGGCGCTGGTCACAGTGCGATCGGAGAAGCCGAGGTTAACTAATGAATGGAGAGGTGCCCTATGGCCACTGCACCGGCTGTAACCGAGGTAACGACGCCCAAACGGCCGCCCCTGCTCCCCTCGGCGGGCTACGGATGGGTGAAGTGGGTGGTGCCGCTGGCCCTGGGTCTCGGGCTCAGGATCATTCCCGTACCCAACGGGCTGACGCCGAATGCCTGGCACTTCTTCGCCTTGTTCGCAGCGGTCATCGCGGGGCTGATCGCGGAGCCGCTCCCCGGGCCGGCCGTCGGCTTCATCGGGGTGACCATTGCGGCGATGTGCACCTTCGTCGGCAAGACACCCGCCGAGGCCATGCGGTGGTCGCTCTCCGGGTTCTCCAATGACACGGTCTGGCTCATCTTCGCGGCCAACATGTTCGCCCTGGGCTACGAGGCTACCGGACTGGGACGGCGGATCGCGCTGCTGCTGGTCAAACTCCTGGGCAAGCGCACGCTCGGCCTCGGCTACGCGGTGGCGCTCTCCGATCTGCTGCTGGCGCCCTTCATGCCGTCCAACACCGCGCGCAGCGGCGGCACCATTTACCCGGTGGTCAAGAACATTCCCCCGCTCTATGGCTCGACGCCCGACCACGATCCGCGCAAGATCGGTTCCTACCTGATGTGGACCGGATTCGCCATCACCAATGTCACCAGCTCCATGTTTCTGACCGCGCTGGCGCCCAACCTGCTGGCCATCGAGCTGGCCAGGAAGATCGCGCACGTCGACATCACCTGGACGGCCTGGCTCGTCGGTTTCCTTCCGGTCGGTATCCTGCTGTTTGCGGCGACCCCGTTGCTCACCTACGTGTTGTATCCGCCGCAGGTGAAGCGCGGCACCGAGGTGGTGATCTGGGCGGGACACGAACTCCAGATGCTAGGGAGAATCACGCGCCGGGAAATCACCATGGCTATCCTCGCGCTCGCTGCTCTGGTCGCATGGATCGCGGGCTCACACTGGGTGGCTCCCGTGACGGTCGCGATGGCCGTAATCGCGCTGATGATCGTCACCAAGGTGGTGGGGTGGAGCGACATCGCCGCCAACAAGCAGGCCTGGAGCGTGCTGGTGTGGTTCGCCACCCTGGTGGCCATGGCGGATGGGTTGAACAGCGTCGGCTTCCTCAAGTGGTTCGCCGATCGCACGGTAGCCAGCCTGACGCACATTCCACCGCTCGCCATGATGGTCAGTGTGGTGGCAGTCTTCTTTCTCATCCACTACCTGTTCGCCAGTTCCACGGCCCACACCGCGGCCGTGCTGCCCGTGTTCCTCGCCGCCATGGTTGCGATTCCGGGCATACCTACCCGCGCGATCACCCTCATGCTGATGTACAGCCTGGG
>JBIOFT010000107.1:0-13533 GCA_044447375.1 Terriglobales bacterium | reverse complement strand
TTCTGGGGCGTTTTTTTATCGAGCTTCAGGGTGATGTTTTTGCCGCCTATTTGCTCGCCATTGGTCGCCTGTTTGCCGCCGCGGCGGGCTCGCACCGTGCTTTGCTCGACCACATGATCGGGGGCGGCAAGCAGGCGACCTATGGCGAGCTAATCGGCGGCAAGAACTTCTCGCTGAAGCTCGATAAGAATGCGCCGCTGAAGGATCCCGCGACCTACAAGATCGTCGGACAATCGGTTCCGCGCTATGACATCCCGCCGAAGATGACCGGCCAATTCACCTACATACACGATTTCAAGGTGCCGGGCATGCTGTATGGGTGCGTGGTGCGGCCGCCGGCCATGGGCGCCAGCTTGCAGAGCGTCGATGAAGTCTCGGTACGCGGCGTCCCCGGCCTGGTCAAGGTAGTACGCGAGGGCAACTTCCTGGGGGTGGTGGCGGAGAGCGAATGGGGTGCCATGCAGGCGGCGCAGAAACTCAAGGCGAGTTGGTCCAAGTGGGAAGGCCTGCCCGAGCAGAGCAAGCTGTGGGAGTACGTCCGGGCGACCAAGATCAACAAGGACGATGTGACCAGCAACGTCGGCAACGCCGAGCAGGCGCTAGAGCAGGCCGCCAAGCGGGTCAGCGCCACTTACAATTGGGCCATCCACACTCACGGCTCGATGGGGCCATCCTGCGCGGTGGCGGAATTCAAGGAGGGCAAGCTCACCTGCTGGTCGGCCAGCCAGGCTACCCATAATCTCCGCCTGCAACTGGCGGCCATGCTCTCCATGAAGGATAGCGACGTGCGCGTCATCTACGTGGACGGCTCCGGCTGCTACGGCCGCAACGGCCATGAGGACGCGGCCGCCGACGCCGCCTTGCTCGCCCGCGCCGTGGGACGCCCGGTGCGAGTGCAGTGGACGCGCGCCGACGAGCACGGCTGGGATCCCAAGGGTCCGCCGACAATGATGGACCTGCAGGCGGGGATCGACGCCAGCGGCAACGTGGTGGCGTGGTATTCCCAGCTCTACATCCCGGAGGGCGGCGGCGGCACCGGCACTGTCAAGCTGGTGGCGGCGGAACTGGCCGGCCTGCCCTTTGACAAAGGGATGTACCCTGGCAACATCATCAACAACTTGGCGATTCCCTACACTTTTCCCAACGTGCGGACGGTGGCCCACCGGCTGGCGGAGACGCCGTTCCGTCCGTCGTGGATCCGGGCCCCGGGACGCATGCAAAACACCTTCTGCAATGAGGCGTTCGTGGACGAACTCGCTGCCGCCACCGGCGCCGATCCGCTGGAGTTCCGGCTGCGCTACATCAACGATGCGCGGGGCACCGAGCTGTTGAAGCGGCTGGCGCGCCTCGCCCAATGGCAGGGCCGTACTGCGGCCAAGCCGGCCAGCGGCGAGGTTGCCACCGGCCGGGGCGTCACCTACATCAAGTACGAATTGGCGCGTACCTACGTGGGCGCGGTGGCCGACGTGGAGGTGAACCGCAAGAGCGGCGAGGTCCGGGTCAAGCATTTTGCCATGGCGCAGGACTGCGGGCAGATCATCAATCCCGACGGCGTCCGCAACCAGATCGAAGGCAACGTGATCCAGACCGTCAGCCGCACCCTGAAGGAAGAGGTAACCTTCGACCGCTCGCAGGTGACCAGCCTGGACTGGGACAGCTATCCCATCCTGACGTTTCCTGAGATCCCGGAGGTGGACATCGACCTGATTGACCGGCCGACGGAGAAACCCTGGGGCGTGGGCGAGCCCTCTGCCGCCGTCGTGCCCTCCGCCATTTCGAATGCGGTGTTTGACGCCGTGGGGGTGCGGCTGCGCTCCGTGCCCTTCACGCCGGCCAAGGTGCGCGCCGCGCTGCAGAGCACCTGAACGTGACTGCCGGCCCAAGGAAGACGCCGCTCAAAGCGCCAGCCGCCATTGCGCTGACCATCGTGCTGCTGGCGGTGTTTTCGGGGCTTGCGTCCGCGGGGAAGTCCCAGCCTGCGTCTGGGAACGCGGCGGCGAGAAGCACGTTCAAGTTGCAGTGTTCGTCGTGTCACGGTCAGAGTGGAGCCGGTGACACCTCCGTCGGGAAAAGCTTGAACGCCGCCGATCTGCGTTCCGCGGGAGTGCAGAAGCAATCCGACGCGCAACTGGCCCAAGTCATCAGCGAGGGCAGGAAGAACATGCCCTCCTTCAGCGACAGCCTGACGCAGGATCAGATTCAAGCCTTGGTGGCCTACATCCGCAGGCTGGCGAAGAGCCAAAAGTGACCGATTTGGGTGGAGCAGGGCTTCAGCCCTGCATAATCGCAGGTCGCCCGTGTTCGGCTTTAGCCGCTGAGGTGCTGGATGCCGTGCGCAGGTTCTCGGTGCGACCACTGAGCTCCCTCAGGGGCTGAAGCCCTCAATACTAAGGACCGCATTAGTGCAGGCCTGAAGGCCTGCTCCACCCTGGTGCGGCATTCGACGACGTGCTGCGGAAGCTGGCTCACTCCGGGCCGGTGAAGAAGTCAGAAGTGAAAACCGAGAAGACGAAACCTGCCAAGATAATCAGCCCATCCAAGCAGCCGTCAAGCAGCCGTGAATGAGGTGTGCAGCGAAGCAAAAACAGCCTTACTGAAATCCTTTGATCTTTCCGTCTCTTTGAGATGGAAGACGCAGTTCACAAAGGACACATTGTCCATGACCAACGCGCCTCCGTCATATTCAATGGTTACCCCAGTGAAGACGATATTTTTTAGGTAGTGGTCATCCAGCTTCAGAACGGTATTCGGGCCGCTGTCGAATTTTATCAATGCAAAGCCGGTTTGATCTTGTGGGCGTAACGGCGTGCCGATACGCTCTGCGACAGCCGCATCCCTGAGCGCAACTGGCCTGCCGATCCCCACTACTGCGTTATCATTTTGTACCTGCACTCCGAAGTCAAACTCTTGACTGATCTTCAGCGTGGTTGGCGTTGTTGGTAACTGCAATTGCCTGTATTCGGGTTCACGCAAGAAGGAGCAGTAGTTGAGCAAGTTGGTTACCGCATCCCAGGCAATGGGCCTAGCAGCGGGCGTCGTGAACAACGTTTGGTCTGAAAGAATCTCCCGCCCAATCTGCGAAATATCGGATGGGCTCGTTTCAATTCGACGTTTCTTGGCTTCGTTCGCAATTCCGCTGATGATTTGCAAGTTAAGCGCCGGATCGTTGGATGTCTTTTGGTGCAGACTTTCGTTGAGCAATTGCGGAATTTTCCTTGGCGCGTCTGGCGAACTCATCACCACGATGGTCGTGAGAGCCGCAATTTTCTCGGTCAGGCGTGACAGTTTGTCGTTGGTGGGCTGTAATTGTGCAGCGGTATCGGCCTTTGATAATTCTCTCGCTTGGGATAACTCCTTCGGGAGATACCAAGTCAAAAACCCGCCGAACAGTACGATTACGGCACCGATGGCTGCCAAGCCAATCCACTGATGCCACATCAGCGTTATGCGGACATCGGATTCCTTCTTGACTGGCATAAACTCTGGAATGAGGGCTAGTAGCTCTGCTTCTTGCGTTTGGGCACACTCCGATCCTACAGTTTGAGTGCGCACCCAAGCCGGTTCTAACGGAGAGCGCCCGACGCCAATCGGGCCTCTCGTTTTTAGGGGCCTAATTAGACCACATCAGGCCGTTTTTTCCCGATCAGTTCGCTGTACGGCAGCGGCCTCCGCTCCGCGATTCTCCGCAACGTTTCCTCGAACATCCCCGGGGCCGCAGGTTGAATCTGTACTCGAATCTTATAACGTGTCAAGTGGATAATCGTCGCGCGCACCCAAGGGGAGTTACTTTTCCACAGCCTGGCCCGCACCGAAATCGCGGCGCTGCGATTATGCTTGCTTCATGAGGAAACTGGGATGCGAGTAGTGGTCACCGGAGGTGCGGGATACATCGGCAGCCATGCGGTGCGCGAGCTGGCGCGGCGCGGGCACCAGGTCGTCATCTACGACAATCTCTCCACCGGCTACCGTCCCTTCGCCAACGGGTTCGAACTGGTCGAGGGTGATATCGGTGATCGCACGCGGCTCGAACCGGCGCTGCGCGGGGCGCAAGCGGTCATGCATTTCGCCGCCCACTGCTACGTGGGCGAATCGGTCGAGAACCCGCGCAAGTATTTCCACAACAACGTGGAGTGCGCTCTCGCCCTGCTGAACACGGCGGTCGATGCAGGGGTGAAGAACTTCGTCTTTTCCTCCACCTGCGCCGTGTACGGCGTGCCGGTGAAGGTGCCGATCGGCGAAGACAATCCGCGCGAGCCCATCAATCCCTACGGCGCCACCAAGCTGCTGTTCGAGCACGCGCTCGATGCGTATTCGAAGGCCTATGGGCTGCGCTACGCCGCGCTGCGCTACTTCAACGCCGCCGGCGCCGACGAGAGCGGCGCGATCGGCGAAGCGCACGATCCGGAAACCCACCTGATCCCGCTGGCGCTCGAGGCCGCGCGCGGCCTCCGCACCATCGAGGTGTTCGGGCGCGACTATCCCACGCCCGACGGCACCTGCATCCGCGACTACATCCACGTGAACGATCTCGCCGAGGCGCACGCGCTGGCGATCGAATACCTTGCCGGGGGCGGCGCACCGGTCGCCCTCAACCTGGGCACCGGCCAGGGGCACTCGGTGATGGAAGTGCTGGCGGCGGTGGAAGCGGTCACCGGGCGCTCGCCCGATCGGCGATATGGTCCGCGGCGGCCGGGCGATCCTCCGGCGCTGGTGGCCGATCCCACGCGGGCGGCGCAGGTGCTGGGCTGGAAGGCGCGGCGGCCGCTGAGAAACGTGGTCGAGACCGCGTGGCGCTGGATGCAGAACAGCTCGAAAGTGCTGGCCTGCGCGCCCAGGTGAACGCGCCCGTACCAACGGGACGATCTTGTGCGGAACGCTGACTTTACGAAGTACAAACACGAAGGGCGCGGAACCCGAATTCCGCGCCCGGTTGGTTGAGAATGGTTAGCTTGAGGGACGGAGCCGACGCCGCACCAGCACGCCGGCCGAAATCAGTCCGCTCCCAAGCAGGAGTAGTGACGCTGGCTCTGGGATTGGGACCGCAGGGTCGACGACGGAGATACTGCCCAACGGCGCTTGTTGCGCGCGGCTGGGGCTGGATTGCATCAAGGATACAGGCGTGGGGTTGGCCTGCGCGATCTGAACAACCGGAGCCGTGGAAGCGGAATCCTTGGCGCTCACCGGCGAGGTATCGCTGGAGAGTCTGCCCAAGGCCACGAAGGCCACGATCACCACGATGAGCCCGAACTTCTTCATTCTCCCCCTCACAAACCCCACCACAGGTTCTGCAGGGTCGGTGTCCAGACCCCTTCCCACGGACAACACACTGCCGGCTGCTGCAGGAGACAGCCGGTATAAGGCAATCGTCATACCAAGACGGCCTTCAGCCCTGGAAAACTAATGCCTTATTTATCAATTGCTTAGAGTGAAGATTCCAGGCAACTTCAGGAACCGCGCCGATCGCAGATGCAATTCCTTGCACCTAATTGACAAGATGGCGGCAATCCGCGGATTTCCACCCATCTATTGCAAGCTGGAGTTGGCGGTGGCGGCCAGGGCTTCCGCATGAGCAGATTGCTCTTCGATCTCGACCGCCAAGGCGCGGCTCAGCGCCTGCGCCAGCACCGCGCGGAACTCCTGGAGCAGGAGATTGATGTCCACCTGCAGCGCGCTGTGCGCGTACTGTTTGTAGATCACCAGGTAGCCGTGACGGCCGGAACCGGGCAGGGCGAGATCCAGCGACATACTCCATGCCGGAACCGAGAAGGTGCTGCCCACGCGTCCCCAGGTGAGGTGCACGACGGAGTCGCGGCCACCCAAGGGCGCCGCGTGCGAACGGGCCAGGGTGGCCGAGCGCAACTCGAAGCCGTCGAAAGCGTTGCCGCTGAAAGTGTCCGCCAGCACCTGGCTGAGTTCGGAGAGGCGATCCACCTTGGCCAGACGAAAGGTGGCACGACGGAACGCCAGATTGTTGACAATGACTTGCTTCTGCTCCAGGGTGCGGCGCGCGATGCGATGCAGCTCGAAGAACTCGGGATAGTTGAGGTGCTGCACCCCGATCCAGATGCCGGCGCCGATCACCAACAGCACCACCCCGATGGTCGGCCCGCCGGGATAGAGCAACAGTGCGCTCAGCAAGCCGAACACGGCGGAGACTCCGTACAGGATCACGACCACCTGGCGCTGGCTCAGGCCGCGCTCCAACAGTTTGTGATGGATGTGGTGACGGTCGGGAGCGAACAGAGGTTGTCCGCTGAGGAAGCGGCGCACCACCGAGATGCCGGTCTCCAGGATGGGCAGGCCGAAGGAGACCACGGGAATCGCCACCGCCACCGCGGTGGAGGATTTTCCCGCGCCCATCAGCGCCAGCACGCTGAGCACGAAGCCAATGAACAGACTGCCGCAGTCGCCGAGGAAGATGGTCGCCGGGTTGAAGTTGAAGCGCAGGAATCCTAGGATCGCGCCCGCCAGCGCCAGCCCGATCAGGCCGATCATCACCCGGCCGTTCATCAGCGAGATCACCACTACCGTCAAAGTGGAGAAAAGCGCCGAGCCCGCGGCCAGGCCGTCCAGGCCGTCCACCAGGTTGAAGGCGTTGGTGATGAGCAACACCCAGAAGACGGTGGCGATCAGCGAACCCGCGAAGCCGAGGCTGCGGTTGCCGAACAGGAGCGGCAGTTCGATGACCCGGAAGCCACCCAGAAAGATGGACACCGCCGCGATGATCTCTACCGCAAACTTCACCCACGGCCCCACGGAAAACAGATCGTCGTAGAGCCCGAGCAGGAAGATCAGCAGCGTGGGCAGCAGGATGCCGAGGATGAGGCGCGGGACGAAAACATGGCCGAAGCGGGAGAACGCCATCAGCAGCGCCACCACGCCGATCACGCACAGGAAAATGGCGACGCCGCCCAGACGCGGGATGGGCGCGGTGTGGACGTCGCGCTCCCGCAGCCGGCGGCTCTTCCAGCCGCGGCTCAGGGCCTGGTCACGGACGTAGCGGGTCAGGAAAAATGAAATCAGCAGAGATACGATGAAGGTCGCGCAGTATGTCAGGCCCAAAGATTTCAACGGCACTCTCCTACCGGCGAAAAGCCCAACTGCACGAAGTGGCGATCTGCTTCTCTACTGCTTAGTTTCTCTTTTCTCGCTTCCGGTTTCTCGCCAGAAGCGTGCAGCGTACCAGCGGAGTAACCCTAGCCTACGTGGCCACCGGCACGCTCACCGACTTGCGCACCTGCTGCTCGATCCAAGGATAGGTGAGCGCCAAACCCTGCTCCAGCGAGATAGCGGGCTCCCAGCCCAGCACCTGGCGCAGGCGCGAATTGTCGGAGTTGCGCCCGCGCACACCCTGCGGCCCGGGCACGTGGACCTTGCGGATGTTGATGCCGGCAATGGCCGCGATCATGTCCGCCAACTGGTTGATGGTGACCATGCGGTCCTGACCGAGATTCAACGGCTGGCTGAAATCGGAACGCATGAGCTTGTAGAGGCCGGTGACGCAATCATCGATGTAGCAGAAGGAACGCGTCTGCTCGCCGTCACCCCAGATATCGATGTCGTGATTGCCGGTGAGCCGGGCGTGCGCGATCTTGCGGCAGAGCGCGGCCGGCGCTTTCTCGCGTCCGCCGTCCCACGTGCCCAGCGGCCCGAAGATGTTGTGGAAGCGCACGATGCGGGTCTCGATCCCGCACTCCTCGCGGTAGTGGGTGCACAGCCGCTCGATCACCAGCTTCTCCCAGCCGTAGGCATCCTGGGGCGCAGCGGGATAGGCGTCTTCTTCCTTCAGCGGCTTGCAGTCGGTCTCGGTCTGCAGGTACTCGGGGTAGATGCAGGCGGAGGAGGTGAAGAGATATCGCTTGACCTTGTTGGCGCGCGCGGCTTCCAGCGAGTGGATGTTGATGAGCGCGTTGTTGTGCAGGATCTGCGCGTGGTTGGCGGAGATGAATCCCATGCCGCCCATGTCGGCGGCGAGGGCGTAAACGTCGTCCATGCCTTCGGTGGCGCGCAGGCAGTTCTCCCAGCGGCGGAGGTCGAGAAGCTGGAAATCATCGGCGTCGCTGGGGGTAAACTCGGGATGCTTGATGTCCACCCCACGGACCCAGTAGCCCTCACCGCGCAGGAACGACACCAGGTGATGCCCGATGAAGCCTCCCGCACCGGTTACAAGGATTTTGCTGGAAGATTTTGGCACGGCTCAACTTTCTCCTATGAAGAATGACGCGGCTGGGAGACGCTAGCGGCAGCCGCGGTTCCCGAAAAATCGGCGGCCAACGTTTCCAGCGCCCGGATCATCTGCGGGACCAGGACCTGCCGGGAGAACTGGCTGGCGAACTCACGGGCATAAGACCGGTCCGCGCTCGGGTGCTGCGCGGCCACAAGAATGTCCCGGATCACATTTTCCACGTCCCCGTGTCCAGACACCAACGCCGAGCCGTTGCCCTGAAGGTCGGCAACCAAGTCGGTGATGTGACTCTCCTTGGGGCCAATATATAAAAACGGCGCACCCACAGCAAGAATGTTGTACAGCTTGCAGGGATGCACGATGCCGACGAAAGCGCTGCCCATCACCACCACGTGCAGGTCGGCGGCGGAAAGCGAGCCGGCGAGTTCCTCCTGCGGCTGATAGGGCAGGCAGCGGATGTTGGGCGCGCCGCCTTGCTCGAGCGCGAGCGGCTTGCGGAACTCGCTGCCGCCACCTACGAAGAGGAAAACGATTTCGGGGCGATCGGCGAGGCGCTGGGCCGCCGCCAGCAGCGCGTCCAGCGGGTGGCACGGGCTGTGGTTGCCGGAGTACATCACGACGAATGTTTCCGCTAGGCCGTGGCGGGCGCGAAAACGCCTGCGCGCATCCGGATCGAAGCGCACGCAATCATCGTGCGCCCAGGGCGGAACCACGGTGACCTTCTCCGGCGCGATACCCTTGGCGCGGATGCGCTGCTGCATGAAACGGTCCAGGGCGACGATGCGCTCGGCGCGGCGCATGCTGTAAAGCATCAGGCGGCTGAGCAGGCGAGCCGTCGCCGACTCGGGGCGCAGCCAGCCGGCGGCGATGGCTTCGTCGGGATTCAGGTCCATGGACCAGAACAGCAGCTTGCGCGCCTTCAGCGGCACCGCCAGCGCCGCCAGCAACGAGATCAGCGGCGGCGAGGTCATGGCGATCACCACATCGAAGCGCGGCAGAAATAGCAGGCGCAGGGCACAGCTCAGCATAAAGATCGAGAAGTCGACAGCGCGCCGCCAGCGGGCGGCCTTGCCGAAGCCGGTGGAGGGCGCGCGAATAATGCGGACGCCGCGCCAGGTTTCGCTCGACGGAAAACGCCGCGCACGGTCATCATAGGCGCGGGAGTCGGCCAGCACTGTGACCTGGTGGCCGGCTTTGACGAGCGAGGCAGCCAGATCGCCCGCGTGCTGCGCGGATGAGACCACGTCCGGGTAGAAGGCCTGGTTGAGGATGAGGATTTTCACAAGAACAACATCCCGTTTCTTTGAAAGGGCGCGGCTTGAGCCGCGCCGGTCGCCACACTTCTCATTAGTGTCATCCCGAGGAAGCCCGAACCGAGCTTGCGAGGCGAGCGCGACGAGGGATCTCGGTTTTGCCGTTGTGTCGCTCTCATCCTGAATCCTTGCTAACCTCCATCGCCGGATAATCTAAACCCAGATTCCTCGCTTGCCCTCGCTCGCATGCGCTCACTCGGACGGCGCTCGGAATGACAAAATAATTAAAGAGTCTCACATGGCGCGGCTGAAGCCGCGCCCCTTCAAAGCAGACGCACATCCGTTGCAGAACGCCGGCGGCCATCAGCGCTCCACCATGTAGTTGCCGAGGAAGAGCACGTCCATGCGCGTGCGCTGGAAGCAATCCATGGCCTGGTCGGGGGTGCAGACGATGGGCTCATCCTCGTTGAACGAGGTGTTGAGCACGACCGGGACGCCGGTGATGCGGTCGAACTCGCGAATCAAGTCGTAGTACAAGGGATTGGCCTCGCGCGAGACTGTCTGCAATCGGCCGGAGCCATCCACGTGCGTGACCGCGGGGATGGCATCGCGTTTCTCCGGCTTGATCTGATAGACCATCAGCATGCTGGGCGCGGGATGGGTCTGCTCGAAATACTCGGCGACGCGTTCTTCGAGAATCGACGGCGCAAACGGACGGAAGGGTTCGCGCTTCTTGATGCGTGCGTTGAGGATGTCCTTCATCTCCGGGCGGCGCGGATCCACCACGATGCTGCGATTGCCCAGCGCGCGCGGGCCGAACTCCATACGCCCCTGGAACCAGCCCACGATTCTTCCGTCGGCGATGGCCTGCGCCGCCGCCCGCGTAAGTTCGGCATCGTCGAGCAGGCGATGCCCGAGCCCGCTCGAGCGCACGACACGCTCGATCTGCCCGTTCTTGTATTCCGGACCGGTGTAGGCGTGGTCCATGATGAAGGTGCGCGGCCGCTGGAGCAACACGTTCTCGATCCAGTAGCAGACGCCGAGCGCGGTGCCGGCATCGCCCGCCGCCGGTTGCACGTACACTTCTTCGAACGGCGTATTGAGCAGAATCTTGCCGTTCATCACCGAGTTGAACGCGACGCCGCCGGCCAGCGCCAGCCGCTTGCTTCCCGTCTTCTGGTGCAGATGCTTGAGGATGTGGAAGCCGACTTCTTCCAGCCGCGCCTGTAGCGAGGCGGCGATGTCCTCGTAATGCGAGGCCAGCGGCACGCCGTTGTTGCGCGCCGGGCCGAAAGTCTCGATGTACTTGTCGGAGAAGATGCGGCCGATGGTTGGTGAACCGTCGTCCCACGTCATCTCCACGCCTTCGGAGTGGTGCAGGAAGTAGTCGAGGTTCAGCTTGAAGCCGCCGTCGCGCTCGGTCTGGACGATGTCGCGAAACTGCTCCAGGAACCGCGGCTTGCCGTAGGGCGCCAGGCCCATCACCTTGCCTTCATCGCCGTACTTCGGAAAGCCGAGATACTGGCTGGTGGCGGTGTACACGATGCCGACAGAGTGCGGATACTCGATCACGCCTAGAACCTCGATGCGGTTCCCTTCCCCATAGCCCCACATGGTGCTGATGAAGTCGCCGAAGCCGTCGATGGAGAGGATCGCGGCCTTGTCGAAGCCCGAGACCAGGAAGCAACTCGCCATATGCGCCTTGTGATGCTCCACGTTGTGGAACTGGGCGCGGAAGGAATCGGCGGGAACATCGAGCGAGCGCGCCAGTTCCTCGCGCAGGTTCCGCACCTTGGCGGCGTTGGCCAGGCGCGCGGCGATGAGGCCCGACAGGCCGGAGAGCCGCGTGATCGAGAACAGGATCTTCTTGTGCAGGTGCGCCGAGGGATCGCGCGAGATGCCGACGTGGTCTAGTTCGGCGGCGGTTATGCCGGCGGCGTCAAGGCAGTAGCGGATGGCCAGCGTGGGAAAGCCCGCGCAATGCTTCTTGCGATTGAACCGTTCTTCTTCCGCGGCGGCCACCAGCTTGCCATCGTGCACGATCGCCGCCGACGCGTCCCCGTGGTAAGCATTAATTCCCAGGATGTACAAACCCACTCCCCTGCTGGCTGGCCGAAACAAATTGTTGAAACTCAGTTCTCAAAATCTTAGTCCAAGGCGAGGGCAACCGTAAGTACACACGGGTTTACTGCCTCGGTGCTGGCGCAACGATCTTCGTTTGCCGCTTTCGCATCTCGAACAGCTTCGCGTCGATGAGGAAGCGGAACCAGAAGCCCTGGAGAAAGTGAAAGATCATCCCTTCCTTGCCGTCGAGAAAACCGAGGCGAAGGAAGTAGCGGTAGAACCAATAGAGGAACGCGCGCAAAAACAGGGGCAGCTGCCAGTAGAGCCCTTCGCGCAGCCAGCGGCGGCGCTGAATGGGATTGCCGAAGGGCGAGGCTTCGACCCGGCCTACGGGATCGCAGCCTTCGCAGATCTCGCGCGCTTCCAGCCCCGCCCAGCGTACGTGGCGCGTGGACCACACGCCCAAGTCCGAGGTCAGCACGTCCATGTAGTCGTGCTGGAGTTTGCGCACGTTGCCGCGCACGAGGTAGTGCTGGTCGTAGAGGCGCTCTTCGCATCCGCCGCGGTCCTTGCGGAACAGCCGCAAGTGGTAGGAAGGATAGTGTCCGCCGTGCCGGATCCAGCGGCCCATGAAAAAGGTACGCTTGCGGAAGAGAAAGCCGTCCACGTCCGCCGGAGGATTAAGCAGGATGCCATTGATCTCGGCGGCGAGTTCAGGAGTGAGGCGCTCGTCGGAATCGAGATGCAGCACCCACTCGGCGGCCAGGGGCAGGTGGTTCTGCGCCCAGTTGCGCTGCGCGCCGTAAGTCTCGAAGGGATGCTCGAAGACGGTGGCGCCGGCCTGGCGAGCGATCTCGCGCGTGTGATCGCTCGAGCCAGAATCCACCACCAGCACTTCGCAGTCGAGATGCTTCAGGCTCTCAAGGCAATCGGGAAGGTTCGCCTCCTCGTTATAGGCAAGCACGATGACCGAGACCCGCGGCCGGCGATCATCGCCCGGCTGGGCTTCGGTCACTGCACCAGAACGGGCGCCGACTTGTGCTGCGCGAACCAATGTCCCAATGTCACCATCGCCCAGACGCGCGACCACGCCGGGCTCCTGGGTTCTCGTAAGAAGGTTTGAGTGATGGGCGCGATCCCGGCGGGATCAATGAGGCCGGAACTCTTCAGCGAACGCAAGCTCTCTTCCATGGTCTCGCGCAGCGGTCCCAGCAGCCACAGGCCGATGGGAGGCATGAAGCCGCGCTTGCCCTGCTTCAACTGAGCAGGGGCATAGAGGCCCTCACACATAGTGCGCAGCAGGTGCTTGGAAGGAGCGCCTTTGGGCAGCAGCAAATCGCCGGGCAGGCGGAAGGCCCAGTCCACCAAGTCGAGGTCGAGCAGCGGCACGCGGATCTCGAGCGAGTTGGCCATGCCGAAAGCGTCGCTATCACGCAGCAGCACGTTCTCCAGATAAAAGGCCGACTCCAGGCGCGCCACCGAAGCCACCGGGTCCGACGCCGCCACCCATCCGTCGCAATTCAGCTCCGGAACCTGGTAGTTCGGCGTGAGATCCAGTTCCGCAGATCCGAGGCCGAGCCGCGCCAGACCGTGGTCAGAGAGCAGGCGGCGGGTGTGGAAGTAGATGGCGAGGAAATCGGGGCCGGCGGCGGCGATGTCGGCGGCTTTGGAGCGCACCACCGAATTCATGGACAGCGCGAGGTTGCGCGCCAGCGCCGCGCGCCAGCTTGGCGGCAGCGCCGCCATCCACGACATCGCGCGATAAAGACGCGGGACGCGGCGGAAGCTGTTGTATCCGGCGAACAGTTCGTCGCCGCCCATGCCGGAGAGTGCGACGCTGATGCCCTGCTCGTGCACCGCCCGCGCCACCAGGTAGGTGTTGAAGCCGTCCATCGAGGGCTGGTCCATGGCGGCGAGGGCGTCACGCATCCATGCCAGCGCGGTCGATTCCTCCACCGGATATTCGTGGTACTGCACGCCGAAGCGCGCCGCGGTGACGCGCGCGATGGCGGCCTCGTCGTACACCGGATC
>JBIOFT010000106.1:0-13559 GCA_044447375.1 Terriglobales bacterium | reverse complement strand
GACCGGCGCTACTGCTGCTTAACCCTGATTCCGTGGGGCTGTAGCTCAGATGGATAGAGCAAGAGTTTCCTAAACTCTAGGTCGGCGGTTCGAATCCGCCCGGCCCCTCCAGCACCATTTCGCTCCAGCGCCGCTTTTCTCTTTCTGCCTTTCGATCTGGTCCTGCACTGGCCCGCACTCGGGGAGTGACTGTCCTTGTTCTCCCCGATTACTCCCGTGTCGCAGCTTCGGTGACATTGTCCGCCTGGCCGGTTGCGGCGACACTCCAGTCCTGCCTCCGAATTACCGGGCAAAAATCCGCTGAGCGAAGTGAAGTATGAAGCTGAAGTTTACGGCCCTGGGCCAGTTGCTACTCCTGATCGGACTGGCCGTTCCTCATGCCTGCAGTCAGATGTGCGTACCCCCGCCCCAAGGGATGATTTCCTGGTGGACCGGGGACGGCACCACGCTCGATTATTTCGGCCGCAACGACGGGCTCACCACCTTCCCGGTTGCCTACGCCCCGGGAGAAGTGGCCGATGCTTTCAACTTCAGCGGAAGCCAGGTTGTTCAAGTGCCGCGCAGCCCCAGCCTCGAGCCCGCCCAGATTACCGTGGATGCCTGGGTCAACGCTGCCGGCTCGCCGGGGCTGGCCCGATATATCGTCTCCAAAGGCGGGCTGGGCGATCTGGAGAGTTCTTACGCCCTCTACACCGGCGCCTCGGGAGGCCTGCAGTTTTATGTTTTCGACGGAACGATTGTCACCTTTTCCCCTGACGCCGGTCCCGGAGTTTGGGATGGGAAGTGGCACCATGTTGCTGGAACCTATGACGGGACCGCGGTGCGTTTGTTCCTGGATGGAACCGAAGTCGGAACCGGCACTCCCGCCACCACGCCCATTGCCTATGGCCTGACGGCTGCCATCGTCACCAACGATCTTTTCATCGGCGATTACAACCCGTTCTGTACGACCTGTCTGCCGCACAGTTTTTTGGGCGAGGTTGACGAGGTCGAGATCTTCGAGCGCGCCCTTCTGCCCAAAGAGATTGCCGCTATTTTCGCTGCCGGGCAAGCCGGCAAGTGCCTTCCTGTAACGGTCGATATTGATCGCAGCTCCCACGACGGCCGGGACTGGGATTCCGACGACAGTGTCACGGTCGCCATCCTGGGGTCGGCAGCATTCGATGCTGCGGACATCCTCCAGCCCACCCTCCGCTTGTTCCCAGCGGGCGATCGACACCACCACGCTGGGCCGCAGAGCTGCCGCCTCAAGGATGTGAATGACGATACCTTCCCGGATCTGGTCTGCCGTTTTCACATCGAGGAACAACGACACCACGATGATGACGACCCGACCGTACTCGTCACTGGGCAGGTCTCGGTGCCGGGCGGCCAGAGGACCTTCTTTGGCGTGGATGCTATCGACCTCGAATCCGAGCATGGCCGGCACGGAGACGATTAGTCGGCGCGCGGGTGCAGCACCAGCGCCTTCCTGAAAATCCCGATAGTTGTAGAATGACCCGCCTCTAGACAACGGAATCGTGGAGCACCACGAAGCCCGAGCCAAACCCGGAGCGCCGCAAGCGGCGCGCTATCGCCAGCTCCGGGTCGAACCCCGCCCTGGCGCACCAGTTGTTCGTCGTTCTCAGCGTGGCGGCGCTGGCGTATGCGCTGCTGGCCGGGCTGCGCACCGTGATGGATTACGATCTCGGCTGGCAGATGGCGACCGGGCGCTGGGTGGTGCAGCACCGCCAGATCCCTTCGATTGACGTCTTCTCCTACACCGCGCAGGGGCAGCCCTGGATCTACCCGGTGGGCGCGGGACTGCTCTTCTACGCCGCGTATCTGGTCGGCAAATATGCGCTGCTGACGTGGCTGGGAGCCGCGGCCTGCATGGGGACGGTCGCCTTGCTGATCTGGAGACGATCGGCGCTCACCGCCGTGCTGGCCATTCTGGCGATCCCCGTGATCGTGCTGCGTACCGCGCCGCGCGCCGAGATGTTCACCGTGGTGCTGTTCGCCGCATTCCTCACGGTGCTGTGGCGGCAGCAAGAGGGCGGCAGCGCCCGGCTGTGGCTCTTACCGCTGATGATGGCCGCCTGGGTGAATCTCCACCTGGGGTTCGTGGCTGGATTGGGGCTCATGGGCGGATACGTCCTGGTGGAAGCGCTCGAGATGGTGTGGCCGGAGCGCCGCCATGCAGCCGCGGATCGCCTGCGATACGCCTGGCCGTGGCTGACCGCCACGTTGGCCGCGACCGCGGTCAATCCCTGGGGAGCGGGAATCTATCGCGCCCTGCTGCGACAGGAGAGCGCCACCGCCGCTCACTCGCAGTGGATCACCGAGTGGGCGCCGGCGCGGCTGAACTGGACTCTGGCCAGCATGAGCTTCTCCCTGCGCAGTCCCGACGGCGCGTTCTACGTGATGCTGCTGGTGGCCGCCGTGGCTCTGCTGCTGGCCTTGTGGCGGCGACAACTGGGAGCGGCGGTGCTGCTGAGCGGTGCGGTACTGCTGGCGATCCGGCACATCCGCTTCCAGGCTCTCTTCGCTGAAGTGGTGGTGGTGGTCGGGGGCGCGGTACTCGCGTCGGCGCTCGCCGGACGCTGGGAGAGGATCAGGCAAACAAGGTTCGGATCATTCGCCGTCATTGGCCTGGCCTATTGCGTGGTGGGGCTGGCCTGCCTGCGCGCGGGCGACTTGGTGAGCAATCGCAGCTACCTCGGCAGCACCAACCTGAACACTTTCGGCGCGGGATTGTCGTGGTGGTTCCCCGAGGGCGCCGCCGCGTTCATGGAGCGCGAAAACGTCCCCGGGCGCATCTTCAACAGTTATAACGAAGGTGGGTACCTCACCTGGCGGCTGGGCCCGAAGTATCAGGACTACATCGATGGGCGTGCCCTCCCCTTCGGCCCGAAATTTTTCGAGCGCAACCAGCAACTGATGTCCACTCTGCCCGATTCGCCGGAGTGGCAGCGCGAGGCCGAGCAGTACGACATCAATGCCATCATCGTTCCGCTGGCGCGGTACAACGGGGTGGAGCTTTTTCCGGTGCTGCGGCAGTTCTGCGCGAGCGCCACGTGGCGGCCGGTGTATCTGGACGAGGTCTCGGCGGTCTTTGTGCGCCGCAGCCTGCGGAATGCAAGCCTGATCGAGAAGTTCGAGACCGACTGCGCCAAGACTTCCCTGCCCCGCGCCGCTCCCCAGGGACACGACAGCCAGGCGTTCAACCAATGGGCCAACGCCGCCGCGGTCTTGCACGCGCTGGGGCGAAACTCCGAGGCGTTCGCGGCCACCGCCCAAGCTCTGGGCATTTTCGAGGACAGCGCCTTTGTTCACTTCCTGCGCGGGAAGCTGCTGGAGGAGGCCGGCGATCTCACGAGCGCCGAGCAGGAGTATCTCCGGTCGGCCGCGCTGGAGGTGAATGGAGCAACCTGGTCGGCCCTGGGCGCGGTCTATCAGCGGGAAGGCCGGTTGCAGGATGAGATTACGGCGTGGCAGCGGGCAGCCGGCCTGCTGCGCCTGCCCGATCGCGAACTGCTCTCGCTGGGATACGCTGAACTGGATGCACAGCAGCCGCGTGAGGCCCTGCGTGCCTTCGACCGGAGCGCCAGCCTGCGGTCACAATCCGCAAGGCCAGGCGACAACGCTTTCCTCGCCGGTCTGGCTCGCGGCCGTGCGCGGGCGTGGAGCGAGCTGGGCGACGTGCGGCGCGCGATCTCGTTTCAGGAAGAGACGGTACGGCTGGCTCCCGATCGCGCCATCGATTGGCTGGAACTGGCGCGGCTCTATGACCGCGAGCAGCGATCCCAGGATGCGCAACGAGCGCGAGATCGGGCTACAGGAATGCAGCGAGGCCAGAAGCCGTAGCCTCTCCGCGATGCAGAGAAGAGCAGCCACGGATTCACACGGATCAAGAATAGATCAGAAAGGATCCGTAGTTGTCCGTGTAAATCCGTGGCGTATTTGGTGAATGCGGCCTGCCGAGTCTCACGCCTCCAAAACTGCTACCATGAAGCGTTCGGAGAGGGAGGATCGCCGTGCCAAAATCCGCAACTGCCACCACCGCTCGGAAGCCGGGTCCGCAGGTAACTTTGCACGCCAGCGATGCCAGCGAGTTTCTGGAGAAATACAAGAGGGCCTGGGAGACGCGGGACGCGGATCTCGCGGCCAGCCTCTTCACCCGCGACGCCCGCTACAAGGAAAATCCCTTCGGAGAGCCGATCATCGGCCGCGAGGCTATCCACGATTACTGGGCCGCGGCGACCGCCGGGCAGGACGACATCCACTTCACGGTAACCAACTCCCTGCACACCGGCTATGTCCTGATTGCCGAGTGGAGCTGCGCCTATCGTGATCGAGCCAGCGGCCGGCGGCGGGAACTGGCGGGCATGTTCTTTGCCGATTTCTACGGCAATCAGGTGCGCGCCTTCCGTGAGTATTGGCAATCGCGCGGGCTCTGAGGCCATTTGCAGCCCCTGCACCCGAGCTGCCAGGCCACGGGTTAACCCGCTGGGAACCTGTGCATAAAACCGCTTTGACAACACCCCCGAACCAGAGTAAAAGTGGCGAATCCCCAATTTCTAGTGATCCCCGTGTGTTTCGAGGCTAGCCATGAAAAACATCTATGAAGTCCTGCGGCAGAAGGAGACGGAGATCGAGCGCTTGAAGAAGGAAATCCAGGCGCTGCGCGTCGTGGCTCCTCTGCTGGAGGAGGAGCTGTCGAACGAAGTGCAAGTGGTTCCGCCCCCGGTGCGGACCTACCCCACCGTGCAAGCCAAGCCTCCGGCGGTGGCGGCGGCCACCGACACCAAGCCCATCTGGCCGTAGCCAGCCGCCTCTTGTAAGTGACTTAGCGGGAAGAATTCGTCTGAAGCTTTAAGGTTTGTCCGCCACGAGTCCTGTCTCCGGCAGGGCGCGTGAGCCTGTTTGCGGGGGAGCGAGTCCGTTGGCCGTTGAAACCCTGGACGAGTTGCTGACCGAGAACGCCCGTGGTGCGGCGTCCGGTGACGACTCTGCCCTCAAAACGGAACGGCGCCGCCACCTGCGCATAAGGATCGCGTCGCAGCGCCCCACCACCGTCCACATCGATGAGAAGAACGCCGCGCTGGTGGTCAACGTCGGCGAAGGTGGAATGCGGGTGCAGGCGCTGGGCCATCCTGTGCAGCCCGGCGCCACCCTGTGGCTCGAGTTCCACCTGCCGGGATCGTCGGCGCCCATCCGCACCTCCGGCGTGGTGGCCTGGGCGAACGATTCGGCGGAGGCAGGCATACGCTTCGCCAAGCTCTCCGAATCTCTGGCGCGGCGGCTGCGCGCCGGGATGGCCAAGAGCCGCACCTGGAACGCAGGGCGGGAGTTCATGCGCGTGGCTGGCGGCTGGCCGGCCGCCCTGGATCTGATGGCCGACTTGACCCGCATGCTGACCGGCGCACGCGGCGTGGCCATCACCCTGGCCGCTACCGAGAAGCGCTTCTATTCCTCGCTGGAGGAAGGATTGTCCGTCCGCTCCACGGTGGCGGCGCCCATCTATGAAAGCGATCGCATCGTCGGCCACCTGGAGATCTTTTCCAGCGAACTGGGCGCTTTCGACGAACGGGACCTGAGCACGCTGCCGGTGCTGGCCGCGGTGGTGGGCGAGATGGTCACGCTCCGCGCCGCTGAGCAGCGGGAGTCGGCGCGCAAGGCCGGGCGGCTCTCCAGCCGGATCGTCAGCCGGATCGAGGACATGTTTCCCACCATCCACGTGCGCTTGGTGCGCTGAGCAGGAGATCCTTCCTTATCTCTGGCCCCGACGACGAAATCCGGCGGCTCGTCGATCTGAGGATCTAGGCCTAGCGGAGGCTGTTCTCGGTCGCGAGATCTTCGGCGGCGCACTCCTGCCCGGCGGGCACGAAGATCTCGAAATGTCCGATGCCTTTGGCCTTGGCCCTGTACATGGCGATATCCGCGTCGTGGAGCAGGGCCTCCGCGCTTTCGTAGGAAGTCTCCCCGCCGGCGATTCCGATGCTGGCGGAGACGTGCACGGTGTGGCGTTGCACGCCGTCCCCCGCCTGCGGTTCGTGCACGGAAAAAGGTTGCCGCAACTGCTCGAGAATCCGTTCCGCCACTTTGGCCGCGTGCCCAGCCTGCTCGAGGTTGTCGAGCAGCACGGTGAACTCGTCACCCCCCAGCCGGGCCACGATGTCGCCGGGGCGGACCGTTCTTTCGAGCCTGCGGGCCACTTCCACCAGCACCTGATCACCGGCGGCGTGGCCCAATCGGTCGTTCACCGGCTTGAAGCGGTTGAGATCGAGGAAGAGCACGGTGGAGCGGTGCTGGGATTGGCGCCGCTGGCGTGCCAGCGTCCGCTCCAGCTCCTGGAGGAAGAAAGCGCGATTCGGCAAGCCGGTCAAAGGGTCGTGCAGGGCCTGGCGCGTCAGCCGTTGTTCGAGTTCGACGCGCGTGCCCGCTTCGGTGCTCAATTCCTCGGTCAAATCGGCTAGCCGGTGGGCGTCGGCGCGCAGCGGCCGCACCAGCAACAGCCATACCGCCGGGGTGATCATGAGGGTAAGCAGCCCGGCGTCCGTCAGCGCTACCAGCGCTTCGTTAGCGTCCTTGGGAAACAGCAAGGGCAGCAGAAACATGACCAGCGTCTCGGAGACAAACACGATCCCCAGCAGGGCGACCAGAAACTGCAGGGGCGTCCTGGTGTAGAAGGCTGCCGCGTCTTTCCGCAGCAGAATCGCCGCGATTCTGTCCTGGGAGGTAATCCTCTGGCTCATGGCCGCCGACCCCGGGCAGAAAACTCGCTCTTGTCCCGGCCGTCTCTTCGTCATCGGCATGTCTGCCGCGATTCTTCAAGCAGGCGGCAGAGGGTCGGCGATTACGTGAGTAACGGGTGCGCGGGTGGTCGCAGGAGTCCTGATGGCGCATGGAATCCTGGCGCAAAGATGAAAAGATGAGTTCCCTTTCCCGCACGCGATGCATTCACTTTCGTAACCCGGAACCGGACCTCATTTCATACTTCGTTAACAGCGCTCGCGTAGAATTTTCTTGAGCTCAATGCTGAGGAGTAGCCGTGGATAAGGAAACCGATACGCAGAGACCGCAGAGGCTCATGCTGGACCTGATCGAGAGGAAGATTCGCCTCCGTGCCCACGAGCTCTACGAGGAACGCCAGGACGCGGCCGGCTCGGCTCTGAGCGATTGGCTGCAAGCCGAAGCGGAAGTTCTCAACACCAGCATCCTGGCGCCGATCTACTGGCGTTCACGCCATGGGGATGAGGCATTCGGCTAGGGGATAGCCTTGAACGACGAAATCAGGAGTGAATCGCCGGCCAGAACCGGAGCGGTGGGCGGACCGCTGCCTGCTTCCTATAATGAAGATGCTCCTATGCCACTTTCATCAGTTGTTCGCTGTTGGACCGCTGCGGGTAAGCTGCCGGCGGGTCAATGTCCCGTTCCCGCCGGATCTCGGCCGGCTTCGCCGCCGCCCAGCCCTCAGCGCGCTCGACCGTCGCGATCAAATTCTCGATCATCGTTCCCGTGTACATCGTCCACCTCCGTGTTGCCTGCCCAGCCCTGAAAAGGTTTTTCGGGACAGCGTCGCTCCTAAAGGGAGGGATTTGCTGCGCAACGCATTTTGCCCGTCGGTGTGGAGGCAACCGCCGTCCCGACCCCTTGCACCATGGATAGTGCATCTTGCGGATGATGGGTAGATGTTCAGAATTGCTCAGTTCTGAAGATAACTCAGGCACGCCTCGAGGCCCACGGCGGAATCCTCCGAAGCACTTGCAAGACGGCAGGGATTGTGAAAGCGCAGCGAGGGATCTTGGAACTTGAGGCGCTTTCCGCGGTCCATTCGGCACTTTCGCTTCGCTCAGCTTGCTCAGGGCAGGCTAAAAGCTGAAACGCGGACCGAAATCCTGAGCGAAGCGAAGGACCAAGTGGGAAAATGGCGGGGACGACGGGACTCGAACCCGCGGCCTCTGCCGTGACAGGGCAGCGTTCTAACCAACTGAACTACGTCCCCGCAGCGCTGGATCAACTCTTTTCAGTATAGCAGGTCGCGCGTTGTGGTCATCGCCGTCGAGCGCCGTCAGCGGCCATCTGGCGGCAAAACTTGGCTGGGGCCCTCGCGCGTAGTTTTCCTTTTGGGCGCCTGCTTTTTCGCCGCCTCCCGTTGTTTCCGCAGACGGCTGGCTTCCGCCTGGTGGTCCGAGTACGTTTTATTGCGGTCCTTTGGCATGGCCCTATGTTCCCACATCTCGAAGGCGGAATCCACGGGGCAGACTTCCCCAACTAAAGCACTGCCGATTCGCCAGATGCGGTGAGCATGGTGGGCAGTGCAGGACTCGAACCTGCGGCCTCCTCCTTGTAAGGGAGGCGCTCTAACCAACTGAGCTAACCGCCCGCCCGTGGTGCAAGGGCAGTATAACAAGACAGTACTCGGTACTCAGTCACTCGGTACTCGGTACCCACTGCCTATACACTGGCGGCGTGCGACGGCTCATCATCAATGCCGACGATCTCGGGCTCACGGCGGGCGTAAACCGCGCCATCGTGGAAGCGCATGAGCTAGGCGTGGTGACCTCCGCCACCATGATGGCGAAAGCCGGCGCCATGCCAGACGCGGTCGAGCGAGCGAGCGAAGCCCGGCTGAGCGTCGGCTGCCACGCAGTGCTAATCGACGGCGCACCCATGCTGCCGCCGAAAGCCGTTTCCAGCCTGGTGGTTGGGGATGGCGCGGGTGCCCGCTTCCGCGATGGCTGGCTCGGATTCGCGAGCCGGGCGCTGCGCAAGCGTCTCGACCAAGATCAGATCGCCGCCGAGGTCGAGACGCAGATCCGCAAAATCCAACAGACCGGCTTGCGCGTGACCCATGTGGACTCGCACAAGCACGTGCACCTGCTGCCGCCGGTGCTTCGGCCGATGCTGGCGGCGGCGAAGGCGTGCGGCGTGCGCGCGGTCCGCAATCCGTTTGCGCCGCTCAAGCCGCTGGCGATGGCGCATCTTGCGCGCCGTCCGCGGCTGTGGACTAGGTACTCGGAGGTCGCCCTGCTGCGGCGCTTCAGCCAGGAGTTCCGCAAGACCGTTGCGGACGCGGGCATGATCACCACCGATGGCACCTTCGGCATCCTGGTGACGGGAGCGCTCGACGAGGAATTGTTCGCGGCCATCGTGGGATCGCTGCCGGAAGGAACGTGGGAGCTGGTGTGCCATCCGGGGTATTGCGATGCGGAGTTGCGGGCGGTGCGGACGCGCCTGCGGGAATCGCGGGAGCAGGAGCTGCGAGTGCTCACCTCAGCGGCGGCGCGGCGGGCCATCGAAGCGGCGAGGGTGGAGTTGATCTCGTACGCCGAGCTGATCGGGTGAACCCACACCCATCAGTGCAAGCCCGCCTGCATCATTTTCTCGACGCTCTTCGGCGGTTGCGGATAGCGCATCTTCAACGCGCGCAGCGTATCGGTGAGGGTGGTGGCGACCACCAGGTTGCGATACCACTTGTGATTGGCCGGAACGATGTACCAGGGCGCCCAGTCGGTGCTGGTGCGCTCGAGTGCGTCTTCATAGGCTTTAAGATATTCGGGCCATAGCTCGCGTTCTTTTTCATCCGCCAGGCTGAACTTCCAGTGCTTGCTGGGATCGTCGAGCCTGGCCTGCAGGCGTTTTTTCTGCTCCTCGCGCGAGATGTGCAGGAAAAACTTCAGAATGGTCACACCCTCCTCGGCCAACATCCGCTCGAAATCGTTGATCTGCTGATAGCGGCGCTCCCACACATCTTTGGGCACGAGTCCGTGCACGCGCACCACCAGCACGTCTTCATAGTAACTGCGATTAAATATCGCGATCGCACCTCTGGCGGGCGTATGGCGGTGAACCCGCCACAAGTAATCGTGGTCCAGTTCTTCTTGGGTCGGCGGTCCAAACCGCGCCACCGTTACGCCTTGTGGATTCACGCCTTCGAACACGTGGCGGATGGTGCCGTCCTTGCCGCCCGTGTCCATGCCCTGCAAAACGATCAGCAGTTTGTGCCGGTGCTCGGCGTACAGCAGTTCCTGCAGTGGTTCAAGCCGCTGCGTCAGTCGCACCAGGCGGTTTTCGGCAGCCTTTTTCGATCCACGAAAACCGGTGGTATCCTCCGGATCCCATCGATCAAGCTTCACGCGGGTCCTTGGCTTCACTCGATATCGTTTCAATCTGGATTCCCCTGGCAAGACGCTGATAATAGCATTCTGCCCGTTCCCTGATGGATCACCGTTCCGCCAGTCGATGCCGGCCAAATGCAGAGTTGCTCCGCCGAAATGAGTCCAAAACGCCCGCTCGTCCGTCTAATCCTTCAAACACAACATGAAGATCGGGATCACATGCTATCCCACCTACGGCGGCAGCGGGGTGGTGGCCACCGAGCTGGGGATGGAGTTGGCGGACCGCGACCATGAGGTCCACTTCATCTCCTACAAGCAGCCCATCCGCCTGAACACCGAGCGCCCCAACATCCACTTTCACGAGGTGGACGTGTTCAACTATCCGCTGTTTGAGTATCCGCCCTACGACCTGGCGCTGGCCACGCGCATGGCCGAGGTCGCCGAGATCTACAGCCTCGACCTCTTGCACGTGCACTACGCCATTCCGCACTCGGTGAGCGCGCTGCTGGCTCGGCAGATGCTGGCGGCCAACGGCGGGCGGCGCCTGCCCTTCGTCACCACACTGCACGGCACCGACATCACGCTGGTGGGCACCGACCGCTCCTACCTGCCGATCACGCGCTTTTCCATCGAGCAGAGCGACGGCGTCACCGCCATTTCGCATTACTTGCGCGAGCGCACCCTGCAGGTGTTCGACATCAAGCGGCCGGTGCAGGTGATCTACAACTTCGTGAACTGCGACCTCTACCGCCGCGATCCCGAGATCGAGAAGCACCGCGCGGAGTACGCGCACGCGGACGAGCGCATCCTGGTGCACCTCTCGAATTTTCGTCCGGTGAAACGCATTTCCGACGTGGTGGAGATCTTCGACCAGGTGCAGCGCGAGGTTCCGGCGCGGCTGCTGCTGATCGGCGATGGCCCCGAGCGCTCGACCGCGGAGTGGATGGTGCGGCGCAAGGGCATCCAGGAGCGCGTCCACTTCCTGGGCAAGCAGGACCGGGTACACGAAAAGCTGGCGATCGCCGACCTGATGCTCATGCCCAGCCAGTTGGAGTCGTTCGGCTTGGCGGCCCTCGAAGCTATGGCCTGCGAGGTGCCGACAGTGGCCACACGCGTCGGGGGCGTGCCCGAGGTCATCGACGACGGCAAGACCGGTTTGCTGGCCGATGTGGGCGACGTGGCTACCATGTCGCGGCAGGCCATCGAACTGCTCTCCGACGAAGCCAAGCTGCGGCAGATGGGCAAACGCGCGCGCATCGCGGCGCAGACCCGCTTCTGCTCCACCAAGATCATCCCTGAATACGAGCAGTTCTACCGCTGCGTGCTGGAGCGGGCCTCGTAGGCGACGGTGCCGGCGGTTTCGGCCACCTCCACCGCGGTCAGCACCGGAACCCGCAGCACCACCAGCGTGCCTTTGCCGTCGCCGCTGGAGATGGTCATGGTGGCGGCGTCGCCGTAGAGCAGCTTGAGGCGCTCGGCAACGTTGGACATGCCAATGCCGGCGCCGGGCTCGACGATGGCGCTGTCGCCGGCCAGGGCCACGCCCACTCCGTCGTCCTGCACTTCCACCACCAGGAATCCCTCCGCCAGTCGGCTGCGCAGGGTGATGCTGCCGCCCTCGATGCGGGGCGCGAGGCCGTGCTTGATCGAGTTCTCCACCAGCGGCTGCAGCACCATGGTGGGCACGATCATGTCCAGGGTGACGGGGTCGAGATCCTTGATCACCCGCAGCTTGTCGCGGCCGAAGCGCACCACTTCGATGTCGAGATAGTCGTCGATGAACTCCACCTCGTCGTGCAGGTGGACGAAGGCGTCGCCCTTGCGCTGCAGCCGGCGCAGGATGCTGGCCAGCTTCACGATCAGCACCCGCGCCATGTCGGGATCGAAGCGCACCAGCGAGGCGATCGAGTTCAGAGTGTTGAACAGGAAGTGAGGATTGATCTGGCTCTGCAGCGCCTCCATGCGGGCCTGCAGCAGCAGGCGTTCCTGCACCTGCAGCTTCATCTCGATGCGGGTGTTGTTCCAGATCTTCAGCGGGATGGCAACGCAGGCGACGGTGGTGGCGTACCCCGCCAGCAGCGTGGTCCAGGTGGGCGCGGGAATGACGAAAAACTGGCGCGGCAGGGCGCGGCCGAGTTCCATGCGCGCCAGTTGCATCGCCAGAATGAAGAGGAAAAACAAAGTCTGCCAGTCCATGCGCGGAAACGGCAGGTTGCGGCGGATCCAGCGGTAGAGGCTGAGATCCATGAACGGGGTGAAGGTCCAGATGTACTCCTTGTCGGAAGCGGCGTTGCGCAGCATACCGGCCGCCAGGCCCACCAAAGTGTCGAAGGGAAGCGCGGCCAGTTCGTGATGGTAGAGCGCGACCATGCCGAGCAGCGCGCCGCCCAGCCCACCGGCCACGCGTCCGCCGATCACTCCCAGCAGGATGGCGGCTTCCACCGAAAGGTCGCCGGCAAGGAAAGTGCGTACCGACACCCGCACCAGCACGCCCAGCGCAAACGGCGTCACGATAAAAAGCATCAGGTGCATCTTCTGCTGCAAGGTGCGCTCTTCCTGAAAGAGCAGCGCTTTGAAGTAGCGGGAGCGCACCAGCGCGCTGCTGACCGCGGCAGCCACGCCCAGCTTCACCAGCAGGGTGACGAGAATGAAACGCGAGTCCACGCGAAGCGAAAGGGTAGCACGGAGAGCCAGCAGGGGGCAGAAAGCAGGGGGCAGCAGGAAGCTGGATGCCCAAGGCCTTGGCCACGGATTTCCACGGATATTCACGGACCTAGGAACAGTGCCTGTAGACTCGTGCCAATCCGTGTGAATCCGTGGCGGTTTTTTCCTATGCCTGTTCTGACGAGGGGGTGAGCCTCCACAACAACACCGAGTCTTGCCCTAGCGCGCCATGTAATAATCAGGATGTGAGCGGCGCGTACAGCCTGCGGAAGGTGGCGGAAGCCGATTTCCCGACCCGCTGGGGACACTTTCGCATCATGGGCTTCGAAGGGCAGACGCAGAGCGCGACGGAGCGGCGTTTGGAAACCGCTGTCGCGCTGGTGATGGGGGAAGTCAACTCCGAGCCGCCGCTGGTACGCATCCACTCGCAGTGCCTGACCGGCGACGTCTTTGGCTCCCTGCGCTGCGATTGCCAGCAACAGCTCGAGATGTCGCTGAAGATGATCGCCCAGGCTGGCCGCGGCGTGCTGGTCTACGAGCAGCAGGAAGGGCGCGGCATCGGGCTGATGGCCAAGCTCGAAGCCTACGAGTTGCAGGACAATGGCCTCGATACTGTCGAGGCCAACGAGAAGCTGGGCTTCAAGGCCGACCAGCGCGAGTTCGCGCTGCCCGCCGAAGTGCTGAAAGCGCTGGGCCTGCGGCATGTGCGTCTGCTATCGAACAATCCTGATAAGGTCCAGGCGCTGGAGAAAGCGGGCGTGAAGGTGGTGGAGCGTGTGCCCTGCGTGGCGG
>JBIOFT010000105.1:0-13595 GCA_044447375.1 Terriglobales bacterium | reverse complement strand
GGCCGAGAAGAAAGGCTTGATGGAGCGCGTGGACACCCTGCGCAGCCTGGGACTGAATCGCCACAACTTCTACGATGTCAGCCTGCGCGCGGCCTCAGTGAATCTGCCTTCGGGCGCGGAAGTGCCGATGGACCTGCGCTTTATCCGCGGCGGTGAAGAAGTGCGTCTCCAGGCCAGCGAGGAAGGGCAGATGAAGGTCGGCGGCACGACCGGCACAGATCTGGCCCAGCACGCGCCCGGCGTCTCTCAAGTGGCCAGCATCAAGCATGGCAGGAAGCAGGCGCAGGAATTCCGGCATCCGGTGGCGACGCTCGAAGTCGCGCACGCGGCCCGCCTGGAACTGCCGGCGCAGCCCGAGGTTCCGCGCGCCACCGAGCAGCCGGTCACCATCCCCCAGGGCACGCACGCCGAGTTCCTTCTGCTCACCGAGCTGCGCGCCAGCGACAGCAAAACGGGAGACGCCTTCCAGGCGCGGCTGCTAGAGCCCATCTTCCAGCCCGACGGCCATCTTCTGGTGCCGGAAGGCAGCCTGCTCGATGGGCACGTCAGCAAGCTGGTGCAGCCGCGGCGCATGAGCCGTGCGGCTTCCATGTATCTGGTCTTCGACCGGCTCAGCGAGCCCGGCGGCGATTCGCAGAAGGTCGCAGCTTCACTCGCCGGCGCGGACGTGGGCAAGAAGGCTCCGGTCGAGATGGATCCCGAGGGCGGTTTGCACGGCAAGGGCGGCGCCAAGAGTCTGGCGAAGCGCCTGGTGATCGGTGCGGCTTCCGAGCACGCGGTGGACGAGGCGGTGGAGTTGGCCACCCATGCCGTCGCGCCCTACGCCGGCGCCGGAATTGGGCTTGTCGTCCTGTTCGGCGGACACGGCAACGATGTGGACCTGCCGCAGTATTCCGATCTGCAAGTGGTGTTTGGGCGTCCGGTGACGGTGCCGGGCCAAGCTGCGCCGCTGCCGCAGAACCAGCCACCTGGCAGCAATCCGCCGCCGGAGCCAAAACCAAATTGAGCTACGCATGTGATCCGGCGCCAGCAACAACAGAGTCGGTAACTATTACTCCCGCACTCGTGCGCGCGCATTATGAGCTGATGGCAAGGGCGTATCGAGTCTTCTGGGGAGAACACCTGCATCATGGCCTGTTTCGTTCTGGACAGGAGAGTCCTCAGGCGGCACAACTCGAGCTCATTCGGCATTGTTTGGCCTTGGTCGGAGATGTCAACGAAGCCGAAGTGCTAGATGTCGGCTGCGGCTACGGCGGAACCAGCATTTACCTGGCGCTCCATCATCGGTGCCGGGTTACGGCTCTGACTCTGAGCCCCAAGCAGGCTGATCACGCTCGAAGACGCGCGCGACTTTTGGGTGCAAGCAGCACTGTCAGATTCCTCATAGTCAATGCGGAGGAGTATGAATATTCTGAAGGCGGATACGACCTGATATGGGTGATGGAATCTTCGGAACACTTCCTCGACAGAAAGCTGTTTTTCAGGCGAGCTGCATCCAGTCTAAGAGTTGGTGGCACTCTTCTATTAACGGCATGGACGGCCAACTCCGCTTCGGCCGATCTGGACTCGCTCGCGTTGCATGCGTTCTGCCCCAATTTCCAAACGGTCGGCAGCTATCTCGGGCAGATTCAAGCAGCGGGTCTGATGGTTACCCAGGTCGAGGATCTCACTTTGAGCGTCGCGCCCACCTGGGATTGGATTTGGCGACGCATGCGATGGCTGATGCCCTTTGCCCTTCTGACACCGCGTCCCATGCGTGACTTCGCTGGTGCAATCCCGAGGTTGCGCTCTGCCTTTCATAGGCGCGAGATGCAGTACTGGGTGGTTGTAGCCCGCAAGGTGTCGCCGGCGGCTAGCGCGTCGATCTGGACGGCGACAGAAGCTCGCAGTGCGATTTCGAGGTGACCCGCGCTATCAACTCTTACGCTACCCCGGACGGAGGAGAGGTGCGCAAACTTGACATCCCAGTCAACATATATTGCGCCTACGCCACGATGCCCAAGGGAGCGAGAAAGGCGGTTGTGGTGCTCGGGACTTCCAAGGCAGGCGAGACGGGCGGCGCTGAGCGAGAGGTCCTCGCCTCAGAGCGGCTCACAGATCGGATGACTTACTGGCTGACGCAGCAGTCGGATTCGAACTCCAAAGATGCTTGATCCCCGTTTCGTGAACGCCGGTAGAAGGTGCCTTCATCCTGGAAACAACAAACTGCCCCCGGGCGCGGAAAACGCCAGGTCGGCCAATGCGGCAACAACGAGTACTGGGGGTTAAAGGCGATCCTTCTTCTCCGGCTGCTACTGGGCCTTAACCTTTGCCCACCGGGCTCGCTGCGCCGCCGCGATCCTCTTCCGGGCGGCACGGCTCATCCTGCGCACCGGCTTCGACGCTTTGGCTTGCTTCATCTTTCCCTGCGCCCAGCGCTGCTTCATAAGCCGCGACATCTTCCTCCGGGCAGCGGCGCTCATGCGGCCACGTCTGGGGGCCTTACGTGCCGCTCTGGGCGGTCGACCCACTCTGCCGCGTCCAGTCGAGTTGACGGCTTCAATTGCCGAGATGGCTTGGTCGATACGGTCGCGTTCCGCATGAAGCTCTGCAAGAATCCTATTGGTGTCCATGATGGCTCCTCGGACGGGTATCCTAGCAGCGCAGGCATGAGACTGGCAAAGGGATTTGTACAGGCCGGGTCTGGACCCCAATGGTGGGTGACATGGTCTTCTAATCAACGGCGTGATTGACAAGAGCGAATAGATAAGGAGCACCATAATGAGTGAATATGAAGACATTCTGTACGACGTGCGTAACGCTATCGCCAGGATTACGATCAATCGACCAGAGAAGTACAATGCCTTCCGCGGCAAGACATGCGACGAGTTAATCCACGCGTTGAATAGTGCGGGATGGGACAGGTCGATCGGAGTCATTGTCTTGACCGGCGCCGGCAACAAGGCTTTCTGCACCGGTGGCGATCAGTCTGCGCATGATGGCGGATACGATGGTCGTGGCGTAATAGGTTTGCCTGTCGAGGAGTTGCAAGGGGTAATTCGCGACGTCCCAAAGCCGGTGATAGCGCGCGTCAACGGTTTTGCTATCGGCGGTGGCAACGTTCTGGTGACTTGCTGTGATCTGGCGATTGCATCGGAGCATGCGGTGTTCGGCCAAGTCGGCCCTAAGGTCGGCTCCGTGGACCCAGGGTTCGGTACGGCGTATCTTAGCCGCGTCGGAGGAGAAAAGAAGGCGCGGGAGATCTGGTTCTTGTGCCGTCGCTACACCGCTAAACAGGCTCTCGATATGGGATTGGTGAACTGCATCGTTCCGCCCGATGAACTTGATGTCGAGGTCGAGCGCTGGTGCCAAGAAATCCTCGTGCTCAGCCCAACCGCGATCGCCATTGCCAAACGATCCTTCAACGCCGACTCGGACTCGATCCGTGGCATTGGAGGTCTCGGAATGCAAGCTCTGAGCCTGTACTATGGGACGGAGGAATCGCGCGAGGGCGTGGCTGCATTTCGGGAGAAACGGCGGCCCCGCTTTCGTTGATTCGACGGCAATCGGGTTTTCCTCGTTATCCGTTAGAGGTCGCGCAAGGAGGCCGGCGATGATACTCGAGCTTTGGCGAAGTGATACGTCGGGTCATCGGCAGTTCGACACAACGCAACTCCGTGGGCAAGGGAACGGCTCAGCGGGGGCTTGCAGGCTTGCCCGAAAACCCCTGCCAGCGCAAACGGGTGAGCCTGGGACTGAGCAGACTCGGCGCCCGGTTTCGCACCGCCGATCCGTCATTTGGGTGCAACCTGCAGGGTTGACTTGTCATCGCTAGCGAACTAACATGCGCCGCGCCTGTCGGCGCGAGGCCGGCGCGACGATCGTACACCCATCTGGCAATGAGCGTTTGGCGGAGACGCGGGCCTCGGCTGGCGCGGCTTCCGGCGCATAACCGTTTGCGCGACATCGATTTCTACAATGAGATGCCAGGCCCGCCGCAAATCCACGTCCTAGCAAGGGAGAGAATGCGATGATGAAGGAGTCAGGGCCAGTCACCCGCCGCACGATACTGAAGGGCCTTGCCGCCAGCGCGGGCATTGCCGCTGCGAGCGTCTTCGTCCCGGCGTGCTTCGCAGTCGGCCAGGCGGCGAAGATCAAGTTCGGCCTGATGTTGCCCTATACCGGCACTTATGCCGCCCTCGGTAAGAACATCGACGACGCGCTCCGGCTGGCCATCAGCCAGAGGGGCGGGAAGGTCGGCGGCCGCGAGGTCGAATACGTCGTGCTCGATGACGAATCCGAACCGGCGAAGGGCGCGGAGAACGCCAACAAGCTGGTGGCGCGCGACAAGGTCGATTTTCTCATCGGCACCGTGCACTCCGGCGTAGCCATGGCGATGGTCAAGGTGGCGACCGACAACGACACCATGCTGATTATTCCGAATGCCGGCGCCGCGGCCGCGACCGGACCGGCCTGCGCACCCAATATCTTCCGCACCTCCTTCACGAATTGGCAGCCCGGCTTTGCCATGGGCAAGGTGGTCGCCAACCGCGGCCAGAAGCGCGCCGTCGCGGTGAGTTGGGACTACGCCGCCGGCCGCGAATCGATTGGCGGCTTCAAGGAAGGCTTCGCTAGCGGAGGCGGCAATGTTGAGAAGGAACTGCTGCTGCCTTTTCCGCAGGTGGAGTTCCAGCCCATCCTCACCGAAATCGCCGCGCTCAAGCCGCAGCTTGTGTACGTGTTCTTCGCCGGCGCCGGTGCGGTCAAGTTCGTGAAGGACTATGCGGCCGCAGGCTTGAAGAACTCGATCCCGCTGGTGGGCGCGGGTTTCCTCACCGACGGTACGCTGGAAGCCCAGGGCGACGCGGCACAGGGCCTGGAAACCACGCTGCATTACGCCGACGGGCTCGATGTGGCGAAGGACAAAGCGTTCCGGCCCGCCTTCAAGAAGGCGACCAACCGCGACGCGGATGTGTATGCCGTCCAGGGCTACGATGCCGGCCAGTTGCTCGCGGCCGGGCTGGATGCGGTCCGGGGCGACATGAAGGCGCGGAAGGAGTTGGTCGCAGCGATGGAGAAGGCCGAGATCGACAGCCCGCGCGGCAAATTCACCCTTTCCAAGGCGCACAACCCGGTGCAGGACATTTATCTGCGGAAGGTTATGGGCCTGGAGAACAAGTTTGTGAGTGTCGCTGTCAAAGCGCTGGCTGACCCGGCACGCGGCTGCAAGATGGCCTGAGCAACCCGCAGGCGGCCGGCGATACAACTGCAGCTTCCGAGCTGAGCAACGCCTTACGTCCAGTCGAGAGCTTATGTCCGACAGGGTCATCTTCTTCCTGATCCAGGTGCTGAACGGGGTGCAGTACGGGCTGCTGCTCTTCCTGGTGGCGAGCGGCCTGACGCTGATTTTCGGCGTGATGCGCATCATCAATCTCGCCCATGGCAGCTTCTACATGCTGGGCGCGTATCTCGCGTTCTCCTTCGCCGAGCGGACCGGCAGTCTCTGGCTCGCAATCCTGATCGCCGTTCCGCTTACGGTCGTAATCGGACTGGTGCTGGAAGGCCTGCTGTTCCGGTTTCTGTATGTTCGGGATCACTTGTACCAGGTGCTGTTGACCTATGGACTCATCCTCTCGTTGGAGGAGGTCCGCAGCATTTTCTTCGGCGACGAGGTGCATGGCGTAAGAGTACCCGATCTCCTGAATTTCTCCGTGAAGCTGACCCCAACGCTCAGCTACCCCGTGTATCGTCTTTTCATGTCGGCGGTCTGCATCGCGGTCGGCGCCGGGCTCTACCTCTTCATCAATCACACGCGGGTTGGAATGAGTGTCCGCGCCGGCGCCCTGAACCGCGAGATGGTGCAGTCGTTAGGCATCGACATCGCTGTGATTTACCGGCTAGTGTTTGCTCTGGGGGTGGCGCTCGCCGCGTTTGCCGGCATGATCGCAGCCCCTGTCGCCTCGGTTTTTCCCGGCATGGGCAATCAGATCCTGATCATCTCTTTCGTCGTGGTGGTGATCGGCGGTATCGGCTCGGTGAAGGGGGCGCTCATTGGATCATTGCTGATCGGCCTGGCCGACACCTTTGGCCAGGTTTTCGCGCGGCAGATTTCCGGCATGACTCTTTATATGCTCATGGTACTGGTGCTGCTGTGGCGGCCCGCGGGCTTGTTCGGGCGGACGAGCTGACATGCTAAGTTACCGGCTGGTGCTGCGCCTTTTCCTGCTGCTCTGCCTGGCTGCCCTGCTGGCTTTCCCCGCAGTGGCCAACAGGTTTTATCTCCAGCTCTTCAGCAAGATCATGATCCTGGCGATCTTCGCCATGAGCCTTGATCTGCTGGTGGGGTTCACCGGCCTGATCAGCCTTGGGCATGCCGCGTTTTTCGGGCTGGGCGCCTACACGCTGCTGCTGCTGTCGCCGGAATATTCTGCGGCCAGCTTATGGCTGTCGCTCCCGGTAGCTTTGGGGGTGGCGGCACTGGCCGCGCTGATCATCGGCTTTCTCGTACTGAGAAGTTCCGGCGTGTACTTCATCATGGTGACGCTGGCCTTCAGCCAGATGTTTTTCTACTATGTCACCGGGTCGAGGCAGTTCGGTGGATCTGACGGCGCTTATATCTATGTGAAACCAAACGCGACGCTAGCTGGATGGGCGCCATTCCAGCTCAGCAACAACCTGCATTTCTATTACTTTGTGCTGGTGCTGATGGTTGGCGCCTATGTCCTCCTGCGGGCCGTGATCGACTCACCGTTCGGGCACGCGATCCAAGGCATCAAGGCGAACGAGCACCGCATGCGCTCCCTGGGCTTCTCCACCTTCCGCTACAAGCTGGTTGCGTTTGCGATCGCCGGCACGCTCGCCGGACTCGCCGGATACCTGGACGCCGCGCAGTTCGGGTTTGTGACTCCCGACCTTTTCGGCTGGCGTGAGTCGGGGATCGTGCTGATGATGGTGATCCTGGGCGGCATGGGAACGCTGCACGGACCGATCCTTGGCGCCTTTGTATTGGTGCTACTGCAGGATTTCCTCGCCGACCAGACCAGGCATTGGTTATTGCCCATGGGTGTCTTCATCATCCTGGCTGTGCTGTTGCTCCCTCACGGGCTGAGCGGAATGGTCGACCGATGGGTCTTCATGCGCCGTATCCAGGAGGCGCGCCGTGCCTAATCCGGTGCTGCGCATCCGGAGTCTGTCGAAACAATTCGGGGGCCTTGCCGCCGTGAACGATGTGTCGCTCAATCTGCACCCCTGTGAGCTGCAAGCGGTGATCGGACCCAATGGCGCCGGCAAAAGCACCCTCATCAACATGCTCTCCGGGGACCTTCGCCCCACCAGCGGCAGCATCTGCTACGAGGGACGCGAGATTGCGGGCCTGTCCGCCGACCGTATCGCCCGCCTGGGGATTGCGCGCAGTTATCAGAAGGTAAATATATTCCCGGCTTTCACGGTTTTCGAGAACTGCCGGCTGGCAGCGCAAGCGCGGCTCAGGACGTCGATGCGATTCTTCCGCCAGGCGCTCCGGTACGCGAGCATCAACGAAGCAGCCGAGCGCGCTCTTGCGATCATGGGGCTGGGACTGCGTACGGGCAGCTATGCCGCGGCGCTGTCGCACGGCGAACAGCGCCAACTCGAGATTGCCATGACGCTCGCCACTTCGCCCAGGGTGCTGCTGCTCGATGAACCGCTGGCGGGCATGGGCGCCGAAGAATCCTTGCAGCTCGTCGCCCTCATCGCGAAGCTGGCCGCTGACCATGCCATCCTTATGGTCGAGCATGACATGGATGCAGTCTTCAGTGTCGCCCGGGTGCTCACCGTGATGGTCAACGGCCGCGTGCTCGAAAGCGGCTCGCCCGAAGTGATCCGCCGAAGCCGCGCCGTGCAGGAAGCTTACCTCGGCCAACAAGAGGCAGTAGTATGAGCGAGCCACCGATTCTCGACGCTACGAGCCTCCATACGTTCTACGGACGAAGCCATATTCTGTATGGTGTGGACTTCACCGTCCGCCGCGGCGACACGGTTGCTCTGATGGGCCGTAACGGCATGGGGAAAACGACGCTGCTGCGCTCGCTCTTGGCGCTCACGCCGCCCCGCCAGGGAGAAGTGAGGATCAACGGCCAGCTCATGACTGGCGCGAAGCCCCATCTGGTCGCCCGCCAAGGTATTGCCTTCGTCCCCGAAGGTCGCGGAATCTTCTCAACGTTGACGGTACGCGAGCACCTGGTCATGGCCGCGCGTGCAGGTCGCAACGGCCGGCGCGACTGGACCCTTGGACGCGTGCTGGAAACCTTTCCGCGTCTCGCCGAACGGCTCCACCACCATGGCGCACAGCTCTCGGGCGGCGAGCAGCAGATGCTGACCATCGGTCGGGCGCTCATAACAAACCCCGATCTCCTCATCCTCGACGAGGCGACCGAGGGCCTGGCACCGCTGATCGCCAAGGAGATCTGGGCGATCATCCGCCTTATCCGTGCGAGCGGCATTGCCGCCGTCATTGTAGATAGGAATTTCGCAGCGGTTTCCGCGGTGGCCGATCGCACTGTCATTCTGGTGAAAGGGCGCGTCGCCTACGCTGGAGCGAGCTCGGACCTAAAGGCACAGCCGGAGATCAGGCAGCAGCACTTGGGAGTTTGATGAAGGGTTTAGGTGGTGAGCGTCTTGCGTGCTGCGAAAGTGACCGATTCATCACGCGTCTGGTTGCTCGACACAATAAGTCAAGCATGTCTTGAACTGAGCACAGCTCAAATGCAGACCTCAACTTGGTGAGGTCAAGAACCTCTTCCACACTGGGCATTAGATTCATCAACTTGAGCTTCGTGCCGCTCGTTTTAGCCCACATCTGCAGATAGACGAGTGTCCCTAAACCGGCAGCGTCCACGGCGCTGATTTCTGCCAGATCGAGCACTGCGATTCGAATGTGCGGCTGAGTCAGAAACGGCATTTCGCAAGACGTTTCCATCGTCAGCAGTGATCCGCCCCGCACATCGGAAGACCGTCACGTCACCCAGGTTGTGAATAGTCAGACTCAGCATCGTCGGCTCCTTTCGACGCATCAATCTCTCCCCGGTAGATACGAGATATAGACGCTTATGGTTCCGTTTCGTTATGGCAGAATGATCGAGCAGTAACTGACGACTTCCCACGATATTCAGCTGCTACGCCATTCCACCATCGACATAGCCTCGGCATGATAATCATGCCTTGGGCTCCGTCGCCGCGGGAGGAAAGTGGCCGCAGCGGCCGCGCATGCCTTCGCGAAACTTCTCGCGTTCCTCCGGTGTCATCTGTTCCCAGCGCTCCATCATGCGACGCCGCCAGTGACCGCGGTAGCCTCCTCGGCCACGGAACCCGCCGAAGAGAAGTTTGCACAGGAGGAAGAGTCCCAGTGCTTGCCAGTAGGTGATCACTCGCCATCCAAAGAGGGCTGGCATCAGCCAGTTCCACAGGCTCATCACCACCAGGCCGAATACGGCGCAGCCGACGATCACAAACTGTGCAATCTTCACGCCTCGTAATACGCAGTATCTTTTCATGTCTCCGTTCCTCGTAATTTCGTAAACTCGCTGTGGATGGCTTGGAGTCGCCGGCGCAGGTGAAGCACTGCGTAGCGCTTGCGCGAGAGCAGCGTATTCACGCTCAGGCCCGTTTCCGTAGCAAGCTCTTTGAAGCTGCGACCCTCGAGTTCGTGGGCGATGAATGCTTCGCGCTGCTCCTCCGGTAGCTCCTCCAGAGCGTCGTCCAGTTCTTCGAGCAACACATTTCGGGCATACGCCGCTTCCGGTCCGGCATCCGGCGATGGGAGCAGGTCTTCCAGCATGAGCAGCTCTCCATCTTCCGCGATCGATATCGGTTCCTTGCCTAACGCCTCGGGCTTCCTTTTGCGGAACAAGTCCGTAATCCGGTTGCGCGCCACACGGAACAGCCAGGCGCCGACCTGCTCGATCGGCTTCATCAGGCGGTACGCCTCCACGAGTTCGTAGAAGACATCCTGTAGAATGTCGTCCGCGTCGCCCTCGTCCGCCACTCGCTTACGGATGAAGTTCCGAAGCCGACCCTGCTCCCGTTCGATCGCCTCTGAGATCCGTTGGTCTTGTTCGGCGGTCATCCACTCCATGCTGGGCGCTTCTTCCATCTACTCTTGTAGACGAATGACCAGCGCAGATATTTTAAGGATAATGGCGAACCCCCTCATCGGGCAGTCGGGAGCTCACGACCACGAGCTTGGCACGGGATACCTATTCCCGTGCCTCAGATGGCCAAGGGAAGCTGTAAGCCACTGGCAACATGCGAGTTGGGTGGCAGCCAACCCACGTCTCCCACCGGTACATGGACGGGAATTGTACCCACCTTCCGGGTTGCCTCTTCCATGGCAGCCATGCGAGGAACCTGATTCTGCTTTCGGGCCTGCGGCCGGATGAGGATATCCGGATTGAGTTCACCGGCATCCGTCCGGGAGAGAAGCTCTATGAAGAGCTGCGTACGTTTGAAGAATCAGCTTTGCCAACCCGGCACGGGAAGGTCAAGATTTTCACAGGCCCATCGTTCGCTTACAAAGAGATGAGAGGGCACATTGAGGCCCTGCGGCAGATCTGTGCCGTGCGCGACATGCCGCACCTCATCTTGCGATTGAAGGAGATTGTGCCGGAGTACAACCCAAGCTCGCATGTGTTGCGGCGCATCTTGGCAGAAAAGAGTCTGCCAGAGGACAAAAGAGTGCATGCGCTAGTGGCAGCGTGGTAAGCTAGTGATCACAATAGAGCGCCTTTATCGGCAGGCGCTCCTGGTACTAGTGGCCTTGGCCGGAGTTCTCGCCTATACCACGTTCCAGTGGGGCGGCGTGGTGCGAACCGGCCGATACGAATACCTCCTGGTTCTCGGCCTGCTCGCCGTGGTTTGGAGCCTCGCGCGCCGGGACGATCAGACCGCGCCGCCGGGCCGTGTGCTGCGATGGACGGCCGTGCTCCTGCCGGCGTATGCACTGCTCCAGGTGGTCCCGCTGCCGGTGGCGGTGCTGCGCCTGGTATCGCCCGCGCGTGCTGAAATGGTAGACGCTCTGGGCCCGATCGGAGCGAAAGTCGGCTTCGCCTCGCTGAGCGTTTTTCCAGCCGGGACTTTCCAGTACTTTCTCCTCGTCAGCGGGTACCTGGTCGTTTTTCTTCTCGCGCGGGAGCTGATGGGTTTTTTTCGCGACCGCCCTTGGGTGGTTGTTTGGCCCCTGGTCGCCATTGCTGCGCTCGAAGCGGTGCTGGGACTCTGGCAGTATTTCGGAGGAACCGGAGAGCAGGTCCGGTGGGGCACGTACGCCAACCACAACCATTATGCTGGCTTCCTGGAGATGGTGCTGCCGTTTGCGGTGATGTACCCAGTGGCCATGTTGCGCCGCCCACGCTCGCGGCTGCACTCGCCCGCTGCCCCCGTGCTAGCGGCTTGCGGCGTGTGGGCACTGGCGGGGCTGATATTCGTAGGAGTCGTTCATTCGTTTTCACGGATGGGGTTCATCGCGGCACTTTCTTCTCTGTTCGTGATGGGCACACTGGCGCTCGCAACCCGGCAACTGAGCTGGGTAACGGGCTCCCGGAGGCGGCGGTGGGTCGCGGCCGCGATGGTCGCCACGCTGGCGCTAGCCGGCTTCGTATTCCTGCCGCCAGACAAGTTGGTTCAGCGCTTCGCCAAACTGGTTTCTACCGATGAACTGACCGCGGGTGGACGCACACACCTTTGGGCCGAGACGATTCCTTTGATCAGAGCGTATGTCTTCTTCGGCTGCGGGCTGGACGGGTATGAGGCCGCGTTCTCAAGGTTCAAGGTGTCCGGGCCACTCCTAACGGACGATTTCGCGCACAACGATTACCTTCAGCTGCTGGCGGAGCTGGGGCTCGCGGGTTTCCTGATTGTAGCCGCACTGGCGTTCTCCGTTGTGAGGCTGGCGGTGCGTGGGTCCGTGAAGTCCGCGGATTCGGAAGCGCGGTACTTTTCTGTGGCGTGCGCGGGTGCGCTGGCCGCGATTCTGCTGCACAGTTTGGCGGATTTCAACTTGTATATTCCAGCCAATGCCATGCTATTGGCGTGGATCGCGGGGATGACAGCGGGGAATCGGCTTCAGGCGAACAGGATGAGTGAATCGGAGGGGCTTGGATATCGGAAGGTCATCACAGTCGAAGCGGCTGAAGTCGGCTCCCGCCACTAGACGTATTGCTAACGAATGTAAGACAACAAAAAGAATGGGAAGCGGTGTTTTTCCCTTCAAACGTAGTCTGGCCAAGGAATCTGCTGCGCTGCTTCACATTCACAAGGAGATAGCCATGAGATATATGTGTCTGCTGATCGTAATGACGCCTCTGGTCCTTATGGCCGCTGATCCGGTGGGCAGGATAACCGGTTCGAGGCCGCTGATGTTGGACGGCAAGGCCGTGCCCGTGACGGCAGTGTCATCCTTGCCGGTGGTAGCAGGCGACGAGATCGCCACCTCGAGTTCCGCGGCAACGATCTTTTTCGCCGACGGGAGTCGCGCGACGATCCCACCGAACTCGCGAGTCAAGCTGGAGCCTAATGGCTCCTCGGTGGCGCTGCGCGTTTTGTCAGGATCGGTTGACTTAAACCGGGCGGAAGGCTCGCAAGTCAAATTGATCCAACCGATCCTCCCCGCGGCACCGAAGTCCGCAGCTGCCCCAGCTTCTGGCAACCAGACCGCCGCATCCGACGGAGCCGGAAAGTCTTGCCCCCCTCCCCCACCACCAAGCAAACGTTGCCCGCCGAGGGATCGGGATAGGCACTGCGATAAAGACAAGGACTGAGAAGACCGTCGTGGGGAGTGCGCCGGTTTGAGAACACTGACGTTCATTCTAGGGGCAATTTTGGCGGCCTACTGTTCGGCTGGCGTTCTCTCTGAGACGTTCTGGTCGAACAATGAGCAGGTTGACCGTGTCCTGTGCCGGGTCTTCCTCTGCAACAACGCGCCCCTGGTATGGCGAGCGCGGCAGCAATTGACGGGGATAAGGCAAGAGGACCTCCAAAAAGCGATCGGCATATTCCGTAGGAGCCTCCAGCGGGATCCGCACGATCCCTATCGATGGGCTGACCTCGGAGAAGCGTTTCTCGAAGCCGGCCAGAAGGAGAACGCCCGCTACTGCTACGGACAAGTGCTGGCCCTCGCCCCGCAATCCGCTCCCTTTCTCCTGCGCGTGGCGAACTTCCATTTCCAGATCGGAGAGAACAAAAAAGCCCTTCCAATCACCGCCCGGATCCTAACGCTCATTCCAGACTACGATTCAGTCATCTTCAGCGAGTACACGCGGTTTGTCGATCACGCCGAAGATATTTTGCAGTACGGCCTTGGGGAAGATCGCCGCGCGGCAAGATCCTGGCTGCAATTCCTGATCCAAGCCGGACGCCTGGGTGATGCGCAACGCACCTGGGACTGGGTTGCCGGACGCGGCTATGCCGATGACGCATTGGCAGGGGAGTATGTTGAGTTTTTGGGTTCTGAACGAGAATCTGACAAAGTGCGCATTCTATGCGGCTTTCTGAAGAACGAGGAATTGGGTCTTGGTGACGGCCAGCCGCTGTGCTTTGAGTAGCAGATACTTCATATCGCGGTAGCCGCGGCCACGACGTAACAG
>JBIOFT010000104.1:0-13614 GCA_044447375.1 Terriglobales bacterium | reverse complement strand
GCATCAGGCAACTGGAATCGGCCGCGGTCACGTATTCGGCGCCGGACTTCTCGATGTTGCCGGCCTTGGTATCGCCCATGGCGGCAGAGATCATGGCGTACTTGACGGAGAAGGCGCCGCCAAACCCGCAGCATTCCTCGCCGTAGGGCAGGTCCACCAGTTCCAGCCCGCGCACGTTCTTCAGCAACTCGCGCGGCTCCTGCTTGAGATGGAGTTCGCGCAGGCCGTGGCAGGAATCGTGGAAGGTGACCTTGTGCGGAAAGCTGGCGCCCACGTCGGTGACCTTGGCCACCTTCACCAGGAACTGGGTGAATTCGTGCACGCGCTGGCCCAGTTTCACGGCGTCGTCGTGCAGGGGCGTTCCCGCCAGCAGCTCCGGGTAGAAGCTTTTCACCATGGTGGTGCAGGAGCCGGAAGGCGACACCACCACCTCAGCAGCGCCGAAGACGCGCACAAAGCGTTCGGCCAACGGCCGGGCTTCATCCCAGTAGCCGGTGTTGAACGCCGGCTGTCCGCAGCAGGTCTGAGCTTCGGGGAAGTCCACTTCGTAGCCGATCCGGCGGAGCACACGGACGACGTCGATGCCCACCTGCGGGTTGAGCTGGTCCACAAAACACGGGATGAAGAGGGAAACCTTGGGCATGGCGACCGGCTATGGTAGACCCGCCGGGCATTTGCGGCAAGCGGCGAGTTGCAATGTCATCCTGAGCGAGCGCGCCCGGTTCTGGCGCGCGAGTCGAAGGACCTCTACCGCAGCGATTCGCTGGATAGGGATGCTTCGACTCGTGCGGGCAAAGCTTGCCCTGAGCGAAGCCGAAGGACCGGCCCGCACTCGCTCAGCATGACAAAGGGATCGTATGAGGCCGCGCAAATGCAGCCGCCGCCTTGACGAACGCGATCACCACCGGATGCGGCTGCTTCTGTGCGCGCTGAGGCTGGAACAGCATGGCCACAAAGAAGCGGTGGGTCGGCAGTTCGAATGCCTTCAACTCGCCCTGAGGTCCCCAGGCGGCGAGCTTCATCCCGGCGGTCTCGAACCGGCTCAGGTATTCCGCGTTCACCTCGTAATTGCAGAAGTGCTCCTCGACCGCCTCGGCTCCGCCGTAAATGGAGTAAAGCGCCGTGCCCGGCTCCATGCGGATGCCCGCGATCGGACCGACCAGCTTGGGATCGCCCAGGTTGCGGTTCGGGACCGCGCACAGCACGGGCGTGATGACGATGTGTTTGGAACCGGAACCGTTCTCCGCCGTGTCGGCGTCGGCCAGTCCCATGACGTTGCGCGCATACTCTACCAGAGCATATTGGAAGCCCCCTCAAGTGCCGACGAAGGGCCAGTCACGCCGCCGCGCGAACTCGATGCCGCGCAGCATGCCGTCCATGCTCTGGTAGGGACTGGCTGGCGCAGCCCACAGCCCGTGATATCCGTCCAGCAGCCGCTCGCCCTCCGCTCCCACCAGCGAAGGCGTCGGCAGCCACTGCGACTCGACCTCGACGCCCAGCGCACGTCCCGCATGCTGCAGGCTGGTGCCGATGGTGGTGTGTGAGGGATACTCCGGATTAAAGTCACCCAGGATTCCGATGCGAATGATCATGCCATCCTCCCCAGTCATGATATCGACGGCAATGCCACCCAGCCTAAAATGGAGTAGTGTAAGAATACCTGAATGGCCGTATTGATCTATCCATTCCTCGCATTGGCCGCAGCTGGCTTTGTGGCAATGTTAGCGATCCACGTGGAGTCCCTCCTTGGGGCTACCTACCTGTTCGACCGTTTCCTAAAAATCCTTGGTCCCGGGGTATTCGTTGTCTTTTTGCCTACAGTACTCGTGATGAATCGACTAACTCGGGACTTTAAACAGAGGGATATCTGGCGTGCAGCCCTGCGCGGCTGTCCACAATGGATGCGTCGAACAGTGTGGGCCATCTTCGGATACGCATGGGTTGCATTTTTCGCGCTGCCTTTCCTGTACGGCGGTGGCATGGGTTCGAAGGCAAACACAGCTCGCTCCATGTCGGCGACACTCCTGATCTTTTACTTGATTCCGGTAGCGGTCCTGTATTCAGCGACACAGGTTCAGCGTCTCGATGAGAGCAGACGATGCTTGAACGGCCACCGTCTCTCGCCTCTGGCAAAGTTTTGCGAGGAGTGCGGCGCCCCTGTTGCGCCGTCGAACCCAAACTCGCCCAACACGGGCCTGTGACAGTTGATTATCTGCAGTTGGCCCATGAAGACGATCATCGAGCCATTCCGCATCAAGAGCGTGGAGCCGATCCGCTGGACCACTCGCGCCCATCGCGAGGCGCTGCTGCGTGCGGCGCACTACAACCTCTTTCTGGTCTCGGCCGACGATGTCCTGATCGATCTGCTGACCGATTCCGGCACCGGCGCCATGTCCACCCACCAGTGGGCCGCGATCATGGAAGGCGATGAGAGCTACGCCGGCAGCCGCAGCTTCGACCGTTTCCGCGCCTCGGTGCAGGAGATCTTCGGCTATAGCCATGTGATCCCCACGCACCAGGGCCGCGCCGCCGAGCGCATCCTCTTCAGCGTGATGTGCAAGAAGGGAGACGTGGTCCCCAACAACACGCATTTCGACACCACCCGCGCCAACATCGAGTTCGTGGGCGCCGAGGCGGTGGACCTGCCCATCGCGGAAGGCAAGCAACCGGCGCTGGTCCATCCCTTCAAGGGCAACATGGATGTGGCGGCGCTGGAAGAGCTGATCCAGCGCGTGGGCCGCGAGCGCATCCCGCTGGTGATGCTGACGATCACCAACAACTCCGGCGGAGGCCAGCCGGTTTCCATGGAGAACGCGCGTGCGGTGAGTGCAGTTTGCCGTCGCCATCGAATTCCACTCTACTTCGACGCCTGCCGCTTCGCCGAGAATGCCTACTTCATCAAACTGCGCGAGCCGGGCTACGAGTCCAAGAGCCCGAAGCAGATCGCGCAGGAGATGTTCGCGCTCGGCGATGGCTGCACTATGTCCGCCAAGAAGGACGGCATGGCGAACATCGGCGGGTTCCTCTGCACCAACGACGATGTGCTGGCGGCGCAGGAGACCAACCTGCTCATCCTGACCGAGGGCTATCCCACCTACGGTGGCATGGCGGGCCGCGACCTGGAAGCGATTGCCGTCGGCCTGCAGGAAGCGCTCGACGAGGATTACCTGAGATACCGGATCACTTCCACGGCTTATCTCGGCAATCACATCGCCGAACACGGCGTTCCCATCGTGCAACCTCCGGGCGGCCACGCCATCTACATCGATGCGCGCGTGTTTCTGCCGCATGTTTCGCCGGCCGAGTTCCCCGGTGTGGCCCTGGCGAACGAGCTTTATCTTGAAGGCGGCATCCGCTCAGTGGAGATCGGAACCTTGATGTTCGGCGCCGCCGCCAGGATGGACCTGGTGCGGCTGGCCATCCCGCGGCGCGTCTATACGCAGAGCCACATCGATTACGTCATCGAAGTGACCCTGGAAGTATGGAAGCGCCGCGATCAGATCGTGGGGCTGAAGCTGATGGAAGGAGCTCCGTTCCTGCGTCACTTCACCGCGCAGCTCGAACCGCTGCAGGCAGTGCGGGCAGGCTGATCCAAAATCCCCACCCTTGGCAAAGGCGGCCAAGGGTGGGGCACCCCCACTTTTGCGATAGACTCCCGTCCATGCGCGCGATGGTGCTCGAAAAGCCGCGGCCTGCCGAAGAGGGACCGCTTCAAGCCCGAGACATCCCGGAGCCGACGCCCGGGCCAGGAGAGATTCGCGTACGGGTGCGCGTGTGCGGCGTTTGCCACACCGACCTGCACATCGTCCAAGGCGAGCTGCCTATGCATAAGCTGCCGGTGGTGCCGGGGCACCAGGTGGTCGGCCTAGTGGACGCGATCGGTCCGGGCGCCAAAGGCTTCAAAGAAGGCGATCGCGCCGGTGTCATTTGGCTGCACTCGACCGACGGTAGCTGTGAATACTGTGGGCGAGAGCAGGAGAACCTATGCGTTAACGCCAAGTTCACCGGGTACGATGCAGATGGTGGATACGCCGAAGCCGTCATCGTTCCGGCGGACTTCGCGTACCAGATCCCAAAAAGCTTCTCCGACGAGAATGCTGCCCCGCTGCTGTGCGCGGGTGTGATTGGATACCGCTCCTTGCGGCTCTCAGGAGCTTCCAAGTCTGACCGGCTGGGGCTCTACGGCTTTGGCGCCAGCGCCCACATCGTGCTCCAGCTCGCGCGGTACATGGGATGCGAAGTGTACGTGTTCACGCGCGCCGCCGCACATCGCGAACTGGCGGCCAAGCTTGGGGCGGCTTGGGTCGGAGATGCGAAAGAACGTCCGCCGCACGAACTCGACGCGGCCATCGTCTTCGCGCCCGCTGGCCCCATCGTGCTCGATGCCTTGCGCGCCTCGCGCAAAGGCGGGATTGTCGCGCTGGCGGGCATCACCATGACCCCGATACCAGAGATGGATTATTCGCTCATCTACAACGAGCGGACGGTGCTCAGCGTCGCCAACAGCACTCGTCAGGACGCGCGCGAGTTGCTCAAGCTCGCTGCCGACGTCCCGGTGCGGACTGCGGTAACCCTTTATCCGCAGGAGGAAGCCAACCGCGCGCTTGCCGACATGAAGCACAGCCGCATCGAGGGCGCGGCGGTGCTGCGCATCGGCTGACTTCAGGTGGACGCCGGCTGTGCCAGCACGTAACTGGAGCTGAGCTGGATGGCTCCGTGCAGCGTGCGATACAGCGGGCAACGCATCGCGTACATGCCGTGCACGCGCTCCACGGTTTCACGAGCCGTTTCAGGCGCTACCACGCGGTATTCCACGTGGATGCGCTTGATCACCAGGACCTTTTCGTCGGTCTCCACTTCGCCGCGGACCGTGCCGGTCAAACGTCCGCCGCTGGCATCGATGTTGCGCGCCTCCAGCGCGCCCCCGAAGGTGCCCAGCATTCAACCGGCGGTGGCGGCGATGACGTAGTCGATGGTTGCGGCGTGAGGCTCGCCGAGCTTTTCCTTGGGGATCTTGTAATGCTCAGCGATCGCCCCGTGAACACTGAAGGTGATCGGTTCCTTTTCGCCCGGCAGCCACGCCAGGCGGACCGGTCCGGCTACTCGCTCGATGCGTGAGTTCGAAACGTAAACCACGTCGGACATGTTCTACCTCCACGCTGAATTCTAGACTGTTCCAGTGCTGTTGTGACCGGTGAAGGGGCACGGCTTCAGCGGGGTCCCCGGCGCGCCCGCTTTTGGCGCGCTGGGGTGCGGAGCCGTGCCGAATGAGGGTATTTATGAATTGTCATCCCGAGCGAGCGCGAACCGAGCTTGCGAGGCGAGCGCGACGCGAGGGATCCTAGTCTCCTTTTACGTGCCAGGATTGCGCTATCCCACACCAAGATTCCTCGCCTCGCCCTCACTCGCAAGGCTCGCTCGGGCGCGCTCGGAATGACAGTACAAAAAACGTCTTTGCGGCACGCCTGAAAGGCGTGCCCCTTCACAAGGCACAGCTATTTACTCTAAACCATGACCTCGAGCGCGCACGGCAGCACCTCGAGCTTCTGACATTCCAGCTTGAGCACTTCGCCATCGACCATCACATTCACCGGCGCATCCAGCTCGAATTCGATCTGGCGCGCGGCCTGCCGCGAAGCCAGCGGATGCTTGACGTGCGTGCCGGTGTAAAGCGTGTGCAGGTTGGCGATCAGGCCGAGGCGGCCGATCGGTCCCCAGCGGACGTATTCGATCAAGCCGTCACCGGGGTCGGCGTCGGGAGCGATCATCATCTTCCCGCCGGTGAACTTGCTGTTGTTGAAGGTGAGGAAGAGGCACGGGCGGCGATCATACTCGGGCTGGCCGTCCACGCGCAGAGGGAACGGGCGGCGGTCGAATCGCGCCAGACAAGTGAACAGGGCCAACAGGTAGCCGAGTTCGCCGTATCTCTGGAAACGCTCATGCCGGAGGAAGGCCACGTCGGCGGCGAATCCCACGCTCAGCAGGTTGATGTAGTGGAGCACGCCCTTCTTATGGATCATGCGGAGGACGTCGCAGGGGCGGCTGCGGCCCGCGAGCAACGCCTCAGCCGCGTGCTCGGCGCCGCGCGTGCTGAAGTCGCGCAGGAAAGAATTGCCCGTGCCCAGCGGCAGAAATGCGAGCTGAGGACGCTCGCCGCTCAGCGCCTCCGGGAATAGGCCATTGACGATCTCGTAGGAGGTGCCGTCGCCGCCCACGGCCAGAAATCGCCGGAAGCCGGCGCGGTAAGCGTCGCGGGCGAGCTGGATTCCGTCGCCGGAGCCGCGCGTCTCGTGCGCTTCGATGGAGATCCCGGCTGCCCGCAGGCGGTCCAGCGCCGGGCCTGCAAGCTTGCCGCAGCGACCTCCGCCGGCAGCCGGGTTCACGATGGCGAAGAACGGCTGGTTCACAGCGCAGCCACCGCCGTCGCGCGCTCGGTCGAGATGCGGATTTGCTCCGCCAGTTCGATGCGCTTGATCTTGAGCGAAGCCGTGCGCGGGAAATCGCGGTCCCAGATGACGTAGCCGCGAGCGCGCTTGAAGTCCGGCAGCCGGCGGTTGCGCTCCACGAGTTCGCACCGCAGAGCTTCGTCGAATTCATGTCCGGGCTCCAGGCGCAGGACGATCACCAGCATCTCGCCAGTCATCGTGCTCCCGGGCCACAGGTAATTGGCCGCGAACACGCAGAATTCCTTCACTGGCAGGCCTTCGAAGACGGTCTCGATGTCCTCGGGATAAATGTTCTTGCCGCCTTCGGTGACGATCATGTTCTTCTTGCGCCCGAAGAGCTGAAGGTGGCCGGTCGCATCCATGCGGCCGAGATCGCCGGTCATGAGCCAGCCGTCAACGATGGTCTCCGCGGTCATCTCGGGATCGTCGAGATAGTGCGACATCACAGTCTTGCTGCGCACCGCCACTTCGCCGATGCCCTCGTCGCTCGGATCGACGATCCTTACCTCCATCCCTGGCAGTGGCCTGCCCACGGTGTCGGGGCGAAACGGATTGAAATCGTTCAGGGTGACGGCGGTGCCGGCCTCGGTGAGGCCGTATCCGTTGGCGACCGGGATGCCAAGATCGTAGAAGAACTGCAGCGTTGCCGGCTCGGTGAATGCGCCGCCCACGAACAGAGCGCGCAGTTCTCCGCCGAATGCCTGGTGGACCTGCTTCAGCAGCGCACGGCTGATGGTCAGATTAGGCTGCTTACGGGTGAGTCGCTTGTTGAGGCCGGTCAGCCGGCCGAGAATCCAGCGGCGATGCGCCGGTAACTCGGAGAAGCGCGCACGCAGGCCCTTTTCCAGGTTCTTGAGCACCATGGGCACCAGGGCCATGTATGTGATCTGGTAGCGCGCAAAGGCGTCGCGGACGTACTCCGGGCGGAGCGTCCGCAGGTGCACCACGGCGGCGCCGCAAGTGAACGGTCCGATGAATCCGACCATGAAATCAATCGCGTGGTTGGTGGGCAGGATGCTCAAGTAGCGCACGCCAGGCCAGAAGGGGTACAGCGCCGTCAGCGAGATGCACTGCTCGAGATAGTTCTCGTGGGTGAGCACGCATCCTTTGGGGCGGCCTCCGGTGCCGGACGAATAGACGATGCACGCCGGATCCTGACGCCGCCGCGGCACCAAGCGCGGCTCGCCTTCCGCCTTGAATTCCGCCCAGCGTTTCGCACCTGCAAGGTCGGCGCTGTTGGGAGCTTCGGTCACAAGCGCCGTCTCCACGCGGAGGTCCTTGAACCCGGGGCTGGTCATGATGGCCCGCCACAGGTGATGTTCGATCACCACCACCTTGGACTTCGAGTGTGCCAGCAGTTCGAGGTGCTCGCGCGCGGTCAGCTTGTAGTCGAGCGGCACCAGCAAGCCGCCGCAGTAGAAGATGGCATAGGCGGAGATGAGCCACTTCGACTGGTTGGTCATGATGATGGCAGCGCGGTCGCCTTCGCCGAAACCAGAGTCCTGGAGGGCGCGCGCGAGTGGCAGCGCCATCTGCTTGAAGTCGCTGTAGGTCAGCCGGCAGTTCTCGCGGTCACGGTCCGCCTCGATCAGGCACACTTCGTTCGGCCAGCGCTCGAGCGCATCGCGCAGCGCCGCTCCCAGCGACTCGTATTGATGAAGATCCAACATCAGAGGCAGCAGGATGCAGGATGCAGGAAGCAGGGGAACCGGAGGTTTCGCCGATTTTGCCGCTTCCTGCCTCCCGCGTCCTGCCTCCTGCTACCTGTACCTGGAAGACGTTTCACAGTCTGGACTGGATGCGCTCGGCCAGCACCCGGAAGCTGGTGACGCCCTGCATCTCGTAGTCAGGCAGTTCGACCCGGAAGTGATTTTCGAGACGTGTGAGCAGTTCGAGGGCCTGCAGGCTGTCGATCTTCAGCTTCTCGAAGAAGTCGTCGTCGGGGCCGAGCTTTTCCTGCGGCACCTTGAAGTGCGTGGCCGCCAGCTTAAGGATCTCATCGGTCGTCTGGTCCAGCGTGGGCATGGCTTCTCTCTTGTTCAATTTACCAAACGCAAGTCACGGCAAATATGGCTGCCGGTCCGTGCTCTCGACGAACTTCCGCAAAGCCTCCTCGACGGCAGGCCGGGCGAACAGGGTGCAGAAGATCTCTATCTCGCGGCGCAGCTCGTTATACGGGACTGGCTTGATGAACTGCTTGGCGGTGACGCTGGTGTGCCGGTCGAACTTCCTGATCTGGGCGGCGGTGGATCTCGCCACCTTCAGGACTTCGCCTTCCGCCGCTACCTGGCTGACCAGCCCGATGGCCTGCGCCTTCTGCACGTTGAAGCTGCGGCCGGTGAGCAGCAGGTCGCGGACGACGGCATTGCCGAGGTCGCGCTTAAGCCGCGGAATCCCGCCAAAGCCGGGGATCAGGCCGAGGCGCAGCTCGGGGAAGCAGAAGCGTGCCATCTTGTCGGCGATGATGAGGTCGCAGGCCAGCGCCACCTCGAAACCGCCGCCGAAGGTGACGCCGTGTACGGCAGCGATGGTGGTGAGCGGCGAGGCATCGATGATGTTCAGCACGCGATGGATGCGCTCCAGGAACTGGCGTACCCCGGCCACGCGCTCGTCCATCGGCAGATCGCGGCCGCGAGTGTAGAGTTCGCGCAGATCCGCGCCCGCCGAGAACCCCTGCGGCAGCGTGCTGTAGATGATCAGAGCACTGGCGCGACCGGTGGCCGTTTCCAGTTCCTCCGCGAATTTCTCCAGCTCGTCCAGGGCCAGGGTACCGATCTCGTTGAGCGGCTCGCGGTGCAACGCCAGCTCGACGATACCGTCGGTCATCTCCCAGGACAGCGCCTGGCCACAGTGTTTCTTCATGCCGGTTTCGCCGATTCCGCCATGCTGTCTGGCGCATACATCTCGTCGATCGCGGAACGGAAGCGCGCGGCGATGGCATCGCGCTTGAACTTGCCGTTGGCGGTAAGCAGTCCATTTTCTGCCGTAAAACCTTCGGACACGAAATGGAACGCGCGGATGCGCTTGTAGTGCGGCAAGTCCAGATTGAATTGCTCCAGGACCCGCTCAACACCGGTGCGTGTGCAGTTGCCGGTGATGATGGCCGCGAGGAAGCCGCACCCGTTGCCGACAAGTACAACTTGCTGCGCGCCGGGCAAGCGGCGCAGGAGTTCGTCCTCGAGCGGCTCCGGGGCGATGTTGTGGCCGGAATTCAGGATGATCAGGTTCTTGATGCGGCCGATGATTCGCCAATTGCCACGGGCGTCCACTTCGCCCTGATCGCCGGTATGGAACCATCCGCCGCGCAGGACTTTTGCCGTCTCCTGCGGTCGGTTCCAGTAGCCGGAGAAGATGTTGGGTCCGCGCACGAGGATCTCTTCGTTTTCGCCGACGCGCATCTCGATCCCGGGAACCGCCGGGCCGACCTTGCCGGGCTCGACGTAGCGCGGATCGTCCATGGTGCAGATGGCGGTGGTCTCGGTGAGCCCATAAACCTGCAGCACCGGGATGCGCAGCATGTTGAAGAAGAGCTGCGTTTCCAAGGCCAGCGGCGCCGAGCCGCAGATCAGCGCCTTCAAGTTCGGACCGATGGTCGCCCGAATCTTGGGGAACACCAGCGCACCGGCGAGCAGGAGCCAGAACGCCTCGCGAACCCCTGATTTCCCGGCGTGGCCGCGAAGGTACGCCTGGGCCGCGTTTTCGAAGATCGTGTGGGCAATCCCGCCCCGCTTCTTGATCTGGTCGGCAATCCCCGCGCGCACGCGCTCGATCAGCGTGGGGACGTTCAGGAAATAATCGGGAGCGGCGAACTCGAGGTCCTGCTTGATGCGGTCGAGGTCGGTGTTGATGGTCAGGACAGCATTACGCGAGAGGCAGCTCAGCAGCAGGATCCAGGAGCCTGCGAAACAAAATGGCAGGTAATGAAAGACGCGATCGGGTTGCGTCCTCTCGCCCATGAGCAGATCGAGCCGTTCGCTGGTGCAGCGCAGCATGTGGTTGAGGTTGCCGACGTTGAGCACCACTCCTTTGGGTTCGCCGGAGGTTCCGGAGGTGTAGATGATCGTGACCGGGTCGGAATCGGCAAGCGCAATGGGTGTGCGCCCGTCGTCGGCCACGCCCGAGCCGCGCACGAAGATTTCTTCCAACAGCACGGCGCCCGGCATCTGGGGCCAGACCTGGGCGACACTATCGCGTAACGCCGCATCACCGCACACCACCAGTGACGGCGTGCAGTCCTTCATCATTCCCGCGAGCTCTCTCGGCGCCTGGCGCGAGTAGAGCGGCACGACGATGATGCCTTCGGACATCGCGGCCAGGTCCACGGCGGCCCAGCGCACATCGTTGGCAGCCAGCAATGCGCAGCGGTCGCCTTTCTTGAGGCCGGCGCCCAGCAGAAAAGTTCTGGCGGCGTGCACCAGTCCCAGCACCTGGCGGCCGCTGCTCGAAAGCAGCTTGCCTTGGTCGACCTGCTGCAGCACAGGGCGATCGGCGCTGTGGCGCAGGCGGTCGAAGATGCTCTCCAGGAAGTTCATGCGGCCCTGGCCTCGGCCAGCCTGAGCAGCGTGGGGCTGAGCGGTGGCAGGTAGTCCTCCCAGCTCAGTGCGCCCGTCCGCAGGGGGAAATCGGGATAGCGCTGCTGCACGTTTTCTTCGAGGTACACGCCCATGCGCGCCATGATCTTCAGGTTCTTGATCACGGTGCTGGCGATGGCCTCGCGGATGGCCTCACGCTCCGCGCACAGCTTTTCCATGATGTCGATGAGCTTGGGCTCGAGCTCGGGATCGTCCACTTCCACCAGCAGATGATCGTGGCCGCGCTCGTGCATGAGGTTGCGAATGCGCTCGTCCATGGTCACCCCGGCCGAGGGAACCAGCCCCGGCATCGAGGTCACGATGCCGTGATAACGCGAAGAGACCATCATGTGGCCGGCACGCAAAATGCTCACCAGTTGGTACATGTCGTAAACGTCGGAGGTGAGCACGGGAGCGTTTCCCAGCCGCGCGGAGATGCGCTCGCAGGCGTCGCGGTCCAGTTGCTCGGTCGCCACCAGGACTGGGAAGATTGTGTGCCGATTGGCGAAGGCCGCGACCGCGTTGCCGAGCGCAGTCAGGTAGCGCGTGTACGCGGCGTCCACGCCCGGACCGGAGTTGTGAAAGTACACGGTGCGGTAATGGCTCGACTTGTAAGCGCCGGTGGTGACGCGCAGCAGATATTTCGCCACCGACGCCTTCACCGGCCACCAGAAGGGATTGATAGGGCAGACGAACAGCACGGTCTTGGCGCCGTCCCAGCCGATGGCGCGCAGCGCTTTCTGGCCGTAATCGGGGCCGAGCGGCTCGAAGGTCCAGGCGGTGTCGGTTCCGAGTTCGGTGGGTACCGCGAGTTCGGTGAGCAGGGTGCGCGATTCCGTGTTGCGCGTGATGATCAGCGAGTCGCCGCAATAGCGCCGGCACATGGATTGGAGCAGGTGATCCATGTCGCCCGCTTCGGCGCCGTAGCCGACGGAGAGCTTGTTCTGCGCGGCGGCGATGCCCAGCGAGCCGATCATCATGGTGGTCAGAGCGTTGGCGAACTTGCTCTTGAACATCGAGCCTTCGCAGGCCACGACTCCATGTTGCTGGCGGACTTCGCGGTAAAGGAAGGGCGGGAAGATGTCCGGCAGGTGGACCTGGCGTGCGTCACCAAAATAGCCGCGCGTGCGGTCGAGGTTCTGGGTCATCACGCTGAGCGCCAGGTTCTCCGCACCCAGCACGCACCGCACCTGCCGCAGCATCTCTTCCACGCGCACGTCCGAGCCGGTGTTGCGCGTCCCGTTGTATCCGGCGAAGAGCAACCGGAGTTTCTCGCCCGCCCGCCAGGGCTGGCCGCCGCCGAACATCCATTGCAGCCGGGAGATCTCGATCAGGCTGCTGACCCAGGCTTCCAGGACAAAATCCATCATGTCAGCGATCCTCCCGCGGGGTTCCCAGCGAACTCGACTTTGGTTTCCTGGGGTTGTGTGGCCGTGGGCCACTCCTGGTAGCGATAGGTGAAGTGGTTTTCGGTGGAGAACTTCAGCAGCGGATAGCTGTACTGGGAGAACGGCGCCGGCGCGCCGCCCAGCTCGCCGACCACGCGGCTGTTATCGAAGACGGTGTTCCACACCAGGTAGGGCACGAATACTTTCATCAGCGACGCCGCGCGGCCGAGCGCGCCTTTGCGGTTCGAAAACCAGTTCACCGCCGCCGTGAACGGCTTCTCCAGAGTGGGCACGAAGAACGGAGGACGTTTGCCCCGCGCACGATTAAGTGCAGCGGTCAGTTCGCGGTAGGTCTGCGACTCGGTGCCCGAGGAAAGATGGTAGATCTCATGATCCGGGCGCGCTTTCTGATGCAGCGCCACCACCGCGTCGGCGACGTAGTTCACGGGGACGATGTCCACCTTGTCCTCGGCGCGGAAGGGCAGAAGCGGCAGGCCGGCGAGAAAGACGAACGCGCGTACCATCTCGAACTGCGTGGTCTCGGCGTGGCGGCTGTCGCCCAGCACGATGCTGGGACGGAAGATGGTGCGTGGCACATCCGGCAGCAGCTCGCGGATCATATGCTCGCAGAACTTCTTGGTGCGCGCGTAAGGATCGTAGTCGGAGCGGTCCCACTGGATGGCATCGTCCTCGCGAACCACTTCGTTGGAGCGCTGCCCGGCCACGGCGACCGTGGAAACATGGCTGAAGCGGCGCAGGCCGTGGTGGTCGCGCGCGGCCGCCGCCAGCTTAATCACCTCCAGCGTTCCGCGCAGGTTGACGTTCAGGCAAGCTTTCTCAGATTTGCGGTTGAGCGAGGCGGCACAGTGGATGACCGCGTCGGTCGTCTGGGCCAGCCGCCGATAATCGTTTTCCGGCAGCCCGAAGCGTGCGTCCGTCAGATCGCCGCGAAAAATGCTGATCCGCGTCCGCAGGTATTCGTGGAATCGCGGAAAGGGAAAGTGGAGCTGCAGCGACTTCCACAAGCGCACCTGGGCCTCGGGTTCGTCGTTCGCGCGGACAAGCAGATTCAGCCGGTCGCTGTGCCGTTCCAGCAGCCCCGCGGCCACATGCGCGCCGATGTATCCGGTCGAACCGGTCAGGAAGATGGCCATGTTACTCCCGTGTCGATGGTGGCGCCGCCGCGCGCGCCCGGTCCCTGGATGGGCT
>JBIOFT010000103.1:0-13739 GCA_044447375.1 Terriglobales bacterium | reverse complement strand
GTTCCGTACCGTATCGAAATTGATAGTGCTTCTCGGCATTGCTGGTTTTGGGACAATTCCGTTGGTTTTAGATGCGAACTTCGCGCCAGAGATTCGTTACTCGCGACGTTCGTAGCCGACTGCGCCAACTCACCAGTCTGGATAGCGTACCTCGCAGCGCGTAACTGCCATGAAAATGGCGGGTTTGTGCACGAGAAATCAATGACTTACGAGCGCTCGCTATTTTCATGCTACGTGGTGCGCCGGAGGCGCATGACGCCTGTCGTGAAATCGCCTTTACACAAGTGACCAACTATTGGCGAAGAACCTTTCTCGCACTCAACAGGCTGATGGCCAAGGCGATTTTCCTTCAACCACATGGTACCGGCGGGCGCCGGCGCCCCCACCGCAACTTCACTTGAACCAGTGATATCCGATCGAGAACTGGAGGGTGTTGATGCCGGGGTTGGGCGTGGCCAGGCCGGCGTTCGAGATGTGCACGTACTTGGCGGCGAGGGAGATGGCGCGCTTCTGGCGGGTGAAGATCTGCACCCCGAAGCTGGCCTGGGGTGTGAAGTTCACGTTGCTGGCGCCGGGCGGAACGTTGTCGAGCGAGGCCAGCACGCCGCCGCCCAGCTCGAGATAGGGCGCAACTTTTCGGCCGCTGGTGAAGTTCCACTTAAGTATGAAGGGATCGAATCCGCCGGCGTACGAAGTCTGATGGGGAAAAACCAGCAGGTAAGCGGGGATGAAATCCACCGCGTACTCCAGGTTGCCGCGCAGGAAGCCGGGGCCGTGCTCGGCCGTCAGCACCTTGCCCACGCGCACCCCGGCGTTCCACACGCTGGTGTGGGCGGTGCCGCCGGAGACGCTGTGGCCGCCGCCGGTCCACAGGCCGAGTTCCCAGGCGCCTGGTTCCAGCGAGTCGGAAGGCAGGCTCTGGGCCAAGGCCGAAACCGAGAGCAGGGCCAGAATGACGATGCAACGCTTGGCCATGGGACCGGATAAGGTAGCAGGCGGGCGGCGCAGGAGGCGAGAGGAATCTTACGTTTCACGTTTCACGTTTCACGTTTCACGTTTCACGTTTCACGCTGCCCTCAGGCACCTGCTCCCGAATGATTGCGCGCTAGCGTATCGCTTCCCTGCCGGTTGCTTCCGCGTCTATTCCCCTGAGACAATGCCCGGTCATTTCCTTCCACCCTGGATCAGGAGGAACTCATGCCAGCCAAGAAACACACAGCCAAGCCGCGCGAAGTGCACGTTTACGTCGGGACACGCAAGGGCGGATTCCGTTTCCGCAGCGACCTGAAGCGCAAGCGCTGGCAGATCGACGGCCCGTTTTTCTCCAGTTGGGAGGTGACGCAGCTCTCGCGCGACCCGCACACCGGCCACCTTTGGGCGGCGCTCCACAGCGCCTGGTGGGGACGCGACCTGCAGGTAAGCCGCAACGGCGGCAAGAAGTGGGAGAAGTCCGCCGCCGGCCTGGAATTTCCCCAGGAGCGCGGCTGGAACCTGGCCCGCATCTGGCGCGTGGTGCCTAGCCACGACGGCAAGACGCTGTGGTGCGGCGTCGATCCGGGGGCGCTGTTCCGCTCCGAGGACGGCGGCAAAAACTGGCACGAGGTCACCGCTCTATCGCAGCATCCCACGCGCGAGCGCTGGAACCCGGGCGCCGCCGGCATGATGGTGCACACCATTATTCCCGATCCTGACGCGCCGCGGACGATCTACATCGGGATCTCAGCGGCGGGCTGCTTCCGCTCCGACGACGACGGCGCCAGTTGGATGCCGCTGAACCAGGGCGTCCGCGCCGACTTCCTGCCCAACAAGCTGCCCGACGTGGGGCAGTGCCTGCACAGCATGGTGATGGCGCCGTCGCGCGCGCTCTTTCAGCAGAACCATTGCGGCGTGTACCGCAGCGCTGACCGCGGCGAAACCTGGAAGGACTTCTCGCGCGGGCTGCCCTCGCGCTTCGGCTTTGCCATCACCGCCAATCCGCAGGAGGACAACACGGTTTATGTCATCCCCTCCATCGACCCCGAGCACCGCTACACCTGCGACCGGCGGCTGGGCGTCTATCGCTCGCGTAACGGCGGCAAATCCTGGCAGCTCCTGACGCGCGGCCTGCCGCAGAAGAACGTGTTCACGCAAGTGCTGCGCCACGGCGCCGCCAGCGATATTTGCGATCCCGCCGGTGTGTACTTCGGCACCACCAGCGGCGAACTCTACGGCTCGGCCAACGGCGGTGACTCCTGGGAGCTGCTGCAGGCCAACCTGCCCGCGATCAGTTGCGTGTACACGGCGGTGGTGTGAGGAATCGGGTCATCGGGTGACCGCCGGGATCACCCGCAGGAAAATTATCGAAAAGTGCAGAACTCCGCAGTGGCGGTATGGGTGCGCGGAAGAAGCGGAGCGGCACCCAGCCACCGGTCGAAACGCCCACTGGCAGCGGGTTTTGCCGGTCATTTCTCTTGACAGTAGAGTCGGGCGCTGATAAGGTTCCTGCCAGTTTCCGTCCCCCAGTTCCCTAGGTAAGTCTTTCCTGAATCTTAGGCCCCTCGCTACATCGGTACCCTCGGGTTCGTGTGGACCCGTCGGCGCCATGAATCGTGGAGGCGAAAATTGCCGCCGCCACAGGCAGCACACCATTCTCGGTGGGCGAGATTAGGCCCAGCCGAGTTCCAACCTTTCCGCTGAAACAGGCACTTTGCGGTGCCCCCCAGGAGGAGTCACATGCGCATGAGAGACAAGGTAACGAACCAGCTTCGAAAAGCAGTGGTGCTGGTTGGCTTAGGAACAATGCTTATGATCGCCGCCGCGTTTGCGCAGAGCCAAGTCGTCAGTGCTCCGCAGACCATCGAACATCTGACCATCGGCGCAACATCCACGATCCACTCGACTGGGATTGGCAGCGGTGCTTACGCGGCCCCTGAGATCGACAATAACGCCGGGGGAGACGTGGGCTTCAAAGGAGCGGCCGCGCTAGCTACGGGAGCAGCAGCACTAGCGCCGCCGCGCCGCGCCAACATGCCGATTCCCAGCAAAGAGGCGGCCCGCCAGTTGCTCGCGTCCCGGGCGTCCACTGCCAACAGTGTTAACGTCGAGACCCCCACGCTTACGCTGTCCGAACCTGTCGTCCACAGCGACTTTGTCGTTCCCTTTCAGAGCTTCGGTTTTGCCGGCTATAACGGCTTGAGCCACATTGACCAGCGCACGGCCAACAGCGGCAACCAATACAGCCTCGAGCCGCCAGATCAAGGCCTCTGCGCGGGCAACGGCTACGTGGTCGAGACCGTCAACAACGTCATCCGCGTCTTCGACACGGGCGGCAATCCGCTGACCGGAGTGGAGGACATGAACTCCTTCTTCGGACTGGCCCCGGAGATCGATCGTGTGCACGGGATAGCTGGGCCATTCCTCAGCGATCCCCGCTGTTACTATGACCACGACACGCAGCGATGGTTCGTCTCTGAATTGTGGCAGGACACCGGCACCAACGTTGGCGCAACGGGCCGCTTCTTTAATCTCATCGCCGTCAGCCAGACCAGTCACCCCACGGGGGCGTTTGCTGTCTTCTACTACGACGTGACCGACGACGGCAATGACGGGACTCCCGCTCATGCGGGTTGCCCCTGCTTTGGCGACCAGCCCTTGCTGGGCGCGGACAAGTTCGGCATCTATCAGACGACCAATGAATTCGGAGCGACGGTCTTCAACGGAGCGCAGATCTATGCATTTTCCAAGCCGGAAATCGTGGCCGCTGCGAATGGAGGCCCCGTGCCGGCGCTCGTTCACATAGACGCGTCTCTGCTGCTCTCACCGTTCGCCGGTTGCCCTCCCGGGCCTCCGACGTTTTGCTTGTCTTACTCAATTCAGCCAGCCACCTCTCCATCGAAAGATGCCGATAGTGGCGTCCCAGGCGGCGTCGAGTATTTCCTCAGCGCTCTCCAGTTTGTCGATACCTTTGACAACCGGATAGCGGTCTGGGCGCTCACCAACACAAAGTCCTTGAAGTCGAGGACCCCCAACGTGAACCTGTTGTTCGACGTGATTCGCAGCGAAACCTACGGCGCGCCGAACCCGGCGGTTCAAAAGGCTGGTGAGATCCCACTCGGTAACTTTCTTCCAACTGTTTTGCTCCCGCACACGCCCAATACCGAGGGACTGCTCAATACCAACGATGACCGCATGAACCAAGTCGTTTTTGCCAACGGCATCCTCTACGGCGGCGTGAACTCGGTCGTCAGTGTGGGGGGTGCAACCCACCAAGGGCTTGCCTGGTTCGGCGTCAAACCGTTCTTCGTGGGGCCCACACTTCATGGCCATGTGGCCAAACAAGGATATGTAGCCATTGCGGGAGAGGACGTTTTGTTTCCGTCCATCGGCGTCAATGATGACGGGGACGGCGTAATTGCCTTTACACTGGCCGGCGCCGGTTATTTCCCAAGCGCCGCGTACGTAGACGTTGTGGACGGCTTCGCCTTGCCGTTCGTTCACGTCGCCGGTGCAGGTAAGGACCCCGATGATGGATTCACCATATATCCACAGGAGGGCGGAAACGGTGTCGGCCGTTGGGGCGATTACTCCGCGGCAGTTGCGGACGGCGATCGCATTTGGTTTGCCGCCGAGTACATCCCCAGTCAGTGCTCAGGGCTTGTTCTTCCGTGCCGCACCGAGTTAGCAAACTGGGGCACGTTCTTCGCGACGGTAAAGCCTTTCTGAACTCGACCCAGGGCTCGCCTCTCGGCGGCCTGGACGATTGACGTTAAACTAATGCGGCCCCGGGGGATTTTTCCCCGGGGCTTTTTTTCTGGGGAAGCTCTACTGCGGTTGGGCATCTGGCGGATGGGGTGAACGGCGATCGCCGCGCCGGCATGCACAGAGCCTATACCTCTATGGATTCGTCTGGGGTTCTTCACGCCCTTTTCTCGCAAATTTTCATTAGAATTGGGTCTTGGGTTTCTTCGCGATGGAGATATTCCTCAATCTCTGCTGGTTATTTCTGGTGGTGCCGGCCCTCCTGACGTGGCGCCGGCAGGAGCAGTCTTCCCGCCAACGGGGCCACGTCTCGCTGCTGCGCCTGGGGGCGCTGGGCTGCGTTCTTGTCCTGCTGTTTCCCGTTATTTCCGCCTCGGACGATCTGCACGCCGTGCGCCAGGAAATGGAGGAGTCTTCCTCCAAGCTGAAGGCTGGCGCCAGCGCCAAGGGCTCCCCGATCGCAATCTTTCACCTTGCTGCGGCGATTCCTGCCCGAGCAACGTTCGTCCCGCCGGGCGAAGGAGTTCCTGGAGCCGTACACGCTTATGGCTCTGCGCGTTCCCTACTGCGCCCGCTCGGTCCCTCGCACGGACGCGCTCCCCCTCCGCCTGCAGATCTCTAACGGACAGCAGCAAGGCCGATCCGCACCGCTCTTCTGGGCGCGGAGTGCTGGCTGGTTACCCGGCCGCAACGGAACTGCGAGGCGATGCCATGCCACACCAACATTCATTGCGCTATCTTCCGCCGCTGTTCAGCGCTGCCCTGCTGGGTGCGCTGCTGCTGGGGTGTTCCCGGCAGGCGCCGCTGGATCCCTCCCAGGTCAAGGTGGAGAAGGCGCCGGATCCCAGCGTCATCGAAGTGCAGCATCCGGAGCGGTTTTCCGTGGTGACGGTCGAGCAGCGTCCCAGTGCGGACGAGATGTCGGTGAACGGCGTGGTGGCGCCGGACGTGAACCGCTCGGTGCCGGTGCTGTCGCTGGCCGGCGGGAGGGTGGTGGAGATCCGCACCAAGCTCGGCGACGATGTCAAAAAGGGCCAGGTGCTGCTGGAGATCAACAGTCCCGATGTGTCCGCAGCCTTCTCCGATTATCAGAAATTTCGCGCCGACCTCACCCTGGCGCAGAAGCAGTTGGACCGCGCGCAAACGCTGTATGCGCGGGGCGCGATCGCCCAAAAGGATCTGGAGATGGCGGAGGACGCGGAGCAAAAAGCGAAGGTCGATGTGGAGACAGCGGCGCAGCACCTGAAGGTGCTGGGTGCCGACCTCGGCCATGCTTCGCCCATCGTGCCGGTGCGGGCGCCCATCAGCGGGACCATCGTGGAGCAGAACATCACCGGGGGGACGGGGGTGCGGTCGCTGGACAATTCGCCCAACCTGTTTGTCATCGCCGACCTGTCGCGGGTCTGGGTGCTGTGCGACGTGTACGAGAACCGGCTGCCCGACGTGCACCTGGGAGATTTCGCCGAGGTGCGTCTGGCGGCTTATCCGGAGCGCAAGCTGCAGGCGCGAGTGGCCAACATCGGCCGTGTGCTCGATCCCGCCACCCGCGCCGCCAAGGTACGCCTGGAACTGGACAATCCTGATCGCCTGCTGCGGGTAGGCATGTTCGCCACCGCGGTCTTCCGCTCCCGGCAGGAGCAACTGCGGGCGCTGGTTCCCGCCAGCGCCATTCTGCGCCTGCATGACCGGGACTGGGTCTTCCGTCCGGAAGGCGGGAACCGCTTTCGCCGCACCGAGATTCAAGCCGGGGCCACCACCAGCGACGGCATGCGGCAGGTGCTGGCCGGTCTGGCACGCGGCGACAAGGTGGTGGTCAACGCCTTGCAATTCGCGGGAGCGGCCGAGGCGGAATAGCGCATGATCCGCTACCTGGTCGATTTCGCGCTGCACAACAAGGTGATGGTGCTCAGCCTGGGCTTTCTGCTGCTGGTCTGGGGCATCATCTCGTTCCACAAGCTGCCGGTGGAAGCCTATCCCGACGTGGCCGACAAGTACGTCTGGGTGATCACGCAGTGGCCGGGACGCGCCGCCGAGGAGGTGGAGCAGCAGGTCACCATTCCCATCGAGACGCAACTGAACGGGCTGCCGCACCTGACCCACCTGCGTTCGATCTCGCTCTCCGGGCTCTCCTTTATCAACGTAATTTTCGACGACGAATCGGAAAACCTGATCAACCGCGAGCAGGTGTTCGAGCGCCTGGCGCAGGTCAACCTGCCCGCCAACCTCAACCCGCAACTGGGTCCCGACTTCAGCCCCACCGGGCAGGTCTACTTCTACACCCTGGCCAGCAGCAATCCGCTCTACGACACGATGGAGATGAAGCGGCTGCAGGATTGGGTCATATTCAAGCAGTTGATGTCGGTGCCGGACGTGGCCGCCGTGTCCATCTTCGGAGGAGAAACGCGGGAGTACCAGGTGCGCGTGGACCCGGAAAAGCTGGTGTCCTACGGCCTCAGCATCGGCCAGGTAGAGCAGGCGCTGGCCGCCAACAACGTGAATGCCGGCGGCAGCTTTATCGAGCAGGGACAGCAGGCGCTCAACGTGCGCGCGGTGGGGCTGATGCGCAACGTGGAAGACATCGGGGCAACGGTGCTCAAGACGCAAGGTGGAACCCCGGTGCGGGTGCGCGACGTGGCGGTGGTCACCCAGGGGCCCAAGATCCAGTTGGGAAAGCTGGGCAATTCCATCCACCACGAAGACGGCAAGGTGGTGGATTACGACAACGTGGTGGAAGGCATCGTGCAGATCCGCAAGGGCGCGGAGTCGGACTCCGTCTTGCGGGCGTTGCATACCAAGGTTAACTACATCAACGACCAGGTGCTGCCGCCCGGCGTCAAGATTGTTGCCCACCTCGACCGCAGCGATCTGATCCGCTACACCACCCACACCGTGCTGCACAACCTGACCGAAGGCATCATTCTGGTGGTGATCGTTCTCTTCCTGTTCCTGGGCAACGTTCGCAGCGCGTTGATTGTGGCCCTGACCATTCCGTTTTCCCTGCTCTTCGCCTCCATCCTGCTCGACCTGCGCCACATCCCCGCCAACCTGCTTTCGCTGGGAGCGCTGGATTTCGGCATGGTGGTGGATGGCTGCGTGGTGATGATCGAAAACATCCTGCGCCACCTGGAGAGCGGCGAGAACTCCCATAAGAGCATGGCCGAGATCATTCGCGCCGCGGCGCATGAAGTCCAGCGCCCGGTGTTCTACGCCATCATCATCATTATTACGGCGTACATGCCAATCTTCACCCTGCAACGGGTGGAAGGCCGGCTGTTCAGTCCCATGGCGTGGACCGTGGCCTTCGCGCTGCTGGGGGCGCTGGTGTTCTCCATCCTTCTTGCCCCGGTGCTGGCCAGCTTCTTCTTCCGTACACGCATGACGGAATGGCACAATCCAGTTCTTGCCTGGCTGGTAAAGGAATACCGGAAACATGTTCGCTGGGCCATCGAGCATCCCAAGGTGACTTTGGGCGGAGCTGGGGCGGCGCTCGCCTTGACTATGTTCCTGGCGTTCAGTGGTGTCATCGGGTCGGAGTTCCTGCCGCACCTGGATGAAGGCGCGATCTGGGCGCGCGGCACTCTGCCTCCCAGCACCGGGCCAAGCGAAGGCATCCGCCTCATGGACCAGGCGCGCATCGCCTTCGCGCGTTTCCCCGAAGTCACGCAGGTGGTGTCGCAGGTCGGCCGCTCCGACGACGGCACCGACCCCACCGGATTCTTCAACACCGAATATTTCATCGATCTCAAGCCCCGCAAAGAATGGCGGGCACAGTTCCACGGGCGCAAGGACGAACTGATCGCGGCCCTCGACAACGAAGTGGAAAAAATCCCGGGAGTGCTATGGGGATTTTCCCAGCCCATCTCCGACAACGTGGAGGAAGCGGTCAGCGGCGTCAAAGGGGAGCTGGCGGTGAAGATCATCGGCCCCGACCTGAAGCAACTCGAGGCCAAAGGCGACGAGATCGTGGGAGTGATGTCTCAAATCCGCGGCATCGAGGACCTGGGCATCTTCCGCGTGCTGGGGCAGCCGAATGTGAACCTGATCGTGGACCGCGTCAAGGCGGATCGCTTCGGCATCAACGTGGCCGACGTGCAGGACGCCATCGAGACCGCGGTCGGGGGCAAGGCGGTGAGCCAGATCCTAAAGGGCGAACAGCGCTTTGACCTGGTGGTGCGCTACCAGGAACCGTATCGCCGCACGGTGCAGGACATCGCCAACATTCGCATCCTCGCGCCCAGCGGCGAGCGGGTCTCGCTCGCCCAGTTGGCCAGCATCGAAGTGCAGGACGGCGCTTCCATGATCTACCGCGAGGGCAACTCCCGTTACATCGCCATCAAGTACAGCGTGCGCGGACGGGATCTTGGGAGCACGGTGGAAGAGGCGATCCGGAAGGTCAACGAAAAAGTGAAGCTCCCGCCGGGCTACACCCTCGACTGGGCCGGGGAATATGAAAGCCAGAAACGGGCGGACCAACGGCTCGCCATCATCGTACCGATCACCATCCTCGTCATCACCTTGATCATGCACACCATGTTCCGGTCCTTCAAATGGTCCGCCTTGCTGCTGGCCAATCTTTCCATGGCTCCGATTGGAGGCCTGCTGGCGCTGCTTATCTCGCGAACCCATTTCAGCGTGTCGTCGGGGATCGGGTTCCTGGCGTTGTTCGGGGTTTCGGTGCAGACCGGCGTCATCATGCTGGAGTACATCAACCAACTCCGTGCGCGCGGCAATACCATCGAGGATTCCGCGATCGAGGGCGCGGTGCGCAGACTGCGTCCGATCATGATGACTATGCTGGTAGCGACCTTGGGACTGCTGCCGGCGGCGCTCTCGCACGATATCGGCTCGGACTCGCAGCGCCCGTTCGCCATCGTGATCGTGGGCGGCTTGATCACCGATCTGGTTCTCAGCGTGATCCTGCTGCCCACGCTGTACGTGCTGATCGCGGGCCCCGCGGACGTGCTGCCGGTGCCGGAGGAGGAGGAATAGGAGTCATTTCGAGAGGGTAACGCCCGGCCGGCGTGGCGCCATGCGGGCGCGCGCCTCCTGGACGAAGCCCAGAAACCGGCGCGCCAATTCCCGGATCTGATTGGCGTTGCGCCGCTCGACTGCTTCTCTCGGGATCAGCTCCTTGCCGACGCCCAGGGCAACGGCTCCGGCGAGAATGAAGCCCACCGCGGTTTTTTGATTGACCCCGCCGGCCGCCACCAGGGGAATGTTGGGAAAAGGCGCCTTCAAAGCCCGGATGTAATGCTCGCCGCCCAGCGGCCCGCAGGGAAACACTTTGACAAAATCCGACTTCGCCTTCCACGCCGAGACCACCTCGGTGGGGGTCATGGCGGCGGCCAGCATCACGATGTTCTCGGTCACGGCGAAATCCACGATCGCCAAATCGAGCGCGTCCGTGGTCAGAAAACGCGCTCCCGCCTCTAGGCAGAGGCGTGCGGCCTTGGTGTCATCGACGCCGCCCGCGCCTACGATCATCTCCGGCGTCTGGCGGGACACTTGCGAAATCACGCCCACCGCGTCAGGAACGGTCAGGGGAATTTCCACGATGGGGATTCCGCCCTGGAAGATCGCGTCGGCGGCGAAGCGGGCTTGTTCCGCGGACGCTACCCGCGCTGCCGGGATAATGCCGATCTCTTGAATCCGCGCGCGAACCTCTTCCTTGGTCAAGTGCGGGGCTCCTTGCCGGTGCTTGAAAAGGTGGAGCGGGAGACGGGGATCGAACCCGCGACATCCAGCTTGGGAAGCTGGCGTTCTGGCTGGGCCCCTGCCCTATTGCGCTGATACTGAATCGGTTGCGTGAAGACCCGCGCCAGCAGGGCGTTTGCAGGGCTTGTTCTTTTTCGCATACAGTGCCCCTATTGACCGTCCTGGACCCTTTTCCCGTACCGTCTGGACAGTATGGACAGTATGGGTTCCGCGGGAAAAATCCTGCGTGAAAACTGGAGCGGGAGACGGGGATCGAACCCGCAACCCCCGGCTTGGGAAGCCGATGCTCTACCGTTGAGCTACTCCCGCCCGGCGAATGAACTGAGCTAGGACATATTACCCCGCGGCGACCCGATACGGCTACCGGCAGGGCTTCGGGGGAGTCCGGGCGTGCACCGCCATTAGGGCTGGACGAGGGCTTGATTTCCATATATGCTTTCGCCACTTCCCCCCTAGTCCGGCTCTGGGATCTCCAAAAAAAGCCCGGCGAATTTCACAAACGGGGAGCTTTTTCTGCATGAGCCTTGCGGATTCTCTTGACCAGAGAATGACCGCCCTCACCGTGGGCGACGTGGCCGAGTTGCTGAATATCAGCGAGCGCCAGGTCTACAAGCTTGCCGCGAGCAACCGGATTCCGAGTTTCAAGATCGGCGGTTCGGTGCGGTTTGATCCTTCCGCATTCGCAGGCTGGCTGCGGCAGAGGATGGTGCCAGTGCCGATTCGTCCTGCGCACAGCGAGGCCCGTCGGGCCTCTTGACCGCTGCACGGGTTCTCTTAGCGTAGATTCACTCCGGGTGTGCCGCCGCGTCTGCAGGCGGATTTGTCTTCGGCGGAGAGGGAGGCGGAGTTGGTACAGGCTTGGTTGCCGAAGAAGCTTTCGGTGGAGGGTTAGGCGGAGTTGGTGAAGGTGGGATTACTTGAGAACTTGGAATCGGGCAGGGTGATGAGGGAGCAACTGCGGTGTTGGGTTGCTTGATCTGGGTACTAACACCGGGGGGAGTCTTCATGGTGGCGCACACATAGGTGACTGTATAAACGGTGGTGGCGAGGGCGCTGAGAATGGTGGCTGCAGCTATTACAATTCCCCAGAGGGTTTGTTTTCCACTTAGGACTACCACGGACTCCGTCTGGATGACCTTATTATCCCAGTAGAGCCGATGGTTTTCGTCCAAACCAAAGTGGCCGAGCTCCGTCGGGTCGATTTGCCTTACCGGCATAAAACTTGAGAACCGGGACTGTCCTCACCCGAGTTTATTTATGATCGTCGAAAGCTTTTGCTGGATGTCACTGTTGGAGGTTTGGAGACCTGCGACGGCTTTGTCGACCTGGTCGAAACGGGAGTCGATCCTGTCGAAGTCCGGCTTCAACTCTTTCTTGACTGTTGCTGCAAGCTTGCGAGCGAATTCTTCTTTTTCCTGATCTTTCTGTGACATTGCGACCTCTTCTTTTTTTCTCGCCCGCTCTGGATCTGCTACTCCGGCCATATCAAAGCCGCCTGTCGGCAGGCAATCTACCTCCAAAATGATACTACGATCCCTACGGGCTGTGCAACGGCAAAGTTCCTGCTAGTAATTACGTAAACCATAGCGCTGTAAAGGTTTATCACGGCGTTCCATCGCCCCGCATACCCTGAACACTCCGCGCATCCAGCGCAAATTCACTCCGCTTGTGGCGCCTTGTCTGCAGGAGCAATTTCAGGCTTGCCGTACTTGGCGAAGAGATCGTTGAAGGCCTCGGCCACGAGAGCGTGCAGCGTCTTGTTTTGTTGCACGGCGAGGATCTTGAGCTGGTCGCGCACCTGTTTGGGAAAGTGCACGGTGATGGGACTGGTCCCTCCCCTGCCCTTCGCTTTAGAAGGATCTGTCAGCGGGCGATTTCCGGATGCCCATGCTTGGCGAAGAAATCGTTGAGAGCCATTGTGAGGCAATCCTGAATCGTGACCCGGTGGCTGATCGACATGGCAATCTGGCGGAGCTGGATTTTGACAGCAGGATCGTAATAGCCCGTGACATTGACCTTCCCTACCCTACTCGGACGGTAGTGTGGATTTTTCTCGCCCGCCCATGCAGCGCCTGGACGCGGGCAGCATCGGTTTCATCCTCACCGACCCCCCATACATCACGCACTACCGCAGCCGCGACGGGCGCAGCGTCATCAACGACGACAACGACGCATGGCTGTTTCCGGCCTACGAGCAGATGTACCGGGTGCTCAAGGACCATGCTTTCTGCGTCAGCTTTTACGGATGACCTGTTTTTCGACGGGGCTGGTCATGACTGCACCTCGAACGCGGCGACGGTGGCGGAATGGCCGCAAGCGCAGCATTTGATTGGGGGCGGTGTTGTCCCATTCGTGATCGCCACATTCGGCGGCAGTGACATCTGTGCCGTCGGGACAGAGGCGGACCCACACGGTGGCGGCGATGTCGAGCTGATCGCTTTTGCCGCATTCGGGACAACGCAAGCCGTGCTGGTTGCCTGATTCTTCCGGGTCGTCATGTTCGGCGTCGAAATGCAGGCGCGCGAGACGAAGCGTGGTGTCAATGGGATCGTCGCCTTGATCGGTTGTTGCGGCGAGATGCAGGAGGTCCGCTATAAGGTCGACAATCTCGGTGCTGCTGTTCTCGAAGGCCTCGCCCTTGGCCTCGATGTAGTGCTGTAGTGCTGTTTGGGCGCGGGCGGCACGTTCTGCGTTGGTAGGTTCAGTCATGATGTTCTCCTTTCCGGTTTGTGGTCAGTACGCCGAGCCCTTTGCCGGGCGGTTAGCGCCGCTGTCACCCCGTTCTTGCGGGGGAAACGGGCAACACGGAATCTCGGAGCGGGCAGCCCGTTGACGGCGGCGCGAAGCCCGGCCACGCTGGCGTTGAGACTGACCACACGGAAAGGAAAGGAACGGCATGACGTGAGCCTCATTCGGGAGTGTGCTGGGCCGCACGTCGGCCCGCTGCGAAGCCCGTTCATGGCAGACTCTCGACGGCGAGGACCGCTGTGAAACGCCGGCTTTGGTTGAAGCGCCGAGGGTGGAGGCAGAAAAAAAGGGGAGAAAGAAGAAAAAGAACCGGGCGGTTTCAAGCCCCGTACAAAGGCTCTGGATTCCGGGGTGAGGGGATGCAGAAGCGGGCCGGGATCGTCACAGCGGTTGATGTGCGGGGACAGGGAGGCCGGTTTAAGCGCGTTGGTTGCCTTTTGCGCGTGATGGCCGGCTCTTGCTCCCCCGCCGAGCAAAGCGATGTTTAACAGGGCCGCAGTTGCCGGGTGTTGGGAAGAAAGCTTTACATAAGATTGGAC
>JBIOFT010000102.1:0-13758 GCA_044447375.1 Terriglobales bacterium | reverse complement strand
GGGGTGGTACCATCCCCCGCCCCATCCCCACGGGTGCCAGAAAAAACCGCCGCCCCAAAATCCGAAACGGAAGCCGAGACCCCACGTCCAGGGCCACCCATAGTAGCGGCGCCCATACCATCCCGGGTAGGCCCAGCCTGTCCCATAGACGACCGCGCCATTCCAGACGTATGCCCCCAGGTAGCCCGGGGTGTAGCCGAAGTACACCCAGTCTGGCGTGGCGTTGTACACGCGCACGTAGCGCACGTGGTAAAGCGGAGAACTCGCTGGAATGCGATAGATCTCTGCCGGGATGTAATCGGCGACCACCCAGGGACCGGCGGGCGCCGCGGAAACGAACCAGACTGCGTTGTGGCAGGCGTAATACTTATCGTCCGCGTGGATGACGTCGGTCGAAGTATTGACGGCGTACTCCAGGCTGGTGTGTTCGATGGGCTTGAACTGCGGCTCGCCGTCATAGCGGACGGTCAGCTTGGCATCTTTGCGCTTGACCGCGGCAGTCTGCGGAACCTGGGTGCTGATCACGGCCTGCCGGGCCTGCTTGGTGTCTGGCACCGACGCCAGCACTGACGCCTTGGGACTGTCGCCGGGAATCTTGGAAAAATCCTGCGGCAACTCGCCGGCGGCGACCGGGTTCCACTGGCCTCGCAACGCCTTGGCGGAAAACCAGCGGCCACTGATCAAGGTGTAATACTCCTGCGTCGGCAGGTACATGAAGATGTCGTTGTCGCTGTTGGTGACGTAGGTGAGTTGCGTGGTGGGTATGGGAGAGAATTGCGGACGGCCCCTGGTCTGGATCAGATCGGCAGGCACCGTGCTGACGTGCACGATGGGCGCCACCGGTGGCGCCTGCTGCCGCTTCGGGTTCGCAGCGGCCGACGACTGGGCCGCCTGAGAATCCTCCTGCTCCGCCTCCGCGGCCTTCTTGAGCTGGGCTTTCACGCGCTCCAGATCGGCGGGCGGTGGCTGAGCTTCGTTCCACGGACCTTCAAGCGCAGTGGCCGTCATCCAGCGGCCATCTCCCTCGAGATACAGCCGCTGGTCCGACGTATCCTGCAGGATCATCGCCGGTGTGTTGATCACACGCTTGTACTTAGTCCCTTCCACCTCGTGAAAGACCGGCTCGCCGTCCACCTGGATCAAGACGGCTCGCCGCGGGCTGAAGATAATCTTGGCCGGAGCATTCTTCAGCGGCACGGCGTCGCCCGCTTTTTCGGCGTCCGCGATGCCCAGGTCGGCGCGCAGCCGGTCGAGCGGCATGGTCCGCGGCCACTCCGAAAGATGCTTCCGGATTACGCCCAACGCCCGTTCCTGATCGGATGCGCCGGAAGGAAAATCGCCGGAGATTACTTCAAGATTTTCCAGCGTGACCGAGCGGTGCTCTGCGTCTTCCTTGGTGTGCGCCGAGATGGAGATGGCGCCAAAGCGCGGCTTCCCGCCGGCTTCCGAAACCATGACCACGGCGCGGGTTCGCAGTTCTCCATCTTTCCAGCTCTCGGCCTCGGGCTGATAGATGACAAAATGCGTGCCGCTGTCATCCAGTTCCTTGGGCCAGCCCGTGCCCGGCTTGGCGGCGGTCTGCGCAACTGCCGGCAGAATGCAGATCGAGAGCACGCAAAACAGCCTCAGTCCTCGCATACCAGTCTTCCTTTCTGTGCGAAAGCGGCGAGCATTGTACTCTCCATAGAACGCTGTGCGTTGCTCGAAAGTTTCGGTCAGCGCAAGATCTTGCGGACCGCCTTGCGGTCGCGCACGGGCAGTGTGCGCAGGGTGGAGCGTGCCAGCGCGAGGTAGATATCGCGCGCGTTTGGAACTTCACGTAACGCTTCAAGGTGCTTGCGGATGGTATTGACATCAGCGCGGTTGATGGGTCCGCTGAAGGCAGCGGCCGCGCCCTTCGCGAGGTAGTTCGCGATGGTCTGCCGCAGGATGGGATGCATGATTCGCTTGGCCGCAGACGGCGGGATGCCGGCAGCGCGGGCGATGCGCTCCGCCGTCGCCAGCGTAGCGATGATCATCGGCGAGCAGAACGAGCCAATGGCGTGATAGAGCACCTTGGCTTCCGGACGGATGGTAAACACGCTTCCGCCCAAGTCGCTGGCAATCCGCCGGCCAGCACGCACCGCGACGGGGTCGCCTTCCACCGCAAAGGAGACGCCGGCGAGCGTTGCAGGGGAGGCGCGGACGAAGGTCTGCATGGGATGCAGCGACCCCACGGCAGCGCCCCGCCGGGCCAGCGGCTCCAGTTCCCTGCTGCTGCGCGCACCGCTGGAGTGCAGCGCAATCTCCCCTCTCCAGTCCGCGCGCGCCGCGAGCGCCGCGGCGGTGGGAGCGATGGCGTCATCGCTCACGCACAACCAGATGATCTCCGAGGCGAACCGGGCCTCTGCATACGTCGCGGCCCGCGCGCCCACCTGGCGGGCAAGAGCGCGGCCGCGCTTGCTGGATTCGGGAGCGTCGCGGGAGACGATCTCATCGATGCGGTAGCCGGCGGTGCGCAGCGCGAGGCCCAGCACGCGGCCCAGGTTGCCGGGACCGATCAGAGTGATGGAAGGGCGTCGTCGGTCGTTGGTCATTAGTCGTTGGTCATTGGCGTTCGTGGAGTCAGCTATAGTCTCACCATGAGGAAAAAAGGCGGAAGCAAAAAGAACAAGGCGCAGGTCGTCTCCTCGAAAACCGTCTATCGCGGGCCGGTATTCACTGTCACCATCGACTCCGTGCGCGAGCCGGGTATCGCCAAGCCACTGCGGCGGGACATGGTGCGGCACCAGGGGTCGGTAGTGGTGCTGGCGGTGGATGAGCGCGGAGGCGAGCGGCGAGTGCTGCTGGAGCGCCAATACCGGCACGCGGTGGGCGGACCGCTGTGGGAGTTGCCCGCCGGGCGCATCGACCCTGGCGAGAGCGCGCTGGCCGGCGCCAAGCGCGAGCTGCTGGAGGAGACCGGCATCACCGCCCGCGAGTGGCGGCACGCCTTCACCTTCTATTCCAGCCCCGGCTTCCTGGACGAGACCATGGCCATCTACCTGGCGCGCGGGCTCACCCAGGGCGCCGCCCAACCGGAAGAAGACGAGATGATCGCCAAGCGCTTTTTCCCTCTCCCGCAGGCGGTGCGGATGGCCATGAACGGCGCCCTCCGCGACGGCAAGACCATCGCTGCCGTCCTGTGGTACGAGCGCAGCCTGCGGCGCTGAAGCGCCCGAGATCCTCTCCGGAAGCGGGTCTTCAACGTATCGTCTAGCGATGTTGTACTGTTACTACCTTGACAACCCAGCCGGGCCGGAGGGAAAATTCTAGTAACGCAGCAACAGGCCGCGGACGATCCTGCTCACCGGACGAAGATTCCGTTCTCCCCGCCAGCAGCGCCGTCGGCACACCTCTTGCGGCCAGAGCTCAGCACGGGTGAGACCGTCGCCAAGGCATAGCGCGCCAACGGTACGGGGCCCCGAACGCAAAGGAAAGGTTGGCACGCATGAAAGGCAAAGTGAAGTGGTTCAATAACGCCAAAGGCTATGGATTCATCGGACGCGAGGATGGACAACCCGACGTGTTCGTCCACTACAGCGCGATCGGGTCAGAAGGCTACAAGAGCCTGCAGGAAGGCGACGACGTCGAGTTCGAGATCGTCCAGGGGCAAAAAGGCCCGCAAGCCGACAAGGTCGTGAAAGTCGCTTCGTAAGAATCGCTGAGAAAATTTCCTCTCGCAGCCCAGCCCAGCAAGCTGGGCTTTATTTTTCTTAGTGGTTGGAATCGGGTGATCGGGAGATCGGGTCATCGGGTGAATGAAGAAGCAGTGGGCAGTTGGCCTCCCAGTTGCTTTCGAGGGGCTAGATGCTAACTGCCAATTGCAAAGTGCTGAAGTGGGGCCGCGCAGGGACTAGAATCTCGAACAAACCATGCCCACCTTCGACAACAAGAGCGTGGCCGCCATCCTCTACGAGACCGCGGACCTGATGGAGGTGCGCGGCGACGATTCCTTCCGCATCCGCTCGTACCGCAACGCGGCGCAGGCGCTGGAGTCGCTGCCCACGCCCATCGCCGAGCTCGTGGGCGACGCCAAGAAGCTGCTGGAGATCCCCGGCATCGGCAAGAGCATGGCCAGCCACATCCAGGAGCTGTTCCGCGAGGGCAAGCTTACGATGCACAGCGAGCTGCTCGCGAAGTACCAGCCGGCGATGCTCGATCTGCTGAAGATCCAGGGCCTGGGCCCAAAGACAGTGGCGCTCATCTGGGACACCTTCCAGGTTTGCGATCCGACCGGCGTCGAGAAGCTGGCGCGCGAAGGCAAGCTGCGCGAGCTGCCGCGCATGGGCGAGAAGCAGGAGCAGAAGATCCTGAAAGCCATCGAGCAGTATCGCAGGATCTCCGGACGCTTCCTGCTGGACGAGGCCGACCGCACCGCCGAGAAGCTGATCGAGCACCTGCACGGCATCCCGGGCATGGATGCGGTCACCCCGGCGGGCTCGCTGCGGCGCGGGCGCGAGACCGTGGGCGATCTGGACGTGCTGGTCACCGGCAAATGCTGCACCAGCCAGAAGCCGCGCGAGGCGGTGATCGAGCGCATCCTCGCCTTCCCCGGAATCCTGGAGACGATCGCCCGCGGCGAGAACAAGGTCAGCTTCAAGCTGCGCAGCGGCATGCAGGTGGACGTGCGCCTGCTCGCGCCGGAATCGTTCGGCGCCGCGATGTGCTACTTCACCGGCTCGAAGGCGCACAACATCGCGCTGCGGCAGCGGGCGCTCAAGCTGGGCTACACCCTAAGCGAATACTCGCTGGCGCGCCTGAAGGACGAAAAGCCGGTGGCCGGTCGGACTGAAGAAGAGATCTACGGCAAGCTCGGCCTGGACTTCATCCCGCCGGAGATGCGCGAGAACTGCGGCGAGATCGAGCTGGCGGAAAAGCACGCCATCCCGGCGCTGATCACCGCGAAGGATCTGCAAGGCGACGTACACATGCACACCAACACCACCGACGGGCGCTCTACCATCGAGGAGATGGCGCAGGCGGCGCGACAGCGCGGCTACAAGTACATGGCCATCACCGATCATTCGAAAAGCCTGGCCATGACCTTCGGGCTCGACGACGAGCGGGCGCTGGAGCACACCAAGAAGATCCGCGCTACCCAGGTGGACGGGATTAAGATCTTCGCCGGGATCGAAGTGGACATCCTGGCCGACGGCGACCTCGACCTCTCCGACCCAGTGCTGGAGCAGATGGACCTGGTGATCGCCAGCGTGCACTCGCACTTCAACCAGGAGCCGCAAAAGATGACGGAGCGGCTGCTGCGCGCGATCGCGAACCCGCACGTGTCGATCCTGGGACATCCCACGGGACGCCTGTTGCTGCGCCGCGATGCCTATGCCTTCGATATGGACGCCATACTGAAGTCGGCGGCCAAGCACCGTGTTGCCATGGAACTGAATTCCTATCCTGACCGCCTGGACCTGTCGGATTTGCACCTGCGCATGGCCAAGGAGCGCGGCGTGAAGATTGTGATCAACACCGATTCCCACCACACTTCGCACCTGGAGAAAATCAAGTATGGCGTGCTGCAGGCGCGGCGCGCATGGTTGACCAAAGCGGATGTGCTGAATACGCTGCCGGCGGAGAAGTTTGCCCGGGCGATGAAGAAGCAGGGTCAGTAGTCAGGAGTCGGGAGTCAGGGGCTGGCACGACGCGCCAATCCCGCATCTGAACCAATCGAGGAGAGCAGCCATGCCTGACGAAGCCACCAAACCGAAGGCCACCCAGCCGGCGCCGGACGCGGGACACATCCCCATCACCGAAGAAATGGACAGCGCCAAATGGACGCTGCCGCCCGTCGTGCCGGTAGTCATCGTGCTGGTGGTGCTGGCGGCAATCGTGGGCGTGGGGGCGTACCTGATGCGCCCCAAGCCGGGCGCCTCGGGCGCCATCATGGAGGTTCATACGGCGGAATTGCCGGACAAGAGCAGCACCTTTGTGCTGTTGCAGGTCCGCGTCAACAACGTCAGCAACAAGCCGATGTGGGTGCGTGAGATTAAAGCCCAACTCAAGACCGACCAGGGAGAGTGGACCGACAATGCCGCCTCGACCGTAGACTTCGAGCGTTACTTTAAGGCTTTTCCCGACCTCGGCCGGCACCAATCTGCACCCTTGAAGCCCGAGACCAAGATCGCCCCAGGCGCGCAAACCGAGGGCATGGTGCTGGTGTTGTTCCCCGTTACCCAGGACGCGTTCGACAAGCGCAAGTCGCTGACGGTCACGCTGGAGAACTACGACCGGCAGCCCATGGTGATTGCGGAGAAACCGTAGTCAGGAGTCAGTGACGACACGGCTTCAGAAGCTCGATGAATTGTCCGCGGTAAAACGCGTGTCAGGGCACGACTTCAGTCGTGCCGTTTGGAACGTTGTTGTATTGTCATTCCGAGCCCGCCCGAGCGAGCTTTGCGAGTGAGGGCGAGGCAAGGAATCTTGGGTTTTTTCGTCTGGCGCGGTTTTCAAGACCACGACCCCAAGATCCCTCGACTCGCGCTCCGTTCGCAAGCTCCCGTCGGGCTCGCTCGGGATGACAATTTCGTTGAGCCTTTTTCAGCACGACTGAAGTCGTGCCCTGACACGTGATCTCGCACCAAGGAGTCTTCACGCAAGCTCCGAGTCGTGCCCTTTCCAAGAACTCACTGGTGCTTCTGCAAGAACCGCAGGCGCGGGTGCGGCTGGTGGCCAGGCACGATGTCGTCGTACTTGAGGGCGCTGATGGAGCCATCCACTTCCAGCACCGCCAGCGACACGTCCTTGACGCTGGCAATGCCGTGCTCGCGCAGCGCGCGCTCCACCTCGTCCACGGTCAGGTGCTCACGCGCGAGGTTCGAGGGCAGGAGCTGGCCGTCATGGACGAGCAGGGTGGGCGAGCCTTGCACGAAGCGGCGGAAGCGCCGGTTCATCCCGCTGACTTCGGCCACCAGATAATTCATCAGCAGCAGGGTGCAAGCCGCGACCACTCCTCCCGTGAGCGAGGTGTCGGGGCCGGTCATGGCATTCTGTACCGCGTTCGAGAGCAAGAGCAGCAGCGTGAGGTCGAAGGGCGTCATCTGGCCGACCTCGCGTTTGCCGCTCAGCCGAACGCCGATAAGGATCAGAAGGTAAATGCTGGCGGTGCGGATGAAGATCTCCGCGAGAACGCGCGCGCTGGCGTGCATAGATCACCTTCGGAGTGGGATGGTAGAAGTGGAAAGTGGGAAGTGGAAAGTGATAAGGAAGAACGTAAAAATCGGCCACTTACCACTTTTCACTTACCACTGCCCTGTCAGTTCCCGGTGGGCGCGGGCGTGGGTACGTTCTTGGGCGTGGAGATATAGCCGGTGACCTTGTCCTTGGCCACCGTGAACACCACCAGCTCGTACAGCATGCGGTCGCGGCCGGTATAGAACTGCAGCGGCTCGTAGACGGTCCTGTCTTTCTTCTCGATGGTGCGATCGTCGGCAATGACGTTGAGCGTGAACTTGCCGCGCTTGGGGTCGGTTTTCTTGAGCTGCAGGCTGACGGTCGAGACCGGCGTGCTTCCCTTGGACTTGGTGAGCGTGAACTCGTAGTAGTTGCGGTCGCCCTTGTGCTTCAGGTACTCGAGGTCATCGCGGGTGTGAGCGATGAGGCCGCTCTGCTGGCCCAGGTCGCCCTTGACGCGCTCCAGTGTGCCCTTGGTGGTCTCGAGATCGGTTTTGACATTGCCGACGTCGCCCTTCACCCCGGCGACCTCACCCTTCACCCCGGCGACTTCCCCGGTGACTTTGCCGATTTCCTCGCCCTGCTCGCTGAGGCGGGATTCGGCGGCGCGCTGCTGGCGCTGCAGTTCGGCGGTGCGGCGCGCCAACTGCTCTTCCGTCATGCCCAACTGCTTGGCGATGGCACGCTGCGAGGCCTTGGCGTCAGCCTCGTCCTCGGCCACGCGGCGGCCGAGTTTTTCGGCGCTGATGCTGGCCGCGGCCTGCGTGCTCTCCACCTTGGCCAGCCGGCCGTGCATGTCGAACATCAGGTACAGCGAGACGATGACGTAAACGGCGGCCACCGCCAGCAGCACATTCCTCAGAGTGCTCCCGCCGCTCGGCGGGACAACGGGTTCTTGGTCAAGCATGTGTGCCTCGTGGGATCTGCGTGGGCCATTGTTTCAGCACAGTTGCGGCAGTGTCAATGCGGCCCTCGGCTGTCTGCCCCGTCGCGATGCGTTGGCCGAGAGCCAATTGCCGGCCCGGAATGCTGAGCCCGTGTGCTGCCCTCGGCTAGAATGCTGGCGTGAAGAGCTGGGACGCGGTGATCGCCGGGGGCGGCATCGTCGGAGTGTCGTTGGCGCGGGAACTGCGCAAGCATGGCGCGAGCGTGCTGATTGTGGAACGCGGCGAGCCCGGACGCGAAGCCTCGCACGCCGCTGCCGGTATGCTCGCCTGGTGCGATCCCATGCTGCCGGTCCCGCTGCGGCGGCTGGCACGGGCCAGCGCCGGGATGTATCCCGAGTTCGTGCACGAGATCGAAGACGAGTCGGGAATGCGGGTGGACCTGCGCACCGAGGGCACGATCGTGTACTTCGAGCAGTCGGCGGAAGGAGACGCAGCAAGCTACATATCTACAGGAGAATGGCGCGCGCTCGCAGCAGACGAGATCGCGCGCTTGGAGCCGCGCCTCGCTTACTCCGGCGAAGCGGCGTACTGGACACCGGAAGGCTGCGTGGATCCGCGCGGTCTGATGGCCGCGTCGGTGAAGGCGGCGAAACATCGCGCCATCGACATCGCCTCCGGCTCGGCGGTCACCGCAATCGAAGTCGAGGACGGGCGCGCCGTGGCGGTCAAGACGTCGAAGACAACTTACGCAGCAGGCGCGGTGGTGAACTGCTGCGGCGCGTGGGCGGGCGAAGTCGGGCCGCTGCGCTTCCCTACCCGGCCGGTCAAGGGACAGATGCTGTGCGTGGTCGCTTCGCAGCATGGCCTCGTCAACCACGTGGTGCGCGCGCCCGAGGTGTACGTGGTGCCGCGCAGCGATGGACGAATCGTGATCGGATCGACGCTCGAAGATGCCGGTTTCGACAAGCGCGTGGACCCGGAGACTATCCAGCGCCTGCACCAGGCCGCCGCCAGGCTGATCCCGGAACTCGGCGAAGCGCGCATGCTGGAGACATGGGCGGGCCTGCGTCCGGGCACGCCCGATGCCCTGCCGCTGCTGGGCGCGACCGAGGTGGCGAATTATTTCGTCGCCGCCGGCCACTATCGCGACGGCATCCTGCTGGCCCCAGTCACGGCGCTGGTCATGTCGCAGGTGGTGCGCGGTTTGAAGCCGGACTTCGACTTGAGCGCTTTTTCGCCAGCGAGGTTCTGATGGGCCCGCTGCACAGGCAGGCTCACGGGTTGTATACTCAGTCATCGAGAGGACATTCATATGGCAAGCGTAGTCGATGCTCCCGTGACGTATGCGCGTGAGAATCAGCAAAGATTTCTGAACGAACTTAAAGACCTGCTTCGGATTCCCAGCGTCAGCACGCTGGATGAGCACAAGCCCGATGTGCGTCGGGCGGCGGATTTCGTGGCCGCCGAGCTGGGGCGCATCGGATTCGAGCATGTAGAAGTAATCCCCACCAAGGGACACCCGCTGGTGTACGCCGACTGGCTGCATGCTTCCGGCAAGACCACGGCGCTGTGCTACGCGCACTACGACGTGCAACCGCCCGATCCGCTGGAGGAGTGGCTCTCGCCGCCGTTCGAGCCCACCGAGCGCAACCAGAACATATACGCCCGCGGCGCCGTGGACGACAAAGGCCAGCTCTGGATGCAACTGAAGGCCTTCGAGGCCATGATGAAGTCCAATGGCGGCATGCCTATCAACGTGAAGGTGCTGATCGAGGGCGAGGAGGAAGTGGGCGGCGAATCCATCTCCGAATACGTTCGCACGCACAAAGACCGGCTGAAGGCGGATTTCGCGCTGATCACCGACACCGAGCTGTTCGCCCCCAACCTGCCCACGCTGTGCGTCGGTCTGCGCGGGCTGGTGTACACGGAACTGGAGGCGGTGGGCGCGAAGATCGACCTGCACTCCGGCATGTACGGCGGGGCGGCGCCCAATCCCTTCTTCGGGCTGATCGAGATCATCAGCAAGCTCAAGGACGCGAAGGGAAAAGTTCTGATCCCAGGTTTCTACGATCGCGTGAAGGCGCCCACCAAAGACGAGCTGAAGGCATGGAAGCGGCTGCCCTTCAAGGACAAGGATTTTCTGAAGAACGAAGTCGGCTCGACCACGCTGACCGGCGAGCCCAAATATCCGACGCTCTACCGGCTGTGGGCGCGACCGACGCTCGAGGTGCACGGCATGCCCGGCGGCTTTACCGCCGTGGGCGCGAAGACGGTAATCCCGGCCAAGGCATTCGCCAAGGTCTCCATGCGCCTAGTGCCCGACCAGGACCCGGACGACATCCTCAAGAAGTACGAGAAGCACGTCAAGAAGCTCACTCCCAAGGGCATTCAGGTGAAGATCAAGGTGCACAGCAAAGGGCCGGCCTCGGTGGTGAGTACCGACAGCAAATACATCAAGGCGGCCACCGAAGCCATGCACGATGTGTTCAAGAAGGACACGGTGTTCATCCGCTCGGGAGGATCCATCCCCATCGTCAGTGACTTCGACAAGGAACTGAAGATCCCCAGCGTCATGATGGGCATGGGCCTGCCCGACGACAACCTGCATGCCCCCAACGAGAAGTTCCACATCCCGAATTTCTATCGGGGCATCGAGTCCATCATCCGCTTCTTCCAGCGGCTGGGTGGGGAGAAGTAGCGCGTTCCAGGTTTCACGTTTCGGGTTTCACGTGGCCCGGCCGGTTGGCCGGGCTTTTTCTTGTGAATCCCCTGGGATGTGGTAGAGGCGCAGCATGCTGCGTCTCTGAGCTTACCTCCCGCATCAACACTGGCATTGATTCTGGTGCGTTCCGGGAGTACATTCAGGGGGCTCTAGCGATTTCTCCCCTCCTTCTTATTTTCCGCCCGAAACATGCCGGCAGGCTGTATTACGTATCCGATATCAAGGGGTTATCCACAAGGGGATACAAGATATAGGGTCTTTGTGCTTGACCCTGCCAGACAAGGTGGCTAAAGTTAGCGGAAACGCAGGGGTTTGGTGCGGATATCCCGAATCCTGCCTGGTTCCCAGCCAAAGGGGTTGACGTGCTGAAACTGAAAAAGCTGCAGATTCTGGGATTCAAGTCGTTCTGCGACCGCGCCGAGCTGAAATTCCACGGCGACGGCATTGCCGCCATTGTGGGGCCGAACGGCTGCGGAAAATCCAACATTGCCGACGCCATCTCCTGGGTGCTGGGCGAGCAGTCGGCCAAGACGCTGCGCGGCTCGCGCATGGAAGACGTCATTTTCGCCGGCACGCGCGACCGCCAGCCCACGGGCATGGCCGAAGTGTCGCTGACGCTCATCGACCCCGATGTGTACGGGGGCGGCGATGTGTCGGAACCCGAGATCGAGATTGTGGACAGCATCCCGGAAGAAGACTGGGACGAGGCCTCAGTGCGCGCCCAGGCCGCCTCCGACACCGAGGCGCACATCGCCGACGTGCAGCCGCTGCCGGCCGAGGAAATTGCTCAGGGAGTAGGGATTGGGGAGGAGGCAGGAAGCAGGACGCAGGAGGCAGGAGAAACAAGCGGGCAGGAGACGGGAAGCAGTCAGGATGCGGAAGGCGCGGCCGCCGTCGATCCTCCGGGCGTCGTGCTGAAGATCCGCCGGCGAAAGTTCAAGCGGCAGGAGTTCAAGGCGGGGCAACTGGTCATCACCCGGCGGCTGTTCCGCACCGGCGACAGCGAGTATCTGCTGAACGGCAAGCTGTGCCGGCTGCGCGACATCCAGGAAATGTTCATGGGCACCGGCCTTGGTCCGGAGTCCTATGCGCTGATCGAGCAGGGACGCATCGGGCAGATCCTTTCCAGCAAGCCGCACGACCGGCGGGCCATTATCGAGGAAGCCGCCGGCATCACCCGCTTCAAGACCAAGAAGCGCCTCGCCGAGCTGCGTCTCGAAGAAGCCAAGCAGAACCTGGCGCGGCTGAACGACATCTTCGAGGAAGTCACGCGGCAGATGAACTCGCTCAAGCGGCAGGCCTCGAAGGCGGAGCGCTACGTCCGGTTGCGTGACGAGATGAAGGCCAGGCTGAAGGTGGTGCTGGCCAGCAAGCTGGCGCAACTGGCGCGCGAGGCCGCGGCGCTCGAGGCGGAACTGGAAGCGCTGGCGCAGGAGATGTCCTTCCACGCCGAAGCGGCCCAGCAGATGGAGGCCGGGCAGAGCCAGGCGCGCGAGCGCGGATACGCCATCGAGAACGAGTTGCGGCAGAACTCCGAGCGCACCAGCGACATCACGCTGGAGATCGACCGCTCGGTGGCGCAGCAGCGGCACAACCAAGAGCGTTGCCGCGAACTGGCGCTGCGCGCCGAGGTCGGCGAGGCTGACCTGGCGCGGGCCGAAGCGCAGATGAGCGCGCTCGACGCGGAACTCGAAGTCAATCGCGGCGTGCTGGCCACCGCGGCAGCGAACGAGGCCGACGGCCGGGCCGAAGCAGCGGCGCGGCAGCAGGAAGCGGCCGAGGCGGCGGGGGCGCTGGCGACGGTGGAGCAGCAGCAGGAGCAACGCCGGGTGGAGATCATGGAGGTGGCGGCGGCCGCCGCCGAAGTCCGCAACCTGATCACGCAGGCGGAGGAGCATCGCGCAGCGCTCGACCGCGAGGCTACCCGCTTGGAGCAGGAGATCGCGGTGGCGATCGCGGCCATGGAGGCCTCGGGCGGACGGCGCGGACAACTGACGCTCGAGTTCGAGTCGGTATCGCAACGCGTGGCGTGGCTCGGCCTGCAGATCGAGAGCACGCGGCGGGAGCTCGAGACCACGCGCGCGGAAGAGACCGAATCCAAGCGCCGCATGGACACGCTGCGCGCGGAATTCGCCACCGCGCTGGGCAAGAAAGCGTCGCTCGAAGCCGTGATCGCCGAGCATGGATATTCCACCGAATCGGTGAAACGCCTCTTCCAATCGGGCGCCATGCAGAAAGGGTTTGCGCCCGCCGGCGTGCTGGCCGACTTCCTCGAGGTGGAGGGCCAGTACGAGCACGTGGTGGAAGATTTCTTGCGCGACGAGCTGAACTACGTCGTGGTGAAGTCGTGGGACGCGGCCGACGAGGGCCTGCGCCTGCTGCGCGGCGACGTCGAGGGCCGAGCCACCTTCCTGGTGCATCCCGAGGACTCGCAGGCGAAATTCTCCTTTGCGCTGGACGAATCGGCACGAAACCATCCGCGTCCCGAGCGCATCGTGCCGCTCAGGAACTGCATCCGCGTGCTGAACGGCTTCGGCAAGTCGCTCGAAGTCATCCTGTCCAAGCTGGGCAACGGCTACATCACGCCCGACCCGTTCCTGGCGCGCGAACTGGCGCTGGAGAACCCGGACGCCTTCTTCCTCTCGCAGAGCGGCGAGTGCTTCCACAACGTCACCGTGACCGGCGGGCGCCAGCGCACGGAAGGTCCGCTCTCGCTCAAGCGCGAACTGCGCGAAGTCACGCGGCAGTTGGAGGTGATCGAGAAGACGCTGGGGACGGAAGAGCAACGCACCGCCAAGCTGACGCGGCGGGTCGCCGAACTCGATCGTCTGCTCGGAGAACTGGAGCAGCAGCGGCTCGATGCGGAGAAGCAGGCGCTGACCTCGTCACACGTGCTCGGCCAACTGGTGTCGGAGGTGGAGCGCAACCGGCAGCGGCGTGAGATCTTCT
>JBIOFT010000101.1:0-13945 GCA_044447375.1 Terriglobales bacterium | reverse complement strand
TTCAAGTCCACCGACGGCGGAACGAGCTGGCAGCAGCTGACGACCGGCCTGCCGCCCGCCGGCATCGGCCGGACGGGCATCGCGATATCGCGCGCCAACCCGCGGCGCGTCTACGCCGTCGTGGATTGCCTCGTGCACGATCCCAATGCGCCGCAGCCCCCAGCCGCCAGCGGCCTGCCTTCCACTGCCGCCGGCCGCCAGCCGCCTGCGCCGTTGGGGCAGGGCGGCCTGTTCCGCTCCGATGACGCCGGCGCGACCTGGCGGCGCGTGTCGAGCGATCCGGCGCTGTGGGGCCGAGGCTGGTACTTCGAGCACATCGCCGTGGACCCGCACGATCCGGATACCGTGTACGTGCCTAACGTCGCTGTGAACCGCAGCCGGGACGGCGGCGTCACCTGGGACGTGATCCGCGGCTCGCCCGGCGGGGACGACTATCACCAGGCGTGGGTCTCGCCGGACGATCCGGACACCCTGATCCTGGCGAGCGACCAGGGCACCATCAGCACGCGCAACGCCCGCACCGCCGAGCCCAAGGCCCTCACGTGGAGCTCGTGGCTCAACCAGCCGACGGCGCAGATCTATCACGCGTCGGTGGACTATCGCTTCCCGTACTGGGTGGTCGGCGCGCAGCAGGACAGCGGCGCCGTGGCCGTGCGCTCGCGGGGCAAGTTCGCGGAGATCTCGCAGCGCGACTGGGAGCCCATCGGCGCGGCCGGCGAGAGCGGCTACGCGACCGGCGATCCGCTGCATCCGGGCGTCATCTACGGCGGCGACGGCACGCGCTGGGACCTCGAGACCAACGTCTCGGTGCCCGGCACCACGCCCCCCCGCGGCACCGAGACCAACCGCGCCGACTGGACGCAGCCGCTGGTGCTCTCGGCGGCCGAGCCGCAGGCGCTCTACTACGCCAGCCAGTTCCTGTTCAAGACGACGGACGGCGCGCGCACCTGGACGAAGATCAGCGGCGACCTGACGCGGCCCGATCCCGGCATTCCGTCCACCCTCGACGAGGCGGCCGCGGCGGACACCGACCGCAACGGGCGGCGCGGTGTCATCTACGCCGCCCAGCCCTCGCCGCTCCGCGGGCCGACGATCTGGATCGGTACCGACGACGGGCTCATCCAGCTGACGAGCGACGGCGGGACGACCTGGCGCGACGTGACGCCCAACTCGCTTACCCCGTGGAGCCGGGTGACGGCCATCGAGGCGTCGCACTTCGACGCCGACACCGCGTACGCGAGCGTGGATCGCCACCAGCTCCAGGATTTCGAGCCCTACATCCAGCGCACGAGGGACCAGGGACGCACCTGGGAGGCGATCACCACGGGGTTGCCGGCCGGCGTGTACGTGCACGTGGTGAAGGAAGACACGGTGCGCCGCGGGCTGCTGTTCGCCGGGACGGAGCGCGGCGCGTTCGTGTCGTTCGACGACGGCGACCACTGGCAGCCGCTCCAGCGCAATCTGCCCGTGACGTCGGTGCGCGACTTCGTGGTCTACGGCAACGATCTCATCGTCGCCACGCACGGCCGCGGGTTCTGGGTCATGGATGACATCAGCGCGCTGCGCCAGACGACCGACGCCGTGCTCCAGGCCGACGCGTTCCTGTTCAAGCCGGCGGACGCGATCAACGTGATGCAGGGTGGCGACAACGGCACGCCGCTCCAGCGCGACGAGCCGCAGGCCGGCAATCCTCCCGACGGCGCGGCCATCGACTACTGGCTCCGCTCGGCGGCGCCGGGGAGCGTCACGCTCGAGATACTCGATGCCAACGGCAGGGTGCTGCGCACCTGGCCGGGCAGCGGCGGCGCCGGCGGTGGTCCTCGAGGCGGTGGTGGTGGCGGCGGTGGGATTCCGCGCGTGTCACCGCTGTGGGTGAACACGCCGGTGGAATTTGCGACGTCGGCAGGCATGCACCGCGTGGTCTGGCGGCCGGTCGCTCCGGTCGCGCCGACTCCGGGCGGCGGCGGCGGCGGTGGCGGCTTCCGTCGCGCCGGCGTCACACTGCTCACCGGCACGTTCAACGCGCGGCTCACGGTGAACGGCCAGGTGCTGACGCAGACCTTCGTCGTGCGCCCAGACCCCAGACCGCGCCCCAGTTAGGGCGGCTTACCGGCGCCCGGCCTTCAATGTCACCCGTCTGATGTCAGCTGCTGGCTCGCGGGGAGTTTGAGGGCACCGGTGTGATGGGTGAGGTAGCGGGTGACCACGAAGATGATGAGCGCCAGCGCGAACAGAGTCCCCCACACGGGATCGACCTGCAACCGGCCCGTCACCATGAGGTCGGCGGTTATCTCGAGCCCGGTGAAGGTGGCGATGAGCGCGAAGAACCCCGCGTACTCGCGCCGCAGCGCCTGGCGAACGCTGAACGGGTGTTCCGGAGCGCGCCACTGCCGGAACCTGGGTAGGAGCGCCGGCGTGCGCGTGGCCCAGTCGAGCCAGGCCGCGCCGAACTTGTCGCGCAGCACCTCCTCCTCCACGAACATGATCCGCTCGTAGTAGAGCCAGCAAGCCAGGGCGATCAGCACGATCAGCCACCAGACGTGGACGAACATCACGATACTCAACCACATGATCAGGTTGGCGAAGTACAGCGGGTGGCGAACCACCGAGTAGAAGCCCGTCGTCATGACCCGCGCGGCCTTGGGAGCGTGAGTGCCACGGGCCGACGTGCCCGGCGGCGCGTGACCTCCGACGTGGATCCGGACGGCCAGACCGAGGAGCCCGACGGCAAGGCACAGTCCACTCCACAGCAATTGCGTGTCGTGACTTCCGCCGAAGTAAGAGAAACTCGGCAGCTCCATCAGCACGACGCCCAGTCCCAGGAGCGGCAGGTAGCTGCGGTTACGAAACAGCCATGCGCCGTTGCTGGTGAACTCTTCACGAAGCGGCATTACCCTCCTCGGTATCCTATGACTGACGCTATCTTCGATGGAACGTTAAGAACCCCGCTGGATACACGCCAGCGCGGACAGCCTCAACATCCGCGGCTGGCACGGCGTGGCCACCAACGGCCCACGCGCCGACAATACTCCTGGTACTCCGCGCCGAATGTCTTCCGCAGCATCGGCTCTTCATACAGACGGACGAACAGCTCCACGACCGCCAGAAACGCCAGCGCATAGCCGGCGAGTGCGCTCGACCGGTAGTACAACGCGCCTCCCAGCAGGGCCGCCGCGGCGCCCGCGTACATCGGATTCCGCAGCAGCCGATAGGGACCGTCCACCACCAGCCGACGCGGCGGATCGAACGGGGCAGGAGTCCCTCGGCCGCGAAACGCAAACACCAGGATGCAGCTGATCGCGAGCACGGCGCCGGCGGCCGTCACGAGCATGCCGAGGATTTCGAGCGGGCCGAGCCGCGTCGGTGCCGTGATGCCCGATCCTGCGAGAATGCGCGCTGGGAGAAACACCAGCAGGAAGCCGATGAAGAGGGATGCGTACACGACGGCCCGGATCAGGACGAACATGGGTGCCTCGAGCGACCGCGGCCCGCTCGGGTACAGGACCGGTGCATGGCTCAGCCCCGGTCAGGCGGCGCGTCGGGTGGGAGCGATTGTCTTCACGGCGTATCCTTGGGCGCATGGCGCCGGATGTTGTACCAGGTCAAGGCCGCCAGCACGCAGACCTGGCCCACGACGAATCCGAGCCAGCCCCAGCCAAGCAGTACCTGCGTGACCAGCGAGACCGCGAGGCTGAGACCGGCGGTGGCGAACCCCCGACCGTACTCATGTTGGCCGAGACGGTAGTAGAAGATCGCCGCGGCGATCATGAGGAAGATAGTGACGTACACTAACCGCTCACGGCGCCGGCGGGCGGCGATCCGGCCTCGGAGCGAGCACCGTCCAGGCCCAGGCGCAGCGCTGCCGTGGCGACGAAGATCTCGCGCAGGAAGGACAGCAACCCGAAGAACACCGCCGCCATGGCGGCGACGAAGAGCACGGCCACGATCCGAGAGGTGTCCAGCGCCAGGATCGCCCCGGCGAACAGCACGGCAACGATCGCGCAGATGAGAAGCGCGGTCATGGTGCAGAGGGCGATGGCGCGGCTGATGAGCTTGCCGCGACGCGTGAGAGTGGCCGACTCGCGGACGGCGGCCGGGCCCGCCGGCCCTCCTGCCGCCGCCGTCTCGCGCCTGAGCGCCCGGGCGCGATCGACGATTCGCGCGAGGCGATTGGTCATGACGGCGAGCATCGTGCCGATGGCGAGCAGGAGAAACACCGGCGCCACCGACAGCTGGATGACGTGCGCGATGGCAGTGACGCCGGTCTCCTGCTGCATTGCGGCCTCCGCTCCGTCAGATGTCGGCCCGCCCCGACAATGATGCGATCACAACGTGCGCGCTGCCACCGACCCGCAGGTCGCCAGCGGATCGAGGAAAACCGGCGGCTGATCCAGTACCTGGTGCGCGGCGCGCCGGAAGGCGACGCCGGCGGCTGTGCGGCTGGGGCTATCCTCGCGCAGATCGTGTCCCGGTCAGCGCGCTACCTCACCGATCCTGCGACCCATAGCCCACGGCCAGGGACACGCTTCCGTACGCGCGATCCACGGTCAGGTCGATGAATCGGCGGCGCGTGGACCAGCACCAGCCGGCCTCTTCGCCAGCGCTGGCGGGCCGACCAAAGACCTGAGTGAGCTGCCTCACGAAGTACTGGGTGGCGGACTTGACGGCCGTGCTGTCGCGGCCCTGGGCGTCCGCACGGACCTGGATGCGCGTAATCGTGTCGCCGCGGGTCACCATGACGACGCTCATCTCGACGCGCGTCGGCTCGCCGCTGCTGTCGGGGAGCATCGTCTTGAAGGTGTGCTGGGTCAGCCCGTCGGCGCGCTGAATCGTGGCGCCACCGGAGTGACCGGTGCGGAGCAGCGCCGCCCTCGCTGCCGACACCGTGCTGTCGAGCAGCAGATAGTACTCGTGTTGCTGGGCCAGGCCCGGCGTCGTGATGATGCCGGCGAGCATGAGGCCAAGCAGGACTTTCTTCATACGGCCGCTCCTCCACTCCCGACCAGCTGGCCCGAGAGCTTGAACGAAACCGGCCCGACCTCGGCAAATCTGCCTGTGGCGCAATGAGATCTTGATGAATCGTCCATGACGATTCGCGTGAACGAAGCAGGCGACGGCCTGACCTATGGTGAGCCGCCACGGGCGTAAACGGCGGGCCGGCATCCTGGACGTGCCGGCCCGCCGCTTCAAACTCCAATCAGGCTGCGCGCTTGCAAGGTGCCCTACGCGGTCGCCGGCTGGGAGCTGAACCTGTTGTAGAGCCAGGCGGCGACATAGCCGCAGACGGCGCCATCCAGAAGCCCATACAGTGTTCCCACGATGCCGGCCTTCATTCCGCCAGGGTGGAAACCCGGATACAGCGAGGCCGCGAAGTTGAGGTATGCACCGCCATAGCCGGGCCAGAACCGGTTGAGGACCGCAACGAGGAAGATCGAGCCGCCCCACAGCACGGCCGTCGTAATGGCGAGCCCCTTCGCATTGAGCTTCATCTGGTACCTCCGAATGAAGGCTGGACCTGCGGTTCCAGCGCAGCCTAACGCGATGGGTGCAGGCTGCGGGCCGGCGTCCTGGATGCGCCGGCCATTGGTTCACCAAGCATAAGGGCCGAGTTGGTCGCGCGCCAGCGCCGTCTGGAGGAGGATGGACTGTCCGTCAGATCACCCAGGGCACGAAGCGCTTCGTCCGAAGCATGTATGCGCTGTACGCGTCGCCCAGCTGGGCGCGCAAGGCACGCTCCTCGACGTGGACTCGATACCCGAAGGTGAGCGAGACCGAGAGCAGGATCATGATCAGGCTGAGCCAGTTGCCGAGCACGAGGGCGATGCCGATGAGGACCATTGCGCCGGCAGTATAGGACGGATGGCGCACCCAGCGATAGACCCCACGTTCGATGACGGCCTGACCTCGTGTGACGACGACCGCCGCCGTGAAGGCCGGACCCAGGATGCGGAAACAATGACGTCGCAGGAGGCTGCCTGCCAGCATCAGGGCGATTCCGGCCCAGAACCACAACTCGCGTCCTGGGAGGGTACCGAACGGGGCAAGAAGGGCGAGCAGGTAGGCAGTGACCGCTCCGGTGCGCTGGCCCCAGGTTATCAGTCGCATCGACCCGGCGTCTTGTGGAGCCTCGAGGGATCGGGATCGACGCGACAGCCGCCATTCCGGAACGAGCGCCCACACGCAGACCACCCAGAACACGGCTGCATAGGGCAGGGTCGCCACGAGCGGAATCACGGTGGTCTTTGACTGCAGCGCCCCGAGGATCTGAATGGCGCCAGGCTAGCTCAACTCGTAGTTCAGCGTGAGGGGATGCTCAGTCCCGTGCCCAACGGCCGACGTGCCCTCGCCGCGCAGGCCCCGCAGCGCTCCCGTACCGGAGCCCGGGATGACGGAATAGGATTCCTTCGCCACGCCGTTCTCGAATACTCCGGTGCGCTGGAGCACGAAGCTGCCCGCTTTTCCCGCAATGTGCCCGACGACCCGCTCCAGGCCGACAAACGTGGCCGAGCCGTCACCGAGGTACATCATCAGGTATTCGACATGCCCCTCGCCCGCGATATCGCCGGTGAACGCCTTGGTGACGGCGGCCCGAGTCAGCTTCGGCAGGTCCTGGCCCTCACTGTAAGGTTTCTCGTCCCAGCTCTTGATGGTGAACCTGGAGTTCGCGACGTTCTTCATGTCTCTCCCTCGGCCAGGTGATCGGAAACAGGCAGTTTCAAGCCCGGGTTAGGCCGTCGAATGCCGCTACTTGCGGCGCACCGACGGAGCCTTGGGCCAATAGGCGAATTCCGCCTCGTAGCAGGTACCCTCGAGATCGGCAACGCGATCGCGCAAGTAGACTTGGGCGTCGGCGATCGCGGCATTGTAGACCGATGGGCCGATCTCCTTGAGGAAGAAGTCGAGCAGGGCGCCGGCTTTCAGATCGCCGACGTCCAACTCGAGGTCCTCGGCGCAGTAGCGCTTGATTGACGCGAGGGCCTGCTTGTTGCCCTCGGCGGTGAGGGTGATGGCCATGGTCGACTTCCTTGAAGGTGAGGCGCCGGATTCGACTATCGGGCCGATGACCTGTTCAGGGCTGCAGCGGCGCGTATGAGGGTCTTGAAGGCATCCTCATCTATTTCATCACCTTCATGGAAATCGATAGCGCGCCTGGCGTTGCCTTCAAGGCTGGAGTTGAACAGTCCTGAAGAGTCCTTGAGCGAAGCGCCTTTGAGGAAAGTCAGCTTCACGACGCTCTTGTACGTCTCGCCGGTGCAGATCAGTCCATCGTGAGACCAAACCGGAACGCCTCTCCACTTCCACTCCTCGATCACCTCAGGGTCGGCCTGTTTGATGAGAGCGCGGACATGGGAGAGGGTCTTGCCCCTCCAGTCGTCAAGTTCCTTGATCCTCGCGTCGATCAGCCGAGACGGGGATTCGCCCTTGGTCGTTGCGCTCTTTTTCATATTGTCTGCACCTCATCCGGGCCTGTCCCCGGGCCCGAGCGCCGTGCGATCTCGGGCCTTCGTCAACAGTCGCTCTGCAAAGTCGAGACGCTCGTGAAGCTCGGAGAGCTGGGCTGACTGACTGGCCAATCGTGACTCGGTGTCCTCCAGTGCTGCGGCCTGTTGCTCCAGTTGCTCCGTTGCGCCAGGTTCACCGAACGAGGCGGCCTCGCGCGACCAAGCTGCGGGCCGGCGTCCTGGGCGCTCTGGCCGTTGGTTTACCAGGATACGGGCCGAGGTGGTCGCGCGCCAGCGCGGCCAGCCGGCAGCTTCAAGCCCGGGTTAGGCCGCAGATTCGTGCTGAGGCCGACTGCCCTGGTCATTGGCCGGCAGGCGGTTGCCAAAGTTCAACCTTGTTTCCTTCTGGATCGATGACCCAGGCAAACTTCCCATACTCGGAATCGTCAATCTTCTCGAGCACATTGCAGCCTTCTTCCTTCAAGACCTTGACCAAGGCGTGGAGGTCTTCCACTCGGTAGTCGACCATGAAGGAAGCGGAGCTCGGAGCAAAGTGATCACTTTCTTGCGGATCGATGAGCCAGGCAGTTGTGCCTGCAACCGGCTTGCCCTCGGCGTCGGTCCAATCGAAGGCAGCTCCGCCCCAGGCTTGGACATCGATTCCCAAGTGCCGCTTGTACCAAGCCTGTAGTGCCGGAGCGTCTTTGGCTTTGAAGAAGATGCCGCCAATGCCGGTGACCCGCTTCATGGAACCTCCGAGGGTTAGGCCGCTTCCACTAGCGTCGGCGGGTCAGGGAGCTGTGCTCCCGCTCGCGCCGAAGCGTGTCCAGGTCGGCGAGGAGGTTCCTGACAGGACTGAGGTAGCGGAAGTTCACAAACACCCAGCTCGTTCTGGCACGCCGGAGTTCGGCGATCACGTCTGGGCCTGGTTTCGGGGCCGCGTCGCTGCACATGCCCTTGACGGCCACAAGGACGGTGTCGCCGCGCCTCGTGGTCCGTCCAACGGTGTACGGGTCGCACATGTCTTGGCTGGCGGTGAACGGATCCCAGTCGAGTCCGACGACCTCCTGACTGCGAGCCGAGGCTGCTTGATCCGCACGGAGCGCCGCGAGGAGCCCTGGACTGAAGAATGCACCGCCCTCGGCGATGGCGCGATCCATCCGATCGTTACGCTGGCGATACCACACATAGAACTGCTGCGTGAACTGCGCGGCGGAATGCGCGACGGAGTCTGTGCTGAGCGTGCCCAAGGTGGTGTCTTCGTCCGGCACCGATGCCACGGAGAATGCCGGCAGCTTCTCGGGCTGCGGGCGTCCGCACGCAGCGGCAAGTAGGCAGCACGCCAACGCTGCGGTGGTTCGCATTAGGCCGCACACCGCAGAGTGGTTGACAGCAACCTACCAGTGAAGCAGGAAGACTGGCGCCATCGCTGCGATGGCCGCACAGACTTGCATGGCCAGGATCAGCGCGGCCTGTCGTGGCGCCTGCGGAACCCAGCGGATCGCGAAGAACGCCACGATTGGCACCTGTGCGGCCATGAGGAGCTGCCAGATGTGAGCGGCTGTGCCCTCGTCCGCCTGTGGCGCCGGACCGTGCAAGGCAAGGAAAACCAGCACGGTGGCCAGGGCCGCCAAAGACATTGCGACGGGAAGGAAAGCGCTTGGATGCTTGAGCATCGCAGGAGGGTTCATTGTGTGTGGCCTCACGCGATGGGGCTAGGCGGCGTTCCGGCTGGGCACCGCCGTCGTCGCTACCGAGGCTGCGGTTCGCGGCGCGAGCACCAGAAGGACGACCCCGACCGCCGCGAAGATGAACAGCTCCAGGGCGCGCGCGGACAAGGAGCCGTGCTGATAGGACTGGACGGTCATTACTGCCCCGTGGGCGATCGTTGACCAGCCAAAGGCGAGAATCAGGCTGCGACTCGCCGACGGGTTGCGAATCGCCAGCAACAAGAACACGGCCAGGGGCTGGTAGAGCCCCAGGATCATCTGGTCGCCCGCGGCGATGGTCGCGTGGCGGGTGTCGGCGAGGGCAGGGAGGAGCAGATAGTTGCCGGCGAGAATCGCTAGGCCAACTAGAGCGAGCACGAGCTTCAGCAGCATGTCGCGCACTGTTCACCTCCAGAGCTGTTCGCACACCGACCGCGGCGTTGGCTGGGCGCGCCGGGAGTGGACCACCATTGATACGCCGCCTAACGCGATGGGTTTAAGCGGCGGGTCGGCGCTATTGGACGCGCTGGCCCTTGGTTTACCAGCATAAGGGCCGAGGTGGTCGCGCGCCAGCGCGGCTGGCCGGCCCGGCAGCTTCAAGCCCGGGTTAGGCAGGCGCCTTCCTCATTCGCTGGCGAATGGGCTCATTGTCGGCATACACCTGCCATTCTGCAACGAGCTCGTTGCGAACCAGGGCGCGCCACGCTGCGGGTGTCCGCCAGGCGTCGGCGGGGGTCAATTGCCCACCGCGACTATACGTACCAGCCGCTGAACCGAGGAGAGCGACCTCTGTACCTTGGACGAAGGAACTCTGGACGTCTATGCGGTAGTCCGGGACCATCTGAAGATACTGGCGCCACCCCTCGCGCATTCTCTCACGACCTTCCATCACTGTGCCCAACGAATCGATGAATCGATGGTCTGGCGTCATGAGCGCGGCGAGGCCGGCGACGTCGTGAACGTTGATTTGGTCGACGAATCCGTGGACTGTCTCCAGAGGGGTCATTGCGCGGCGTCTGCCTAACGCGATGGGTTCAAGCGGCGGGCCAGCCGGCCCGGCAGCTTCAAGCCCAGGTTAGGCTGCTCAAGGTCGCTAATCTGGCGAGACCTGGGAACTCAAGTACAGAAGGTAAACTACCGGCACCATTAGAATAGCGAAGAAGATTGTCTTGTCTCGATCGAATGCTCTGACCTGCACGGAATCCACGTCACGTAGTGCGGCCCGCAAGGCGCAACTGTCGCAATCCGGTGGCCGGATGAATGGAACAGCGACAAGGGAGTCACCCTGCACTCGAACACCGTGGACTTGATGGGGCCTGCCCCGGATCCACAAGCGCACCTGGGACCTGGGCGCCAAGGGTTGACTCAGCACGCGTGAGCGCCCCTGCCAACTGGCGCATGAGACGAACAGTGACAGGAGGCTTGTCGCTGCGACTGCCAGGCGGCTCCGCCTGTAGAAAGTGCGCATTGTCCCGGCTCAGACCTTCGTCAGGGTACTTGAGCGGCCTAACGCGATGGGCTAGAGCTTCGGGCCGGTGCCTTTGGACGCGCTGGCCATGTTCATGACAATCTGTGGGCCGAGGTGGTCGCGCGCCAGCGCGGCCAGCCGGCCCGACAGCTTCAAGCCCGGGCTAGGCAGCGGCTAGCGCTCTTGGGCGCCTTCATACTTGAAGGACACCTTGAGCTTGGCCCGGTAGCACTCGACCTTGCCATCCTTGAGCTGCATGTCGAGCTGCGAGATCTCGGCTACACGGAGATCGCGGAGCGTCTTACCGGCGCGCTTGACCGCAGCCGCCGCCGCCTTCTCCCAGGAATCTGTGCTGGTGCCGACCAGCTCGATGACTTTGTACACGTTCTCTGCCATGGGTGGGCTCCTTGCGATGTGGCGTCGCCGCTGCCTAACGCGATGGGTCTGAGCTGCGGGCTGGCGCCTTGGACGCGCTGGCCATCTTCATGACAATCTGTGGGCCGAGTTGGTCGCGCGCCAGCGCGGCCAGCCGGCCCGGCAGCTTCAAGTCCGAGTGAGACAGCGCGCGAGCGTCAGTCGGGGAAACGGAGCTGCCATCGGTACAGACGCGATCCTATTACGCGCCCGATCACGAAGCCAAGGGCGGCACCTAGGAGCGCACCGCGCGAGGCGTTCTCCAGGGTTGAATGACACTGCCCAATCCCGCTCGGGCACAGCTGCGATCCGGCGGCGCCGGTCACCGCGCCGAACGCAGCGCCTAACCCGGCTCCGAACAGCCCGCCCGTGCTTGCTGCGCTCGTGCGGCTCCACACCGAGTCGATTTGGCTGAAGGCGATCGGTGGGCCACCAGCCAAGGCAACTGAGTCCGCGCGCAAGCCGGCGAACCGGCCAACGATTCTGGTGTGGCTCGCGGGGATGCTCACCCGAAACCACGTTGCCGAGTTGGCACGCGCGAAGGCATCGGCGTGGTCGCGTAGCACCTGGGCGCGCGCGGAGGCAATGGTGAGCGGCATTAGCGAGAGGAGAATGGTGAGCCTGGCGACAGTGATCATGTGTACGCGCTGTCTAACGGGATGGGTTTAAGCTCCGGGCCGACGTCTTGGACGCGCTGGCCGTTGGTATACCCAGCATACAAGCCGAGGCTTCAACACGCCAGCGTGGCCAGCCGGCCCGGCAGCTTCAAGCCCGGGTTAGGCCGCAACAACTCAGGGGGCGCGTGTCGCCCCGATGAGCCGGTCGTACCACACTCGCACCTGCGCGTGATGAGCCGCCCACGCTTGCCATGCATCGCTTGCCCACTCTCGAGCCGCTCGCCCCGGGTCTCCGGTGTTGGCCAGCATGTGCCCGATGGTCCGTCGCCCCTCGAAGGAAGGTGGCTCAAGCCAGTGGTACTGGGCCTTGGGTTGGGTCGCGCGCTGGAGAAGCGCCGGCGCGCTGGCCGAGGGAAGACCGCGCTCCAGCTGCGCGTGGAGGCTCATGAGGTGCCCGGCCACCGACTGAATGGCCTGCGGGTTTGGAGTACCAGGGTGCTGCACCGCGTAGGCGTCCACACACAGTTGGCGGAAGCCAATTGCCCCTCGATCGGACAACAAACGGGCGCTGATTTCGCCGTGCATAGCCCAGCAGCCGGGGGCGGAAGTCATGTACCGATGGACCGGCCCCTCGACTCGCGGCACTAACGCGCCGCAACCCTCGCACCGCTCTTGGCTGTTGTCAGAGGCTGGAGGCACGGGGAGGGTCGTTGCGGCCTAACGCGATGGGTTTAAGCTGCGGGCCGGCAGCTTCAAGCCCGGGTTAGGCGGCACTAAGGCGCCCGCTCACGGCAAGCCAAGCGCCCGCAAAGAAGGGCACCAGCCAAAAAGCCCAGACGATGGTACTGACGCGATGGAACCGCGCGAGGGCATCGGGCTCCGCACGCAGCGAGACAACGGAGGCCCAGAGCACGTGCGCTGCCATGAGGCCCAAGGCAAGGACGCCCGTAAGACCGTGGAACGTGAGGATTGAGTGCTGAGCGAGGCCGAACATTCGGTGCGTACCCCAGGTGTCCGCCGTGACGCCTATCCAGAAGGCGAGCACGTGCCAAGCGCGAAGTTGCCCGCTCAGGCGCTCGGCCCACACGCCCGTTGTATAGGCAACGAGCGCAGCGACCATGGCGCCACCGGCAGCAAATGCGGTCCTAGCCATAGGCCCTCGACGAGCCAGTGCCGCCTAACGCGATGGGTTTGAGCTGCGGGCCGGCGCTCTGGACGCGCTGGCCCCGTTCATGACACGATAAGGGCCGAGTTGGTCGCGCGCCAGCGCGGCCAGCCGGCCCGGCAGCTTCAAGCCCAAGCTAGGTGGCACGGAAGCCGTTTGCCAACCCAGATGACGCGTCGGATTGCCGCCGGGCAAGAGCGCGGACCGTGCTACTGGTTACGCGGCCGAGCGGCAGCGCCGCAGTCGACCCTCATGTTGAGGGCCAATTCGTCCTGCGTGGAGATCGCTTGCTGCGGCGTGGCAATGCCCCGCGGATAGGTGTCGGGAATCGAGAACTCGGAAAGGCCCGGCGGCGCGTAACCAAGGGTCGCGCTGAAGTTGTTCATCCCGTTCCACCACATGAACATCACCGGATGACCGGTGCTGTTGCGTATGTGGGCAACGCGGCCTTGGCAGGTAGGCGCGGAGGGATCCGCCGCCCGGGCCATGGCCACGGAGTCGATGGCGAGTTGAACGGCAACGCGAAGCGTCGTGTCGGGTCGCACTAGGAGGCTGAACTCGCCGCGCAGATACCCGACGCGCCAGACCTGGAGTTGCGCCAGCCCAGCGTGAACGCCGTCGAGCCGGAACCTCCCGGCGGAGTCCGACACCGACGTCGCGTGGGACATCGCCTCGGTGATGTTTGCGGCGGCGATGGGTCGGCCCGCCGTGTCAGTCACAGTCCCGACAAGTGTGGAGGAATGTCCGATCTGGCTGGTCGGGGCCTGACCGTGTAGCGCGGCGGGCGCAGCGAGCTGGAGTGTCAGCAGGGTGGGGGCGGTCCAGCGCTGTATGCGCGTACAGAACATGGCCGACCAGCCTTTCGTGCCACCTAACGCGATGGGTTTTAGCTGCGGGCCAGCGTCCTGGACGCGCTGGCCATTGGTTTACCTACGATAAAGGCCGAGTTGGTCGCGCGCCAGCGCGGCCAGCCGGCCCGGCTGCTTCAAGCCCAGGTTAGTCAGCGCGCTTCAGCGGAGCCAGACACTCAACGGCGTGGACTGAAGTTGGACTTGTTGCGCTGCCTGGGTGACCCAGATCGAGTAGCGACCGACTGGCAGCGGCCGCAGTGGCATCTCACTGGCGAACTC